>JBGAKX010000001.1:10572-127006 GCA_044224215.1 Blastocatellia bacterium
CTTTGTCCGCTGGGCGTCGAGCTTCAGCGTGTGCTCGAGGATCATCCGCTCCGAGACGAGAAAGCGCGCCAGCTCCTCGGGCTTCAGATCGCCGATCGTGATCGGCGTTGTCGGCGGAGGCGCCGCGACTTCGAACACCATGCTCTCCGACATGCCGGTCGACGGTCCCGTCACGGTGTTTCTGTCTTCGACCTCGACGTGAAAGACAAGCGTCGCTCCGGCGACGACACCCAGTTTGTTCAAGTCGAGCACCGCGCGGCCCGTGGCCGTACCGTCCCTGGACGCCGCCAGCGTGATGGGAAGCGTTCCGTCGACGAATTCGGCCGAGTCGCCTTCGCCGATGCTGCGGATGTAGACGAGACGTGCGCGGCCGAGGCCGTAGTCGTCGATCGCGTCGAACTCGACGGCGAGCGTTGCCGGTCGCGCGGCGGCAGTGACGAGCACGTCGCCTTTCGGGCTCGTGATGTGCACCTCCGGCGCACGGTCGGCGCGAATGCTGAGCGGCAGCAGAAAGTTCGCACGCGCGCCCGCCGGCGATTCGCTGCGGACGGCAATGCTGCCTTCGGTGACCGCCGCGAATCCTGCGGACAGCGTACCGTCCGATGCGGGTGTCAAGTGAACCGGTTCCGCGCCGTTGACCGAGACCGTAGCGGCGACATCGGAAATGCCCGGTGTGATCAGCACCTCGACACGCGAGCCCGCGACCGCCGAGATCTCGCTCGGATGCTCGAGGATCGCGGTTGCAGCGCCCGTGTATGCAGGCGGCGTGACGCGCACGACCAGCGCGTCGGGAATGTCGACCGGTGCCGGCTCGGCTCCCGCGCCGGCGAGTGCGACGACCGGTATCGGATCGGCGGCAAGCAGCAGCAGCCTGCCTTTTGCGTCGTAGCCGCGCGCCAGGGGAAGCGCCAGCGCGAACGCCGCAACGCCCGCGAGCGCGAGCGCCACTACGAGCGGCCGCAGGCTGACGACACGAGCCGGCACGAGCTCGGCCACTTCGCGCGACGCGGCATCCGCTAGCCGGTGGGCGACGTAGTCGGGCAGCGCGCGCGTCTGTTGGGATTCGAGATAACTCGCAATGGCGTTTCGGCCCGTGTCCGAGCGCGCCGTGGCGTATCGAGCGATTCCGGCGAGCGACAGGTCCGTCGATCGAAGAGCGCGGCGCAGGGCTTCGATGCCGGCGACCGCGGCGCATATGGCGACCACGAGCGCCGTGCCGCGCCAGCCCGCGACAAGCCCCCGCGACGCGTCGGCAATCGCGGCGATAGCGAGCACGCCGAGACCGGCCGCCAGGGCGGGAATCGACGTCCGAGCGGCCATCGCGGCAACGATGCGGCCGCGAAGTCGTTTGAGTGGCGTGAGATCCATCGGGCGCAGAGACTAATACGACAGGTCACGAAAAAGTTTCCGCGTCACACTTCGTACAACTTTTCGAACCCGCAACTGCACAAATAGGGAAGAGCAAACGCCCCGCGTCTGCTCGTGTGTACGGGAATGGTACCGCGATTTCACCTCACCGGGATGGTTGCAGCGGCAGTCGCCGTCGCGCTGTTCGCGCACTCGACGGCGCGCGCGCAGAACGTCGTCGACCCAAAACAGACATTCACGATCGAATGCGCCCACAAGGGCGGTTTATCCGACGAGGATCGCGAAATCGCTGCAAAGTACCTCGCCGAGAATCGCGACCGCCTGGACCGCGCGCCCGACGAGGCGATCGCGCTGTTCGACGCATTCGGCCGCGTGACCGAGGCGCTTGCCTCGTTCACGTCGCCTGTTCCGCGACGGCTCGCACGGCAGATGTCGCCCGAGGCGGCGGGGACAATACGCGTGATCTTCGATCGCACGCTGCTTGTCGTGAGTCTTGCCGACGGCCGCATCCTCGATCGCGTCACGGCCCGGGACGAGCACCGCTAGTTCCGCTCGGCGTCGCGCTTTCTGGCGTGCTCTCGTCCGCTCCCGGCGACTAGCGAAGTTCCTCGCTCGGCGGAGGAGCGACCGACCGCCGGGAAACAACGAAAAGCTCGGCGAGCGCGAGCGCGAGCGCCAGCGCGAGGACGAGCCGCCAGAGTCCCTGTGTCTCCTCGAATGCAGCGACTGCACCCGCGCCAGCCGTCGCGCGGGCAGTCGTGGCGGGTCGTGCGAGCGCCGCTGCTTCGGAAGCTGTCAGTAGGTCCGTTTCGGACTCGGAGCCGGCAACGACCACGGGGACGTTCCGAACGCCGTTCGGGGTGGTAACGGTGAAGATCCCCGGTCGTTCCGGTCGGAACGAACCGTCGGCATCCGTCGGAACGAGCGCGCCGTCAGGTCCCGCAACCCGCGCCGACGCACCAAAGCCAGGCGTGCGGTGGCCCGCGACTGCCGGGGCTGCGGCGTCGTCGGGAACGAGCGCGCCGATCAGCGCGGGAAACGCTCCAGTTCGCACGAGCGGCGCCGCAGCGCCGTCGAGTCCGAAACCGACGACGGTGACGGAACCGCGTCCGATGGCACGTCGAACGGCCACGGGTTCGCCCGACACCGTCTTCAGAACGACCGTGTCGGTGGGCACGGCGTTGACCGTGTGAACGGCTCGGATGGGCGCCGACAAAAGCGTTGCATCGAGCTCGGGGTCCTCGACACGGTCCGGATCGGCCGACCTGACGACTCCTTCGATGTCGTGCGACGCGTCCTCGGCAGCTGGGAATGGCCCGTCGACCCGTGTCGTCGCAAAGACCACGGCGCGGCCTCCCGTCTCGACCCACGATCGAACACGCTCGACGTCGCCCGCACCGGCGAGCGCCCGGCCGCCAAGCAGCGCCACCGTGGTATCGACGCCAATGCCCGCCGTGAGATCGGACACCACGTCGACGTCCGATTGACCCGCCGTTGCGGCGGCCGCGGCGAGGTACGGAGCCCCGCCAGCGGGGTCGCATACCACGACGCGACGGGGCGACGTGACGGCGAAGTACCGGGCATCGTCGGCGTCGAGCCCGTCCGCATCCGTGACGACGGCACGCCAGCCGGGACCAGCCGGCTCGATGCGGACGCCGCTCGCGCCGGCGTCGGGCAAGTGTGTGGCGACGACACCGAGCGCGCGCTTTCCGTCCGACACGTGCGCAAGAGCGCACTGAATCGAAGGAGTGCCCGCCGGTCCGACAACCGCAACATCAGACACAAAACTGTTCGTGAAGCTGTCGCCGACCTGAACCGTCTCGACCTGGATTGACGGGTCGACGGCGCTCATCGTCCACGGTCCATTCGAGCGCTGAAAATCCGAAACGATGACGATTCGACGCCGCCCGGCACTCTCCGAGAGCGCTTCGTTCGCCGCCGTCAGCGCGCTTGAGAGATTCACATCGCCATAGCCCGCGGCGTACGTGCCGGCGGAATTCGCCGCCGTCGACGGGTCGGCCATGTCGCCGAGCCACGTGACCTGCGTGTCGAATGTGCCAACGCGCACCCGGTCGCGAGGGCCGAGTGTTCCAATGAGCTGATTGAGCGCGGCGACTGCGCCGTCGTGCGCCGACGGGCGAGACATGCTCGCCGACGCGTCGACGAGCACGACGACGGATTCGCCCGAAGTGTCCGCCGCGCGCTCGACGACAGGTCGGGCGAAGGCAAGCGCAATCGCCGCGACGACCAGGATTCGCATTGCGAGCAGCCACGGCCGGTTCGGCCGCGTCAGCGCGCGCGCAAAGCTCGGCGTTTCGCGCAGGAACGCAAGACTTGGAAACGCGAGCGAGTTCGACCTGGCGCGTCGCAGCATGTGCGCGACGACGGGCAGGGCGGCAAGCGCGAGCGCTGCGAGCGCAGCCGGAGCGACAAACGACATTCCAGTCACTCCGCCACGACGCGCGCGCGACGCGCGCGCAGGTAGCGGGCGAGCGCTTCGTCGAGCGCGCCCGATGTGTCGATGGCGACGTAGTCGGCGCCGGACCTGTTGCACGCGCGCCGCAGCGCGTCGACGTGCGCGGCAAATCGCGAGTTGTAGTCGGCGCGAATGCGTCGTGGATCGGCTGTCAGGCGGCCGTCGCCTTCGAGCCCGACGAACTCGATGTCGCCAGACAGCTCGAGGTTCCGCTCGATCGGATCGAGCACATGAAACAGCGCGACCTCGAATCCTGCACGCGAGAATCGCGAGATGGCGTCGCCGAGCTTGTCGGCCGGCTCATAAAGATCCGAGAAGATGAAGAGGGGGCCGCGCCGCCGGATCCGCAGCAGCGCCTCGTCGAGCGCCGCCACGAGTGACCCGCTTCCCGCGGCCCGCATGCGGTCGAGGGCGTGCAGCAGGACGTGCAGGTGACGTTCGCCGCCGCCGGGAGGAAGGACGTCGGTTGGCGTGGCACCAGCGAGTGGCCGCAACCCGACACGGTCGCCTTGCTGCACGAGCAGATACGCCAGCGAGGCCGCGAGGATCCGTGACACGTCGAGCTTCGAGACGCTGCGCGACTGGAATCCCATCGACGCGCTCGAGTCGACGAGAAGCCACGCGTGCAGGTTTGTCTCAGCCGTGTACTGGCGAACGTAGTAGCGGTCCGTTCGCGCAAACACCCGCCAGTCGAGCGAGCGAAGGTCGTCGCCCGGAATGTACGGCCGGTACTGTGCGAATTCGGATCCGACGCCGTGGCTGCGGCTTTCGTGCATCCCGACCATCGTGCCTTCGACGACGCGGCGCGCGATGACGTCGAGCGACCCGATGCGACTCAGCAGTTCGGGATCCAGAAGCCGTCGTGGCGATGGCGCGTCGCTCTTCATCGATGAATCTTCACAAATCGATCCGTATTTGTGAAGATTCGTCGAACCCGCCCGATTTGTTTCAGATGCCTGAATCCTCAGCCACCGGCCAGACGGTACAAACGTTCGATCACGTCGCGCGACAGGCGTCTATTCGATTCTCGGGATTGGCGATCGACAAGCTGCTCGGCTACGTGTTCGCGCTGCTCGTCGCCAAGACCTTTGGCTCGACCGTCTTCGGCCTTTACATCTTCGGCGTCGGGCTGTTCGAGATCACGTACGCGCTCACGGAGCTCGGCCTCGAGCGATCGGCGATCCGGGCGATCGCCGAGAGCGACGCTCACGGAAAGCATGCCGAAGTTCGCGCGATCGTCCGATCGACGCTGTCGCTCATGGTTCCCGTCGGTGCGGTCGTCGCGCTCGTCGGCGTCGCGTTCGGGCCGCTGCTCGCGGAGCTGCTCGGCAGACCCGAGCTCGGGCCGTTTCTGCGCATCGGGGCGATCGCGATTCCGGCATGGCTCGTCGGCGAGGCGTTTCTGTGGGCGACCGAGGGTCTCGGCAGCCAGCGGTACATGGTGACGGTCCGCGCCTGGTCGTCGAGCCGCTCGTGAAGATCGCGTTCACATTGCTTCTCTACCTGCCGTTTTCGGGAGCCGACGGGGCGACGGCGCTCGCGATCGCGTACGCAAGCGCGATCGTCATCAGCGCGGTGCTCGCGTACGTCTCCTACCGGAAGTTCGTGCTGCCACGTGCGACGGGGGAGCCCGTCGGCAGACACGCGGCGGAACTGCTGAGACTCGGTTTGCCGGTCTGCGGCCTGACGCTGCTGCAGCGCGCGCTGCAGTGGTGGGACATCTTTCTCACGTTTACGGTGGTGTCCGCGATGGCGACCACGCATTACACGGTGGCGTACCGCACGGCGATGCTGACGCTGATGATCTCGAACGCGTTCGAGGCCGCGTTCAAGCCGGCGATGGCGGCGGCGCTCGCGCAGGGCCGCCGCGAAGCAGTCCGCGAGGAGTTCCAGAAGGTCTCGCGAACGGTGTTGATGACGTGCCTGCCGGCGATCGTGATGCTGACCGTGTTCCCGGGCCGGATCATGCCCGTGCTCGGCGATCAGTTCATTCCGGCCGCGTCGATCTGCGCGGTTGTCGCATTCGGCACGCTCGTCAGCATGCTCGCGGGGCCGGCGTCGTCCGCGCTTACGATGGCCGGCCGGACGCGCGTTCCGTTTGTGAACGGGCTCGCGGCCGCGGCGATCGGCGTGACCACGGGGCTCGTGCTCGTGCGCAGGTACGGCGCGCTCGGGGTTGCGATCGGCCAGTGCACCTCGCTGTGCCTCGCCAATGTCTTCCACAGCATCTCGGCACGTCGACTCCTTGGCGTGTTCGGAATCGGCCGCCAGCACGCCACGCTCGCGGTCGCGGCGGCCGTGGCGGTTGCCGCCGGGCTCGGCGCAAGCGCGATTGCGCCCTCGAACAAATACGCCGCGTTTGCCGCTGTCGGCGTCGCGGTCACCGTCGCGTACATTGCGACGCTCACGATCGCCGGCGTCAACCGTGACGACTGGCGCTTTGTGCGCAACGTGCTCGGTCTCGTGCCCGGGCTCGGCCGGCGCTGAGTGAGATCAGTCGAGCGGCGTTTCGCTCAGCAGGCGGTCGACGATCGTATCGGCGTTGACGCCCTCGGCCTCGGCGTGAAAATTCGGGATGATCCGGTGGCGCAACACGGGGTGCGCGACGCGACGAATGTCGTCGAACGACGCGGCGAACCGGCCATCGATCAGCGCCGACGCCTTTGCGCCGAGCAGGAGCGCCTGACCGGCGCGAGGACCGGCGCCCCACGCGATCCACTCGCGCGCGAACGCCGTCGTGTCGGCCGTATTCGGCCGGCTTGCGCGTACGAGCCGAGCGGCATAGCGGACGATGTTCGACGCGGCCGCGACGTCGCGGACGACGTCCTGGATCGTCAGGATCAGTTCGGCGTCCGCGAGTGGCTGGATCGACGGCGTGTTGGACGAGGTGGTCTCCGAGAGAATCCGCTCCTCGTCCTCGAACGCCGGGTAGTCGATCGTGATGTTGAAGAGAAAGCGGTCGAGCTCGGCCTCGGGAAGCCGGTAGGTTCCTTCCTGCTCGATCGGGTTCTGCGTCGCCATGACAAAGAACGGCGACGGAAGGGAGTAGCGGACGCCGGCGACGGTGACCTGCCGCTCCTGCATTGCCTCGAGCAGGGCGGCCTGGGTCTTGGGCGGCGTGCGGTTGATCTCGTCGGCGAGCAGAACCTGGCAGAACACCGGGCCCTTGATGAACCGCGTCTCGCGGCGGCCGGTGACCTTGTCCTCTTCGAGCACCTCGTTGCCGAGGATGTCGCCAGGCATCAGGTCCGGCGTGAACTGGATGCGGTTGAACGAGAGGTCGAGCGCACCGGCGAGCGATTTCACGAGCAGCGTCTTTGCGAGACCGGGAACGCCGCGGACGAGCGCGTGCCCGCCGACAAAGAGCGTCAGCAGCACCTGGCGGACGACGTCCTTCTGGCCGATGACGGCCTTGGCGATCTCGGACTCGAGACCGGCCGCGATCGCCGGAATCCGGTCCGCGACCGCTGCGCGTTGCGATTCACTCGTGCGGACCACCGGGCGTTCCTCGTCCCCGAAACCGTTCGGCGATCAGTGCGTCAGCGCGTACGCAACGATGTTGACGCCGAACCTGGTGTTGTCGATCGTCGAGAAGCGCTTGTTCGTGTGGTCGTAGTTCCACTCGCACCCGTAGTCCTTGTTGCTGTAGAGGACTCCGATGCGGCCGTTGATCTCAACTGCCTGCAGGTACTCGTGGATCATGTCGTCGCCCCAGCCATTGAGCTCGTGCGACGTGGCCGGCGGTCCGTCCTTGAATTCGAAGACGTTGCGGTACAGTTCGTGATCGTTGTTGAGCTTGTGGAGCCGCGCGGTGTTGGGGAACAGCCGGCCCATCTCGGCCTCGAACGTGCGCGCAAACACGCCGTCGACGTCGTGGTTGCAATCGTCGACGAACAGAAACCCGCCGCTGTGGACATACCGTCCAAGGTTCTCGCGCTCGCGATCGGTGAACCGGACGAGCTCGTTGCCCGACAGGTATGCGAACGGAAATCCGAAGAGGTCGGTGCTGTCGAGCGCGACGACGCGTTCCTCGGTGTCGATGCGGATCGACGTGTACTCGACGAGCGAATTGAGGATGTTCGACGGCATCTTGGCGTCCGTGTCCCAGTTGCCCGAGGCGTACTTGACGCGCGCAAAGCTGAATGCCGGCGCCGACGCGAGTACCGGAAGAATTGCGCCTGCGGCGCTCGCCAGCGGAGCGGCGGCGGCAGCGGTCGCCGCGGTCCTCAAGAAGTCTCGTCGCCTCATGCGTCCCTCCAAGACCGTCGAAAACGCGTTGAAATGGATTCCGGCCGAAGAGCCGGTCACATCTGCATACGAGCCCGGCGGAATCGGGTTTCAACGATTTTGGCGCGCAGGCGCCCGTGCGCGTGCACGGGCGCCCACGGGCGGGAGCCTATCGCGTCGTCGCGGTCTCGATGGGCGTGCCGGCAAGCGGCTTGGCCTTTCGGAATGCCGTGGCCATGCGCTCGGCCTGGGGGATCTCCTTGATCGCACGCAGGACCACAGGATCGGCGAGCGCCGAGATCTGGGCCGCGCTCTCGATTCCGAAATGCGCCGTCACGAGCTCTCGACGGAGCTCGTTCCGCAGCAGCTCGCGATCGACGTCGACGTCGGCCGCATTCATCTTGAGCTCGGGATGCTCGGCGACGTACTTCTTGAAGAGATCGATGTACTTGTCGTTGACCACAAGCTCGTGCGCGGCGACGACGTGGCCGCCCTCGAGATGATCGAACTTGAACGATTCGAAGCCCTTGACGCGACCGTTGACGGCTTCGGCGGTGAACGCGAACATCGCGCCGAGCCATTTCACGATCTTCTTGTTGGTGTCGAGCGGTACGTCGACCACGATGTCGGGCGTGATGCCGCCACCGCCATAGATCGGACGGCCGGCGTCGGTCTTGAAGGTCTCCTTCTTCTCGGCCGCATCGTTGGGCGTGCCGCCGCGGTGAAGGATGTAGTCATAGAGCGACGTGTTCGAGTAATCGCGCTGAATCAGGCGGCCACTCGGCGTGTAGTACTTGCCCGTTGTGAGGATCAGGCCGCCGCTGTCCTTCTCGAGCTCGAACGGCGACTGGACCAGCCCCTTGCCGAACGAGACCTGCCCGACGATGAGGGCGCGGTCGTGGTCCTGCAGCGCGCCGGCGACGATCTCGGACGCGGATGCGGTGCTGCCGTTGACGAGGACGATCAGCGGCAACTCGTCGGGCGTGGGATTGACGGCCGTGATGCCGCCGCCGCGCATTCCGCCCGAGCGTCCGCGGATCGAGAGCACTTCCTGGCCCTTGTAGAGAAAGTCGCTGGCGATCGCGACGGCTTCCTTGACGAGGCCGCCGGGGTTGTCGCGCAGGTCGAGGATCAGCGATGTCATGCCCTGAGCCTTGAGATCGGTCAGCGCCTTCTTGAGCTCCTCGGACGACGTGAAGTAGAAGCCGCGCGAATGCTGGATGAACCCGACGCCAGGCGCGACCATGTACGCGTTCGTGATGGAGGGAAGCGGAACGGCGTCGCGCGTGATCTCGGCGACGAACGGCTCGGACACGCCCGGGCGAACGTACTTGACCGTGACCTTGGTACCGCGCGGTCCCTTCATCGCGGTCGAAACGTCGATCGACGACATGCCGGTCGTCGACTTCCCGTCGACCTCGACGATCTCGTCGCCATAGTGAAGACCGGCGCGCATAGCGGGCGTATTCGGGAAGGGCGCCAGGATGTATACCTTGCCATTGCGGGCGCCGATCGTCGCGCCGATGCCGAAGTACTGGCTCTGCTGTTCCGTCCGGAACGCTTCGAATTCCTGACGGTCGTAGTAGTTCGAGTGCGGATCGAGCGTGCGGAGCATTCCGTAGATCGACGACTTGGCGACGTCTGCATAGTCGATGTCTCCGGCGTAGTGGTCCTCGACGACCGTCAACGCCTCAATGAAGTCGCGCGTGACCTGGTCGCGCTCGACGGGCGTACCCGCGGCGGGTGCGTAGGTTGGAACGATGAGCGCGACTGCTAGCGCGGCCGATGCCGATACGCCAAAGACTCGGTATTTCATAATGCTCCTGACGCCAATGCTCAGCCGGGCCATGCCCGGCACGTCAGAAAACTATACCGGACACGCAATGAGCCGAACAACAAATGGTTCGGTCGCGGAGCGCCTCAAATGTAAAACGATGTATCTGCTGCTAGAACGATGTGTCGCGGCCGATCCGGTTCGTGCGTTCGAGCACGTAGAAGGTCTGCACCTTGCGGATCGTGCCGTGATAGCGCCAGTCGTCGCCGATCATGTCGCCGGCGCGTTTTCCACGCAGCGCGGCGATCCCCTGCGGCAGGATCGTCTTGAGCTCGGATTCGAGGAGTATGTCGAGCTCGGGAACCACGTCGTCGCCGCGCGACCGCGCCACACGCAGCGATGCCTGGCGCATCACGTCCAACCGGGCGCGCGATACCTGGTAGTCGGCCGGCGTGACCTCGCCGACGTCGTACAGGTGCTTGAGCTCGGCCTCCTCGGCGTCGATGTACCCCATGTAGGCCTTCATCTCGGGTCCAAGCTCCGACCGCGAGGCCGCGGATTCGCTTTCGGCCACGCTCTGGTGCGTCGCCTTCTGCTTGGCGTCGCACGGCCACGCCGACACCAGCGCGCACAACGCGACGACCGTCACAGTGAAACCCCGGAACACCAAAGCCAAGCCTCCAATGTCGGAATGCAACCACGGAGTTTACCGGTCGCTCGGGCACTCGGCAAGAATTCGATACGGTGTTTCGACCCCGTGGTATATTTCCGGCCTCCCCGGCGCCATCCATATTGGGTTTCGGGATAAATCGTGGCGTCGGATTGGCATGTATTGGGTTCCGACATAAGCATGCACTGCATAAACATGCGTGGATACGGGCAATCTGGTGGACGTGCCAGATTATTGGTCTCTGAGATAACACGGGGCGCTCGGCAACTCATGCATATTGGTCTTTGAGATAAGCCCGCCAATCATGGGGTGTTTTGGCCGGCCGGACTTCTTTCAGATACCGATAGAACCCTCAGAGAACACATGAACTCATGAATTTGCGCGCAAACTATCGGTCCTTGGGAGAAGTCGGTATTGGGATCCGGAAGAAGCGACTATTGGCCATTGAGAGAAGATCCTATTGGGCCTTTGAAGAAGAGACTATCGGGATTTGGACGAAGCCCTATCGGTCTCCGGAAGAACATGTCTTGGGTTCCGGGAGAAATCCTATCGGGCCCCGAGAGAAGAAGTATTGGGTCCCGGGAGAAAAATTCGACTGTAAGTTCTTTCCGTACTGTAAGTTGCGGGACCTGTAACATGATATATAACTGTTCCTAACTCATGATCTAACAAGAGTGTGCTGCTGTTGTTCTGGCACCTCGACAAAGGATGGCGAATGGCCCAGAAGGGACCCAAGACCGAACTGAAGGTTCGAAAGCGGAAGGTGCGCAGCGGCAAGGACGAGATGAACCTTGCCGTGTTTCCGATCGCGGCGCTTTCGGTTCGCGTGCCCAAGAACGTCAAGGCGCTCAAGTTTCAGGACACGATCCAGGGCGACGGCGGCAAGATCGTCAAGCGCGCCTGGACGGTGCAGGGAGGCAGCGACTGCGGGCTGCCGACGGCCGGCGACGAGGACGTGTACGTGGCCCTCATGGAGTTGACGAGACAGTCCGGGTTTGCGGATCGGCGCGTCAACTTCTCCCGGTACGAACTGGCAAAGCGGCTCGGCTGGTCGCCGTGCGGAAAGACGTACAGCCGCATCGAGCAGGCGCTGATCAGGCTCGCAAACGTCAACATCCACGCGTCGAACGCGTTCTGGGACAACGCAAAGCGCAGCTACGTGACCGTCAGCTTTTCGCTGATCCAGGAATACCAGCTGTACGACGAGAAACCCCGAAAGGGCGAGAAGATGCGGTCCGAGCCGCCCTCGAGTTTCTTCATGTGGACCGAACGGCTCTTCGAGAGCTTCAAGAGCGGCTACATCAAGTTCCTCGACACGGAGCTCTACTTCAAGCTCTCGTCCGCGACGGCCCGCCGACTGTTCCGATACCTGGACAAGAAGTTCGGTCGCGACCACCACTTCTCGATCGACATCTTCAAGCTGGCGCACGAGCACCTCGGCATCAGCCGCAATTTCAAGTACGTGTCGCAGCTCGTGCAGCAGATGCGCCCGGCGCTCGAAGACCTGATGAAGAGCCGGTACCTGAAGAGCTGGGACGTGCGCGACCGCGTGATTTCGTTCGTCAGGCTGCCGCACGAGGACTACGAGCAGGAGATCGTCGAGGAGGTGCTCGACGGCCTTCCATTCGAGGAAGCGGCGATGACGATCGAGGTGGAGGGCGACGAGGAGTCAAAGGTCGTCGCGCTCGAGACCGAGGTGCTCGACGCGCTCGAGGCGCGCGGCGTCACGCGCAGGCGTGCGGCGTCAATCGTGCGTGCCCACTCGCCGAATCGTCTCGGGCAGGTGTCCGACACGATCGCCTACTTTGACTGGCTGCTGAAGCATGGGCGCAAGCGCGTTGACAACCCGGCGGGCTTTCTCGTGGCGCTCATCAACGACGAGCTGCCCGTGAGCTTTGTCGCGCCGCCGCAGGCGACGATCAGTGCGAATGAAGCTGCGAACGAGATCGAACGGCGCGGTCGCGACGAGCTCGACTACTCGGCGTACGTCGACGCGGCGGTGAATCACGCCGTGCAGCGGATGGGTGATCTGGCGTTCGAGACCAGGATTTCAGAGAAGATCGAGGAGTTTCGTTCGAGCGAGCGGGCGGCAACCTACCGGACCTGGTCGCCGGACATGCTGCGAAGCCACGCGATGCTGTTTGTCCGCAAGCAGATCGCGGGAGAGATCAGCGTCCCCGATTTCGCCGAATGGCTCGAAACCCGGGGACGCTGAGTCGTCCGCGGCGCAGATCGCGTCAGTCTTCGTGATGCTCTTCGCCGAGCATGTCGCGGAGGTGCGAGCGCATCCGCTCGATTTCGGCGAGCTTTGCGCTGATCGCCTCAAAGACCTCGGTGCGCGCCTTGATCCCTTCGTGGATCAGGTATGCCGCGGATTCCGACCGGTTCTTGAAGATTCCCGCCTCGACGAGGCTGTCGATCTTGGCCTGCGTCTCGTCGTCGACCTGGACGGTGATGGCGTTGGCGCGCGCCTGGATCGATTCGATCGCCCGATTGATCTGGTCGGGGAGCTTCTGAGCGAACTCCTTGACCGAGTTCTTGAAGTCCTCGAGTGACGGGCGAACGTCGCGCAACGACTCGCGGAGCGAATCCGTAACCTTCGAGCCCTTGCTCTCGACCGTCACATCGCCCGGTACCAGCGTCTTGTCAGCGTCTGACATTCCCTACCTCCCTTGTCGTGTCAACACCTTGCGGCCACATGCGGCCGCTTTGTCGTGATTGAATTATAGACGACTGTACGAGGGCGGCCTTCTTGCCGTTCCAAAAGACCGGATGGTATACATGCGCCGGATTTCACGACGGAGGCGACCGTGGTCAGGCACTACGCGATGATTCTGGTGATGCTCGCGCTTTCATGCGCGGCGTGCAGCTGCTCGGGGAGCGGCGACGCAGCGCCGACCGATGCGCAGATCAGGAGCGACATCTCGTCGAGCTTTGACGCGCACAACATTCGCGGAGTCGTTCCCAGCGTTCGCGAAGGCATCGTCGTCCTGACGGGCGAGGTGCAGGACCAGGCCGAAGCCGACCGCGCGGTTGAGGTTGCCAAGGGCACGAAGGGCGTCGTGTCCGTGACGAACGACATCACGGTGTCCGCCGTTCCGACGCCGGTCATCCAGGCCGGAAACGCCGACAGCATCCTGACGGGCAAGGTGCAGCAGCGGCTGCTTGCGGATCCGCTGCTCGCGGGAAGCAACATCGCGCCGATGGTGGCGGGCGGCATCGCGACCCTCGTCGGGTCGGTGCCGACCGATGCCGCAAAGGCGCAGGCCGAGAAGACCGCAAAGTCGGTCGAGGGCGTCACGTCAGTCCTGAACCAGCTGCAGGTGGTTGCACCGGCCGCCACCGAGAAACCGCTCACCGACGACCAGCTCGACGCGTCGGTCAACGCGCTGCTCGACAAGCAGTTTCCGGATCTGTCGCTCTTCGTGCAGGTTTCGAACGGCGTGGTCGCGCTGAGCGGCGCGGTCCCCGACCAGTCGACGATCGTCCGCGTGACGAAAGTCGTGCACGGACTTCCGGGCGTGAAGGCCGTCGACACAAAGCGACTGACGGTGCAGGGCGGTGAGCCGGAAGGGCAGAAGCTCGGGTCGCCGTCGGACAAGAAGCCGTAGTCGGCGAAAGCGCGGCGCTTTGGAGAGCGCCGGCAAGTCGGAAGGGCGCGACGGTGCTTTCACCACGCATCGACGGCACACGCGACGTGGCGTACCGCTGTACTCCGAATATTGGGATTCGGAAGAACGCCGGTCTAGATTCCCGTTCCGCCGTCGACGAGGATCACCTGACCGTTGATGTACTCGAGCTCGTCGCTGCAGAACGTTGCGATGATTCGCGCGATCTCCTCGGCGGTCGCCGCACGCTTGAGCGCCACGCGCTCCACGAGCTTCGCGAGGTACTCCTCGGGAAGATCCGCGGTCATCTCGGTCTGCACGATCCCGAGCGCAAGCGTCACGCTCGTCACGTTTCGGCGGCCGAGCTCGTTCGCGAGCGACTTGGTGAATCCGCCGAGCGCGGCCTTTGACGCCGCGTAATTCGCCTGGCCCGCAAACCCGGCGATGCCGCTGATGGATCCGATGTTGATGACGCGCCCCTTGCGCTGTTTGACCATCACGCCGATGGCGTGCTTCGTGACGTTGAACACGCCCTTCAGGTTCGTGTTCATCACCTCGTCCCAGTCGGACTCGTTCATCTGCAGGAGCAGCTTGTCCCGCACGATGCCCGCGTTGTTGACGACGACGTCGACGCCGCCAAGCTGTTCGCGGACGTCGGCAACCAGCTGTTTTGCCGCGTCGAAGTTCGCGACGTCGGACTGAAACGCGAGCACCTTTGTTCCAAATCCCGCGGCTTCGGCGCGTACGGTCTCGGCGCTCTCGGCATTGCGACTGAAGGTGAATGCGACGTCCGCGCCGCGTCGCGCGAGCTCGATGACCGTTGCTCGCCCGATGCCGCGCGATCCACCCGTCAACAGTACCCGCTTGCCCTGAAGCTGTCCGCTCATATGCTGCTCTCCTTCGATTGTCGATCGTATGTCTGCTGCAACTGCTCGAGCGCGATCTGCAGTTCGACTCTCGCGCGTTCGGTCGTCTCGGCGTCCGCATCGGGCGGCACGAGGATGGGCTTCGACACGGCCGCGACGGCTCGCGCGAACGGACGTGGAATCTGCAGACGATCCCAGCTGCCCGCCTCCCAGTATCCCGAATAGGCGACGGTCATCGGCACGATCGCCGCACCCGAGCGACGCGCGAGCAGGGCCGGACCGAGCTTTGCCTCGTATCGCGGTCCCTTGGGTCCGTCGACGGTGAACGCGACGTCAAAGCCGGCTCGCACGGCACGGTCCTGCTCGATCAGCGCGCGGCCGCCGCCGCGCGTCGACGAGCCTCGCGCAGCGCCGTAGCCGAACCGCTGGATGAAGCGCGCGATGTACTCGCCGTCGAGGCTGCGGCTCGTCATCACGACGATGCCGCGGCGACGCCAGAACCACGTCGCGCCAAAGATCCTGTTGTGCCAGAACGAGAAGATTGCGTGGCCGCCGTTTGCATAGAGCTCCTCGAGGTGTTCCGTTCCCTCAAAGGACCACCTCAGCGTCGGACCGATCGCCGAGATGAGCAGGTGAAACGCACGATCCGCAAGCGCGATCGACAGCCGCTGCTTTGTCGAGTACCCGTCGAGATCGCGGAACCGGAACAGCGCCGCAACTGGCTCCGAGTCCGTTCGCCCGGACTCGCGCGACGCGGGGACCCGAAGCCCCGTCGCAGGCTCCGAGTACCCGGTGCGCTGTTCGCTTGTCATCGCGACCGTTCCCACCTCGACGACGCCGTCGCTCAGAGCTTTTCGGCGACGCTCTTGCCCTGGAGGAACAGCAGCAGGTAGTCGCGGCCGCCGGCCTTTGAATCCGTGCCCGACATGTTGAACCCGCCGAACGGATGCACGTCGACGAGGGCTCCCGTGCACTTGCGGTTGAGATAGAGGTTGCCGACGTGGAAGTCCCACCGCGCGCGCTCGAGCCGCGAGCGGTCGCGCGAGTACAGTGCGCCCGTCAGACCGAACTCGGTGTTGTTGGCGATCGCGAGCGCATCGTCGAAATCGCGCGCCTTGATCACCGCCAGCACCGGACCGAAGATCTCCTCCTGTGCGATGCGGGCCTTGGGGTCCACGTCGGCGATAACCGTCGGCTTGATGAAGAACCCGGGGCCTGCCTCGGTGTCGGCGCCACCGCCGGCGACGACGCGACCCTCGCCCTTCCCGATGTCGATGTATCCGAGGATCGACTCGTACGCGCTCTTGCTCGCGACGGGACCGGTGAACACGTCGCCCCACGCGGGCGGACCGACCTTGAGTGCGCGCGTTCGCTCCTCCACCCTCGAGAGCACCTGGTCATAGACCGACTCGACGATGACGGCGCGCGAGCAGGCCGAGCATTTCTGACCGGAAAACCCGAACGCGGCGGTGACGATTCCCTCGGCGGCGGCCTCGAGATCGGCCGTCTCGTCCACGACGATCGTATCCTTGCCGCCCATCTCTGCGACGACGCGCTTGATCCAGATCTGGCCTTCGGCCGTCTTCGCGGCCAGCTCGTTGATGTGCAGACCGACGTCCTTGGATCCCGTGAATGCGATGAACCGCATCCTGGGATGACCCACAAGGAAGTCCCCAATGTTTCTGCTGCTGCCCGGCAGAAAGTTGATGACTCCAGGCGGAAGTCCGACCGATTCCATCAGCTCGACGAATTTCGCGGCGATGATCGGCGACTCGCTCGACGGCTTGAGAATCACGCAGTTTCCCGCGACCACGGCGGCCATCGTCATGCCGAGCGTGATTGCAAGCGGAAAGTTCCACGGCGGAATCACCATTCCGACGCCGAGCGGGATGTAGAACATCTCATTCTGCTCGTTCGGGAGCGGCGATTGCGTCAGCTCGTGGTGCCCGAAGTACCTGAGCGCCTCGCGGCCGTAGAACTCGAGAAAGTCGATGGCCTCGGCTGTGTCGGCGTCGGCCTCGGGCCACGACTTGCCGACCTCGTAGACCATCCACGACGAGAACTCGTGCTTTCGGCGGCGCATTTCGTTTGCCGCCGCAAACAGGTATCGCGCGCGCTCGGTCGCCGGGACGCGCTTCCACGAATCGAACGCCGACCATGCGGCCTCGAGCGCGCGACTCGCGAGTTCCTGGTCCGCGAGGTGCACCGAGCCGACCACCTGGGCGGGATCCGACGGGTTCGTCGACACGTGGAGAGAGCCAGTCGTGACGTGCTCGCCTCCGATGACCAGAGGGTATTCGCGGCCGAGCTGACGCCCGACCTCGGCGATCGCCTCGCGCATCTGGTGCGCGTTCTCCTCGAGGGAGAAATTGGTGAATGGCTCGTTCTTGAAGGGTGGGATCATAGGAGTGCGCATTCCTTTCGTTGCTGCAATCGGTGCCTCTAGCAAACGCGAATTTGTATCACAGCGGTCCGTGGCGGAAAAGAGAGGCCCAAACTCGGGCGCGCCTCCGGCGCCTTGCCGGGCGCGGCGGCGCGTGCTTATGCTTTGCGGGATGTTCTCCCGAGTGCTTCTCCGCCGACTCTTCGGCCTGCTGATGCTGGGCGCGGCCGCCGCGGTCCCCTTCACGGGACCTGGCGACGTCACCGCTTCCGAAAAGGGTGCGTTTGGAGGCTTTACGGGTGCGCCGGGCGAGGACACCTGCCGACATTGCCACAAGACGTACGCGCTGAACATTCCGGTTGGCACGATCAGCGTCGACGGTTTTCCCGAGACATATGTGCCCGGTGCGAGCTACGAAGTGACGGTCTCCCTGGTCAGCACCAGCGGCATCGACTGGGGGTTTCAGGCGACGGTGCTCACCGAGAAGCACAAACGCGCGGGCAAGTTCTTTCTGACCGACCGGGAGCACACGAAGGTCGTAACGGGAGTGTTTCTGCAGGATCGCATCTACGTCGAACAGACGAAGAAGGGTCACTACGACGATCAACGCGGCGGCGCGTCCTGGACGTTCACGTGGCAGGCGCCAAAGACGGCCCGTGGCGCATGTACGATCTATGTCTGCGGGAACATCGGCAACGACAACGGCAAGCCGAGCGGTGATTTCATCCTGTACACGGACAGGACGGCCGTTCCCGCGACCTAGCCCGGTCTAGTTCGGCTTCACAACCGTGACGACGATGGTCGCCTTGCGCGCGCGATCCTCGAGCTGTCGCCGCTCGCGTGCGGGCGACTCGCCGGCCGTCTTGCTCTTGGCGCTGGCGTCCTTGTCGCCGGCGGCCCGCTCCTCGTCGTCGAGCTCGTCGAGCCGTGCCGATATGTCGACGCTCGACTGGGTCTCGGACTTCACCGTGCCGAGGCTCTTGATCCGAGCGAACGCACGGTCAAACGCCTCTGCCGGAACCTCGACCTCGATCGTGACCGAGTCCTTGTCCTGCTTGGACTGCACCGCCCCGCGCCGCGTCACGTGGCCGTTGGCTGACCGCGCCTCCGCGTCGATGCGACTGGCGACCGAGTTCAGATCGCTCGATTCGAGCCGCAACACTGCTCGCCGTATCTGGTTTGGTCCGGCGTTCGCGCGATTGCCGGGTTTGCGTGCGGCGATCGTCGACGGTTGCGCCTGGCCGACTGCACGGCCGCCGCCGGCTCCGGATTCCGTTCGCGCCACTTCGTTCTTCTGGTCCTCGGCGGCGGCGGCGAGTTTCGGAGGCTCGGCGGGCGCAGGCGCGGGTGCTGCCGGCTCGGCGGACACAGTGCCGGTCGTCGCAGCGTCCGCAGTGACCGGCTCGGACTCCTTCTTCAGGTCTCGCTCGTCGACCGGTGTGTCCTGCCGCTTCTCCTCCACCGCGGGCGCAAGTCCGTCATTACCCTCCGCAGGAGGCGGTGGCGGCGGCGTCGCGGGCTGTTCCGCACCAGTGACCGGGCCATCCGGCGATGCCTGCCGCGCGTCCCCGTCAGTCGTTTCGGCCTTGCTGGAATTCGTCGCCGTCGCCGCACCCGGCTGCGCAATCTTGCCGTCCTCGCGAGCAGCAGTCACCGGCGCCGGGCTCTGGGCCTTCTCGGACATGAGACGGGGGACGACGATAACCGCCGTGACGCCCGCAACGAGAATCAGCGCTGCGACCTGGCCCCATCTGCTCGTAATTGCAAGCCACGAACTGGGCTTCTTCGCAGGTTCGAATCCCGCCGTCGCAAGCAGTTCCTGCGCCGACGGCAGACTGACGGGCTCGGGCGCCGGCCACTTTGCGAGCGCGCCCGACACGGCCCTGAGGTCGTTGACCGTGGCCCGGCACTCCGCGCAGCCGACGATGTGCTCGGCCACGCGGCCGCGCTCGATCGGATCGAGCTCCCCGTCGAGGTATGCCATCAACAGCTCTGGATTCGTATCGCAGTTCATACTCGTGAACCGTTCACCTGATGCTGCCGCTAAGCGGTCGGCGACCGCAACTCCACAACCTTGCCGCCATCCGAATCATCGGATCCCGCGCCGAGGATCGGCCCGAGCAGCCGCTTGAGCTCGAGCTTCCCTCGAAAAATCCGCGACTTCACCGTACCGATTGCCACACCCGTCACCTCGGCGATCTCGTCGTAACTCAACCCCTGGTATTCGCGAAGCAGTATTGCCTCCTTCTGGTCCGCGTCGAGCGCTTCGAGCGCGTTGGCGACGAGCACGGCCTCTTCCCGGCGCGACGCATTGTTCTCGGGCCCCGGCCCGTCCGCCACGACGTCGATCGTCGAGCCGTCCGGCCGTTCGAGCGGGTCCGACACCTTGAAATCCGCCCGCCTTGCCTCGCTCGCGCACTGATTGAAGGCGATTCGGTAGAGATATGTCTTGAACGAAGCCTCCATGCGCCAACTCCCCCGTGACCGAATGAGCCCCAGAAAGACTTCCTGCGTCAGCTCTTCGGACCGCGCCTGGCTTCCCATCCGCCGGTAGATGTACTGGTAGATGGGCCGCGTGTAGCGGTTGTAGAGCTGCTCGAACGCCGTGTCGTCGCCGCCCTGAAAGGCGGTCATCAACTCCTCGTCGGTCATGCAGGGCCCCCGGGTGAGCTCACGGGTAGTATCGTGGAAGTGCGAAGAAAGTTCCGACGCAAGGACGAGAATCTCCCGCGGCGGCTCGGAGTCGCCGCGGGAGACACGATCAGGCTATGCGAGGACGCACGATCGCGGTAGCCGCGTGGCGCGGCATGATTCCTTCGGATCGCGACAGGTCGTGAATGGCAGGCATGTTCTTGGAGACTGCCGTCAGTATGCGCGCCACCGCGCTCGGAATTCGCAGCTGGCCGAGCGGCCGCTGCAGTTCCGCCCACCCCTCGGCGCCGCCGATGACGCCGCCGCAGTTCACGATGTAGTCGACGCCGACGATGATGCCGCGTTCGTGGCACCGCTCCTCGGCCTCGAACGTGAGCGGTCCGTTCGCCGCCTCGAGGATCAGCTTTGTCTTCAGCTCGCTCGCAAGGTCGGCATCGACCGAGTTGGTCCGCGCCGCCGGCACGAGCACGTCCGTCTCGTACGAAAACAACCGCTTGAGCTCGCCACGGCCTCGGTGCACTTCGACACCAGGCTGATCCGTGTCGATCACGGACTTTCCTGCGTCTCTGAGTGCGTGAAGTTTCGACAGATCCAGGCCGTCCGTGTGGTACACGACGCCGCCGTAATCGCGGCCGGCGTCCGGCAGGTCGCTCACGGCGACGACGCGAACGCCCTCCTGATCGACGAACCTTGCAAGTGCCGCACCGACGTTCCCAAAGCCCTCGATCGCCATTCGCGAGTTCTCGATCCGCTCGAGACCGGGGACGAATCCGCCCTCAACGAGCAACCGGAACGAGTGCAACACGCCGAGAGCCGTCAGACCGAGCTGGTCGAGCGGTATGCCGCCTGAACGTCCGATCGAGCGGCCGCTCCGCTCAAAGATGATGTCCATGTCGCGTTCGTCGGTGCCCATGTCCGGCCCGGGAATGTAGTCCGTGTAGGGCGCGATACAGTCCGCGTACCATTCGATCAGCGCGCGCCTCTTGTCGGATCCCTGCGGAAAGTCGGCCGGGTCGGCGACGATTGCAGACTTTGCGCCTCCGTGAGGAATGAGCGCCGCGGCATTCTTCCACGTCATGGCCCGCGCGAGCTCGTAGACCTCGCGCGGCTGCACGTCGGACGCGAAGCGGCACCCGCCGATGGCCGGCCCGCGCGAGATATTGTGCGACACGTAGATCGCGGAAGCCCCGATATCGGGATTCTCGAACCGCACGATCTGCAGCGGTCCGAACTCGTCGACATCCGACCCGACGATTTCAGCCGGATCGAGAACGGTGCCGAGCGTAACGGCGTGCGCGGGATCGGCCTGGGACATACACACCTCCAAAGAGTGGACTCAGGTGACCGAGGGAACCGGCGAAACTACCGTTCACAGTTGCGGTTCGTCAAGAGTCGCGTGCCGGCGGGGGGACGCGGCGCTTTCGGTCAGCTCCGGCCGAAGATGCGGTCGAGACGCGCGACCTCGCGGCTGCGGACCTCGTCACACAGGTAGTCGAGCTTCTTGATGCCTCGCAGCGTAGAATATGCGGTCTCCAGCAACTCGACGATCTTGTCCTTCGAAAACAGCCCGACGGCCACGCGCGCCGACTTCAGCGCGACGCCGATCAGCGACATCTGGCTGATGTGGTGCGTGAACTGGAGGCTCTCGATGATCATCTCGATCTGCTCGAGGCGCTCGTCGTAGTTGTCGAGGTCCCGGTATGCGACTTCGTACTCGGACTCCGAAAACTTCAGCGGGGTGCCTGCCTCAAGCAACAATTCGGCTATGTCCCCGTCGAGTTTGTCCGTGAGCGAGTGTAGGTCGAGCAGTCGCGTGAGCCCGGTATAGATCTCCTCGCCCAACAGTCCGCGGAAATGGCCCGTCACCCTGCGAAAGCTCTCGTTGCGCTCAGTGAAGTCGCGGGCCGAGTAGATCTCGGTGGCAAAGAATTCCGTAAACGGGCCGAATTCGTCCGAGAGCCTCAAGTCGCGAAAGTCGCGCTTGAGCCTTCGTACCTGAAATTCTTGTACAGCTATCTTTGCCTGGTCGAGGGAAACCGAAGGAGCGGCCTTGGTCGACGCGTCGTCCACGATTCAATGCTACCCAAGCCGCAACGCTCGCGCAACAGGTGGTGATTGCACTTGTCAACAACGGGTCCATGTCGCATTCTGTGTCGCATTCGGAGACGGCCGATTGATCGCGCGCCAGACCCAGTTGACTCGGGAGACATGTCCCCAATCGTAGGAAAAGAATGGGCGGTCGATGCCGGGGGGTGCCGGCCCGATGCGCTACGCGATCTCGGCGTGATCGAAGCGCTGTTTGCGCGAATCGTCGCCGAGCTCGGGCTCACCGCCGCGAGCGCGCCGGTGTGGCACGTCTTTCCCGAGCCGGGCGGCATCACCGGGATGCTGCTGCTGACCGAGTCGCACCTCGTCTGCCACACGTATCCCGAACACGGTGTCGCGACGTTCAACCTGTATTGCTGCAGCGCGCGGCCTGACTGGCCGTGGCAGGAGCGGCTCGAGCAGTCGCTGGGCGCGCAGCACGTCCGAGTCCGAATGCTGTCGCGTGGCGCAACGGTCGAGGAGCTGGCGGCGCGATGACCGTGACGACGGCAAACTGTCCCTCGTGCGGCGCGCCGATCGCGTTCAAGGTCGGCTCGTCGATCGTCGTCATCTGCGAGTTCTGCAATTCGGCGGTGGCCCGGACCGACCGGGACGTCCGCGACCTCGGAAAGGTCGCGGACCTGATCGACACACAGTCGCCGCTCGCCGTCGGCGTCGAGGGCACGTTCGAAGGGCGGCGTTTCGTGCTGACCGGAAGGGCGCAGAATGCGCACTCGGCAGGCGGTGTCTGGGACGAGTGGTACGCGACGTTCGGCGACGGGCGCACGGGGTGGCTGGCCGAGGCGCAAGGCCGCTTCTACATGACCTTTCCGCAGGCAGTTCCTCCAGGCTCGCAGCTGCCGAGCCTGCACGGGCTCAAGCCCGGGATGCACGGCCCGCTGCCGGGCGCGTCCGGCGACTTCGTCGTCAACGAGATCGGCGCCGGTCGGCCCGTGGCCGCCGAGGGCGAGATCCCCTACGAGCTCGTTCCGGGCCAGGAGTTCTGGTTCGCCGACCTTTCGGGCGCCGGAGGCTCGTTCGCGACCGTCGACTACAGCGATGCAACGCCCGCGCTCTACGCGGGTCGCGAAGTCACGCTCGCCGACCTCGGCGTGCGAGCGCAGCGCGACACGTTTGGCGAACGCGAGCGGCACGTCGGCGCCGCACGATTGACGTGTCCGAACTGCGGCGGTCCGATGGACCTCAGGGTTCCGGACACGGAGCGCGCGACCTGTCCGAACTGCAACGCGCTGCTCGACGTCAACCAGGGCAACCTGAAGTATCTGCTGACGCTGCAGTATCGCGGGACGCCCATCGTCCCGCTCGGAACCGAGGTCACGTTCGACGAGGGCCGGCAGATGCTGGTCGGGTACATGACGCGATACTGCGTCGTCGACGGCACGACGTATCCGTGGGACGAGTACCTGCTCTATTCGGCCGAGCTCGGGTTCCGCTGGCTCGTGCACGACACGGGTCACTGGTCGTACGTGGTGCCGATCTCGCCCGGCGAGGTGTTCGACGGCGAGATCGTTGCCACATACCACAATCGCCAGTTCAAGCAGTTCCAGGCCGTCACGGCGTACGTCAGTTCGGTGTACGGCGAGTTCTACTGGCGCGTCGCGGAGGGCGAGACGGTCTATGCGAAGGACTACGTCAATGCGCCCGAGATCCTCTCGAAGGAGATGACGTCGAGCGAGGTCGCTTGGTCCCACGGTACGTACATGTCGCGGGAACAGGTCGCCGGGATCTTTGGCGTGTCGCCCGATACCCTGACGGCTCCGTCGACGATCGGCATGGCGCAGCCGAATCCGCACGTCAACCGCTGGAAGCCATGGGCCGCTCTTGTACTGATCGGTCTGATCGTCGGCCTTGTCGCACTGATGACTGGCGCCCGGCGTCCGGTCTTCAGCAAGGACTACGTGCTGCCGGCGCTCGACTCGGCAACCGGGACACAGGTCGTCTTTGCCGATGCCATCGACCTGCAGAACTACCAGAACATCCGCGTGAAGATGAGCGCGCCGGTCGATAACACGTGGGCGTACGTCGAAGGCGACTTCGTGAGCGAGGAGACGGGCCTCGTCCAGAACTTCAGCGTGCCGATCGAGTACTACCACGGCGTCGAGGACGGCGAATCGTGGTCCGAAGGCTCGGTGGAAACGACGACGTTTCTATCGGCGCTTCCCACGGGACGGTACACGCTGCGGCTCGAGGCGCAATGGGAGCGGTGGCAGCAGCCACTCTCGGTTTCCGTCGAGGTGGAACAGGGCGTGCCGCGTGTTCTCTATTTCTTTGTCCTGATGGGAATACTGCTTGGCGGGCTCGCGCTGGCGTTGCTTGTGCGCTCGTCGTTCGAGAAACGGCGGTGGGCCGAGAGCATGTTTACCGTGGTCGACGACAGCGGTGACGACTCTGACTGATATGCACGGGAGGGAACCGGATTGCTGAACAAGATTGGACTCGTCTTGGGTGCGCTTGCAATTGTCGTCTATGCGGTCGTGTCGTTCACCGGCACCGAATTCGGCGATCCGCAGCGCGAAGTCGTACCAGCAGACGTCCGCCAATCGCCCGGCGGATACAGGTCGTTCCATTTCTGGCACTCTGGCTATCACGGAGGCAAATAGATGTCTGAGCAGCAGATCGCAGTCTTCATCGGGCACCTTGTCGCGGCGTTCGCGTTCGCCATGATGGGTCTCGTCTTCTTTGCCGTCGCGTTCTGGATCATGACCAAGGCGACCCCGTTCTCGGTTCGAAAGGAGATCGAGGACGATCAGAACGTGGCGCTCGGCATCATCCTGGGTTCGGTGATCATCGGGATCGCGATCATCATCGGCATGGCGATCCAGGGCTAGCGCTCGCGAAACGGCGGACCCGTGGTCGCGTTTCGACGAAGTGTCCGTTATGGCGTCAGTGCACCACACCGATTCGACCGGGGCCGATTCGGGGCTCGCCGGCCCGCACCTCCCCGACACGCCGCGCGTCGAGGCGGTCCCCGCGTTTGTCCATCCGACGATTCTCTTCCTCAATGTTCTGCTCATCGCGACATGCGGGCTCATCTATGAGCTGCTCGCCGGAACGCTCGCGAGCTACGTCCTTGGCGACTCGGTCACACAATTCTCGCTGATCATCGGCATCTACCTGTCGGCGCTCGGCTTTGGCGCGTGGGTGTCGGGATTCATCAACACTGGGCTCGCGCGGCGCTTCATCGAGGTCGAGCTTGCAGTTGCGCTGCTCGGAGGCTTTTCGGCGCCCATCCTGTTTCTGGCGTTTTCGCGACTCACCTATTTCTATGCGGTGCTCTATCCGCTCGTCTTTGTGATCGGAGTGCTCGTCGGGCTCGAGATTCCGCTGCTCATGCGGCTGCTCGAGAACCGGTTGCGGTTCAAGGACATCGTGTCGCGCGTGCTGACGTTCGACTATCTCGGGTCGCTCGCGGCATCGATTCTTTTTCCGATCCTGCTCGTGCCGAGGCTCGGACTCGTGCGCACGTCGCTGCTGTTCGGACTGGTGAACGCCGGCGTCGGGCTGTGGGGCACGTGGCTGCTCGGGCCGCTGATCGAAGGCAAGGTGACCGGTCTCAGAATCCGCGGCGTCCTGCTCGTGCTGCTGCTGCTCGTCGCGTTCTACAAGGCGAACGCGCTGACGTCGCTCGCCGAGGACGGCTTGTACGCGGACGACATCATCTACTCAAAGACCACGAGCTATCAGCGGATCGTCATCACCAAGGGCCGCTCGGGGTTTCAGCTCTTTCTGAACGGGAATCTGCAGTTCGCGTCGGCCGACGAGTACCGCTACCACGAGGCGCTCGTACATCCGGCCTTTGCCGTGCGGCCGGACGCGCGGCGCGTGTTGATTCTCGGCGGCGGCGACGGTCTGGCGTTGCGCGAGGTCCTCGGCCACAGCTCGGTCGAATCCGTCACGCTCGTCGACCTGGACCCCGACATGACGCATCTTTCGGATCGATTTCCACCGCTTGCCACGCTTAATCACGCGAGTTTCTCGGACCCGAAGGTGCATGTTGTGAACGCGGACGCGATGGCGTGGTTGCAGGGCGAGGGCGAGCCGTACGACGTGGCGATCGTCGATTTTCCGGATCCGAACAGTTTCGCGCTCGGCAAGCTCTACACGACCCGGTTCTACAAGATGCTCAGGGCGCACCTTGCGCCGGGCGCGGCCGTCGCCGTGCAGTGCACGTCGCCTCTCTTTGCTCGCAGCTCGTACTGGTGCATCGTGCGAACGATCGAGTCGGCCGGGTTCTTCGTCCGACCCTACCAGACGGCGGTGCCGTCGTTCGGCGTGTGGGGGTTCGCACTCGCGAGCACGGCTCCGTTCGAGCGGCCGTCGAACGCGCCAGCGGGGCTGCGATTCCTGAACGACGCGACGCTTGCGGCGATGTTCGATTTCGGCGCGGACATGACGCCGGTCGACGTCGAGATCAACCGGCTCGACAACCAGGCGCTCGTTCGCTACTACGAGTCCGAGTGGAAACGCTGGGAGTAGCCGATGGCACGCGGAATCAATCGGGACCGCGCGTGGACGCGTCGCGAGCTGCTCGCGTCGTTCCTTGCGGCGCCTGTCGTCGCGTCCGCGTGCGGACGATTCGGCGCATCGGCGCCATCGCTTCCGCCGGGGGATCTCGTCGGACCGTCGGTGGAGATCGGGCACAGGCTGCGTGACGGATTTCGGCCCGAACCGGCCGCGGACGCGTGGATCGAAACGGGGGTGGTCGTTGCCGGTGGCGGATGTGCCGGTCTGGCCGCGGCGTGGCGACTGCTCCGCGCCGGGGCGAGCGAATTCCAGCTGCTCGAGCTCGAATCGAGCCCCGGCGGAACCGCTCGCAGCGGGCACTCGGAGGTCGTTGGCTATCCATGGGGCGCTCACTACATTCCCGCGCCGCTCAAGGACGACCGGACGCTGATCGCGTTGCTCGACGAGCTTGGTGTGATCGAGGGCACCGATGCGCAGGGAAATCCGCTCGTCGGCGAGCAGTACCTGTGCCGCGACCCCGAGGAGCGCGTGTATCACCAGGGCAGGTGGTACGAGGGGCTGTACCTTCGTGCGGGCGCAAGCGCGGAGGACGAACGCCAGTTCGACTCGTTTCGCCAGGCGACACGCAGATGGTCCGCGTGGCGCGATGCCCGCGGCAGGAGGGCGTTTGCGATCCCGGTGGCGACCAGTTCGCAGGACGCGGAGGTCACCGCGCTCGACAAGATCTCGATGGCCAGCTGGATGGATGCGCAGGGGTATTCCTCGCCGCGGCTCCGGTGGTACGTCGAGTACGCATGCCGGGACGACTACGGGACGCATCTCGAGGAGACGAGCGCGTGGGCCGGACTGTTCTACTTCTGCGCCCGGCTCGGGGACGGTTCGGACGAGGCGCAGCCGCTCGTCACGTGGCCCGAGGGAAACGGCCATCTCGTCAACCACCTGTACGCCGCGGCGCGCGCGCAGACGCGCCTCGGCATGGCCGTCACGGACGTTCGCGCGTCGAGTGCCGGCAACCGCGCGATGGAGGTGGTCGCGTTCGACGTGAACGCAGGTGCGCCGGTCGGGTTTCGGTGCGACCAGGTCATCTTTGCCGCGCCGCGATTTCTGGCGTCGCGGTTGATTGCCGGCTATCGCGACAATCCGCCCGCATACCTGGCGGACTTCGAGTACGGATCGTGGGCCGTCGCAAACCTGCATCTGCGGGACCGTCCCGCGACGAGGCCGTTCAACTTTCCGCTCTGCTGGGACAACGTGCTGTACGACAGTCCTTCACTCGGGTATGTCGTGGCGACGCACCAGACCGAGCTCGACCGGGGCCCGACGGTCTTCAGCTACTACTATCCGCTCTGCGACGCCGATGCGGCGGCTGCGCGCACGCGAATGCTCGCTGCCGGACGTGACGAGTGGGCGGAGGTGGCGCTCAGCGATCTCGAGTTCGCCCACCCGGATATCCGATCGCTGACCGAACGGATCGACGTGATGCGATGGGGTCACGCGATGATCCGCCCGAAACCCGGCTTTCTGTCGAGCCCGTCGCGGCAACTCGCGTCGCAGCCGTACGGGAACATTCACTTTGCGCATACGGACCTGAGCGGCGTGGCGTTGTTCGAGGAAGCGCTGTACCACGGTGTACGCGCCGCCGAAGAGGTCCTCGCGGCGCGCAACATTCGCACCGGGAGCCTCGTCGCATGAGCGCCGTCACGTGGAACGAGGCCGCGACACCGCGCGCGACGTGGCTCTTCTCGAAGGGCGTGGACCTCTCGGTGTTTCTCGGCAGCGCGGTGCTGTCGCTCGTGCTGCTGTGGGTCGGATGGCTGGCGGGTGTGCTGAACTCCGACACGCCGGACTGGGCGTGGATTCCGTGTGTCGTGCTCGTCGACGTGGCGCACGTCTATTCGACGTCGTTTCGCGTGTACCTCGACAAGGCGGAGCTCCGCCGCCGGCCGCTGCTCTACACGGCGGTTCCCGTGTTCGGGCTCTTCGCCGCCGTTGTGCTCTACGGCCTGGGGCCGCTCGTCTTCTGGCGCGCGCTGGCATATCTCGCGGTGTTCCACTTCGTGCGGCAACAGTACGGATGGGTGGCGCTCTACCGCGGCAAGTGCGGCGAGTACGACCGCGTCGGGCATGTCCTCGACACGGCCACGATCTACGCGGCGACGCTGTACCCGCTCCTCTACTGGCACGCAAACCTGCCGCGCCGGTTCTGGTGGTTTCTCCACGACGACTTCTGGTTGCGGATCCCGCAGGCGGTCGTATCGGTTCTCGCGCCGGTGTACTGGGGACTCCTGGCGGTCTACGCCGCGCGGTCGCTGTACGCGTGGCTGGTGACGCGCCGGCCGAACCCGGGAAAGGACGTGGTCGTCGCGACGACGGCGGTCTGCTGGTACGTCGGGATCGTCACGTTCAATTCGGACTATGCGTTCACGGTCACCAACGTGATCATCCACGGAGTTCCGTATCTTGCGCTCGTGTACTTTGCCGGCCGCAGGCGCGCTGCGGTCGTCCCGGGTTCGGCGCTCGCGCGGTTCTTCTCCGCGGGGGTCGTCGTGTTTCTCGCGACGCTCTGGGTGCTCGCATATCTCGAGGAGCTCGTGTGGGACCGGGCGGTGTGGCACGATCGCGAGTGGTTCTTCGGGCCGGAGTGGCAGATCGGATGGCTTGCGATGCTTGCCGTTCCGCTGCTCGCACTCCCGCAGATCGTGCACTACACTCTGGATGGCTTCATCTGGAGGCGCCGGGTGCGGGAGGAATGAGCCGCGAATCAAACGACACGATCGGGGAGGCCCGGACGCGAACGTCCGAGCGGACGGCGCGACCGCCGCTGTACAAGGTCCTCCTGCACAACGACAACTTCACGACGATGGAGTTCGTCGTCCGTGTCCTCGTCGACGTGTTCCACCGGAGCGAGACGGACGCGGTCCGTGTCATGCTCGAGGTTCACAACAACGGGGTCGGCATCGCAGGCGTATATTCGTATGAAATCGCCGAGACCAAGGCGGCCAAGGCCATCCGGCTCGCTCGCGAACGCGAGTTTCCACTGATGTGCTCGCTGCAGGAGGAGTAGAAGACCCGTGACGTTCACTCGAGAGCTACAGGAGACGCTCAGCCGGGCGTTCGATTCGGCGGCGGTCCGCGGCCACGAATACTGCACGCTCGAGCACCTGTTGCTGGCGCTCATCGACGAACGGACGGGGAGCGCCGTCATCACGGCGTGCGGAGGCGACCTCGACCAGCTGCGCGAAGAGCTCGAGACGTCGATCGTCGAGTCGAACGAGACGATGCCCGAGGGCGAGGCGCGGCCGCCCGAACAGACACGGGCCGTCCAGCGCGTGCTTCAGTACGCCGTTTCGCAATCGCACAATTCCGGCCAGAAGACGGTCGACAGCGGTCAGGTCATCGCGGCGTTGTTTCACGAGCGGCGTTCGACGGCGCGCTACCTGCTCGAGCGGCAGGGGATCACACGGTTGGACGTGCTGAATTTCGTGTCCCACGGGATCGTGAAGGGCGTCGAGGACGGAGCCAGCGGGCCGTACGACGAGGAGTCCGACGATCAGGGGGAAGGCGTGGCGCCCGTGCGCGACCCGCTCGGCGCGTTCACCGTCAACCTGATCGAGCGCGCGGCCGCGGGCGCGATCGATCCGTTGATCGGCCGGACGTCAGAGCTCGAGCGCACGATGCAGGTGCTGTGCAGGCGTCGAAAGAACAACCCGATCTTCGTCGGCGATCCCGGCGTCGGAAAGACGGCGATCGCGGAGGGACTCGCGTTGCGAATCCAGCAGGGCGACGTTCCCGAAGCCATCGCGTCGTCCGAGTTCTATGCCCTCGACATGGGCGCGCTGCTTGCGGGAACCAAGTACCGCGGCGAGTTCGAGCAGAGGTTGAAGGGCGTGATCTCCGAGCTGCGAAAACGGCACGGCGCGATTCTGTTCATCGACGAGATTCACACGGTCGTCGGAGCGGGCGCCGTGTCGGGCGGCTCGATGGACGCGTCGAACATCCTGAAACCAGCGCTTGCATCGGGCGACATCCGGTGCATCGGCTCGACGACGTATCCGGAGTACAAGGCGGCGTTCGAACGCGATCGCGCACTCGCGCGAAGGTTTCAGAAGATCGAGATCTCCGAGGCTTCCGTGGCGGACACGGTGAAGATCCTGAAGGGTCTGCGTTCGTACTACGAGCAGCATCACGGCGTTCGATTCACCACTCCTGCGCTCGAGGCGGCCGCGGAGCTTTCCGCCAAGCACATCAACGATCGTCACCTGCCTGACAAGGCCATCGACGTGATCGACGAGGCAGGCGCGGCGGTGCGGCTGCTGCCGGCGAATCGGCGGCCGCGCACGATTCAGCCAAAGGACATCGAGCGGGTGGTCGCGCGGATGGCAAAGGTGCCCCCTCGCACGGTGTCGGCGTCCGAGAGCGACCGGCTGCGCACGCTCGAGGACGATCTCCGTGCCGTCATCTACGGCCAGGACACTGCGATCAGCCAACTGGTCCGGGTCATCAAGCTGTCGCGCGCGGGATTGGGACGTCCGGACAAGCCGACGGGATCGTTTCTGTTCTCGGGCCCGACGGGCGTCGGAAAGACCGAGCTGGCGCGTCAACTCGCGGTCGTGCTTGGTGTCGAGTTCATCCGCTTTGACATGAGCGAGTACATGGAGAAGCACACGGTATCGCGGTTGATCGGCGCGCCGCCGGGATACGTCGGTTTCGACCAGGGCGGGTTGCTGACGGATGCGGTCGGCCGAACTCCGTATGCGGTGCTGGTGCTCGACGAGATCGAGAAGGCGCACCCGGATCTGTTCAGCATCCTGCTGCAGGTCATGGACCATGCGACGCTGACGGACAACAACGGCAAGAAGGCGGACTTCAGAAACGTCGTCGTGATCATGACGACGAATGCCGGCGCTCGGGACATGAGCGGCGACGCCATCGGCTTTTCGAAGGGCACGGTCGCCGGGGCCGGCAGCAAGGGGAAGGGCGCGATCGAGCGGACGTTCAGCCCCGAGTTCAGGAACCGTCTCGACGCGTGGATCGCGTTCGAACCGCTCGGCCCGGATTCGATCGTCCGCGTCGTCGACAAGTTCCTCGGCGAGCTGCAGCGGCAGATCGCCGAGCGAGGCGTCACGCTCGAGATCACCGAGTCCGCGAGGGAGTGGCTCGCGAAAAACGGGTATGACCGGCAGTTCGGAGCGCGGCCGATGGACAGGCTGATTCAGGCCCGGATCAAGGAGCCGCTCGCGAACGACATGCTCTTTGGTTCGCTGGTCGGAGGCGGCACTGCGACGATCGACGTTGCCGACGGCGAACTGACGGTAACGACTTCCGCGGCGTGAACTTGGCCCCGAAGTTGGTATATTAGGTCTGGTGGTGGAAGTGGACGATGCCTGAGGATCTGCTATCAGCAATCGCCGAGACGGCGCGAACGGCAGCCTGCACGAGTTCGTTCCGTCGCTGTCCGACGTGATCATCGACGAACGGCACCTGCTGTTGCGCAGGTACCGGACGCCGAAGGGCTTCCCGCACACCCACCGGGTCCCGGTGCTCATCATTCCGCCGCTGATGGTCAAGCCCGACATCTACGACCTGCGGCCGGGCCACAGTTTTGTCGAGTTCATGCTCGACAGGGGATTTGACGTGTGGCTCGTGGACTTCGGCCGTCCGACGGCCGAGGATCGCGAGTTCGGACTTGGCGACTACCTGCTGCATCCGATCAACACGTCGGTCGAGAAGATGCGCGAGGTGACGGGGTCGCAGCAGGTGAGCATCTTTGGCTACTGCATGGGCGGCGTGTTTGCGTCGGTGTACGCGGCGCTCGAGCGGACGGACGCCGTCCGGAATGTCGTGATGCTTGGCGCGCCGATCGATTTCTCGAAGCTCGAGCTGTACCACCAGCTGATGCAGTACGTCGAAGCGCCAATGTCCGCGATCGCCGAGACGTTCGGGTATTTCCCCGCGTTCATGTCGCAGACGATGTTCCAGCTCACCCAGCCGATGAAGGCGATCACCAGACCCGTCTCGATGCTGTGGAACCTGTGGGACGACGACTACATGGAGTCCTACGAGGCCATGAGCAAGTGGATGGGCGACTTTCTCCACTACCCCGAAGCCGCATTCAAGACGTTTGCGCGCGACTTTGTCCGCGACAACAAGCTGATTCGCAACGAGGTCGAGATGTTCGGCCGCAAGGTCGATCTGACAAGGATCACGGCGGCGTACCTCGTCCTGGCGAGCCCCGATGACCAGTTCGGGCAGCCGGCGTCGGCGCGTGCGATCCTCGACGTCATCGCGTCCGAGGACCAGACGTTCATGCTCGTGCGCGGCGGACACCTGGGCGCGATGGCGGGCAGCAAGGCGCCCGCAAACTGGGCGCTCGTGGCGGACTGGCTCGCGGAGCGATCCGATGTCGCCGAGGTGGCAGGCTCCGCGGAGGCTGCGTGCTGACGGATACGTCCGTTCACGTCGCCGAACAGCGTGAAGTGTGGTCGCCTGGCCCGCGGCTCGAGTCGCTGCTCGGGTTGCTCGCGGTGCCGGTGGCGCTGCTGCTCGGCGTGCTGTCGGCTTTGTGGCGGTTTGTTGCGCGGGGACGACGGACGTTGCGGGCGACGCCGTTGCTCGAGATCGGTCCCGGCGGTCCGCCGCTGACCGACGTCGCCGAATTCGCCGCGGCGGCCGAGGCCGAGCCGGTGGAATGGCGGTCCGGGTTCGGTCTGCTCGATTTCGAGCTTGTGTACGCGGCGGACATCGTTCCGAGCACGCTCGACGGCCACCCGCATCTCGCGAACCGGTTCTTCCGGTGCCCTGCGCCGTTTTGTCCGGTGACGTTCGAGTCGCTGGACGGCACCCCGATCTCGGCGGAGGTCGCCTCCCGGGACGATCGCGACCGACCCGGTCTGGTCATCGTCCACGGGACATTCGGCGCGAGCGATCAGGCGATCTATGGCCGGCCGGCGATCCTTGCGTTCGAGGAGTGGGGTTTCAACGTTGCCGTCGTCAACCTGCGCGGATGGGGCCGCTCGGCGGCGCTGTCCGACACCCCAATGAGCGGCGGTTGGCGCGAGGCCGAGGACGTACTGGCGGCCGCCAAGTATCTGCTCGAGCACACAAGGACGACGACGGTGGGCGCGATCGGCTACAGCCTTGGCGGCGCGACGGTGCTGCTCGCGGCGGCCCACGAGCGGGCGCCGGAACTGCTCGCGTCGGGCGTGTTTTCGGAGAGCGGATTCACCAACGCGCACGACGTGCTGCACATCGTCGAGGGGCATCCACGTGTGCTGTCGCGCAGGTTCATCGGCCACTGGCTATTCCGGATTGGATTTCGGGTGAAATTCCGCGCGCTCAAGCTCGGCGCGAGCGGCATCATCGACTACTTCGAGAAGGTCGCCGCGCCGTACTACGGCCTCACCGTCGACGAGCTCTACGACCGAAACAGCGCCGTGCGGCACGTCGCCGACATTCGGGTCCCGGCGCTGCAGCTGCACGCGGTCGACGACTGGATCGTTCGTGTCGGCCACGCGGAGGCGCTGCGGGCCGAAGCCGCGCGCACCGGGAACCGTCTTGTGGGCGTGTGCATCCGCGAGCGCGGCGCGCACTGCGCGTTCGCGCGCGTCGCCCGCGAGTGGCGCGACGGGCTTGTTCGCCGGTTCTTCGAGGCGACGTCGCGAATCGAACTGGCGGGCTGACCGGCGCATGACGCGATGCGTCATTATTTTGTTGACTCCTATAACGCGTCGCGTCATAGTAGAGCCATGCCATACGTCATCAAACGCTATGCGAACCGCAAGCTCTACGACACGCGCACCAAGCGCTATCTGACGCTTGATGAGATCACCGTTCTCGTGCGCGCTGGCGAGGACGTCCGGGTCGAGGATGCGGACACCGGCGAAGACCTGACGGGGACCGTTCTGGCGAAGATCATCTCTGAAAGCAGCCGGAAAGGCGGCGCGGTCGCGCTGCCTCAGAAGCTGCTGTCGGACCTGATCCAGCGTCCGAGCGAGACCGTGCTCGGCGCGGTGCGCACGTCGGTGACGGCGGGGCAGCACGCCGTCGAGCAGGTCGGAAACGAGGTCGGAAGGCTGCTCGAGTCGGTGAAGGGCGCCAGTGAACGTGGTGCACATCGCGTCGGCGAGGCCGGCGGCGAGCTTGCGGGCGCTCTCGAAGAGCGTTTCGCGACCATGCTCGCGGGGTTGAACCTTCCCACGCGGGCCGAAATGGCATCGCTCGCGAAACGCGTTGAATTGCTGGAGAAGGCGGCCGCGAAGCGGGCCAGGCGACCTGCTGCGCCGTCGTCGTCAAAGGCATCCGGACCGGCAAAGGCGAAGAAACCATCAGCGGCCAAAGCGCGCAGCGCCAAGGCCGGCGCGCGCAGGCACTCATAACTGAGGTCGAGGAGAAGCATCATGGTTACGCACAAGGCCACAATCCATAAGCCAGTCGAGCACGAGCCGCAGCACAGCGGCTATGAGTTCACAATTCCCGAGATCCCGTTCGATGCGGTCGTCGAAGTGATGCGGATGGGCGCGCAGCTCGGCATCGGCCTTGTTGCGATGGCCTGGGACGGCGCCCAGAAGATCGCGCTCGACGCCATCGACCGGGGCGCGAAGATCGAGAAGAGCGGCATGAAGTCGTTCAGCCATTTTGAGAAGGTCCAGGTCACGCACATGAAGGACTATCTCAAGAAGGTTCAGGGCGGCGTGTCGAACTCGGTCCAGAAGGTTGAAAACATCGAAGCGCACGTCGAAGAGGCGCTCAAGACGCACGACGTGCCCACGCGCGACGACATTCGTGATCTGAAGCACCAGATTGCCGAGCTCGGCAAGAAGATTGCCAGCACCAAGGTCACGCCGCGCGGCAGGCACGCCTAGATCGGTACTCACGCAGGGCCGAATGCGGCCCTGCGTGAATTTGCGCGTCTGTTGACACGCTGAGCGTGTGTGGAGAGACTTGTCGCGTTCCGACAAGGAGATCCGCACATGGCGCCCAAAGTACCGCTCGACAAGTCGAACAACTATTCGCCCGAGATCATCGCCGAACGCCAGCGCTTCGTCGTCGAACAGACGGGCGCGCACGTTGAGCATGCGTTCAAGTACTCGTATGACCCGCACGTAACGCAGGGCAACATCGAGAACTTCATCGGCGTCGCGCAGGTGCCGGTCGGCCTCGCCGGACCCATGACAATCCACGGCGAATACGCCGAGGGCGAGTACTACATTCCCCTCGCGACGACCGAGGGCACGCTTGTCGCGTCGTACAACCGCGGAATGAAGGTCCTGAACCTGTCTGGCGGCATCAAGACGACGGTTACCGGCGACCAGATGCAGCGCGCGCCCGTGTTCGTGTTCGACGACGCGCGCGGCGCTCGCGACTTTGCGCACTGGATCGACGAGAACTACGACGCCATCCGGGCATCGGCCGAGTCGTCGACAAAGACGGGCAAGCTCGTCGGCATCGAGAAGTACCACTCGAACAAGTTCATGTTCCTGCGGTTCAACTTCCGGACAGGGGACGCCGCCGGGCAGAACATGGTCGGCCGTGCGACCTACTTCGCGTGCGAGTACATCAAGGCGAACTGCCCGCTCGTGTCGCGCTACTTCCTCGAGAGCAACTTTGCGACGGACAAGAAGAGCTCGTCGATCAACACGATCATGACCCGCGGCAAACGCGTGACGGCCGAGGCGACCGTACCGCGCCAGTTGCTGATCGACATGATGCGCACCTCGCCCGAGTCGCTCCACTATCACCACCAGGTCTCGACGATCGCCGGCTTCATGTCGGGCGTGAACAACAACGGCGCGCATTCGCCGAACGGGATCACGGCGATGTTCATCGCGACGGGACAGGACGTGGCGAACGTCGCGGAGTCGTCCGCGGGCGTGCTCTACGTCGAGCTGACACCCGAGAACGACCTCTACATGTCCATCACGATCCCGTCGCTGATCGTCGCGACCTACGGCGGCGGCACCAGCCTTCCCACGCAACGCGAGTGTCTCGAGATCCTCGGGTGCTACGGCAAGGACAAGGTGTACAAGTTCGCCGAGATCGTGTCGGCCGTGGTGCTCGCAGGCGAGCTCTCGCTCGGCGCTGCGATCAGTTCGCTCGACTGGGTGACGTCGCACGAACAGTTCGGAAGGAACCGATAAGCCGCAGATTTGCGCGGATTTTCGCGAATTCGCGCCGAGTCTTGCCACGTTGTGACGCGCTGTGTTATGAATGAATGGTCATTCATTCAGCATGTCTGCACGCGATCAACGAGCGGCGATACGCAATCCTGAGAGGTACGGGGCGATTCTCCGCGCTGCGATCCAGGTGTTTTCGCGCAACGGCTTCTTCAACTCGAAAGTGGCCGACATCGCGCGCGAAGCCGGGGTGGCAGACGGGACCGTCTACCTCTACTTCAAGAACAAGGACCACATCCTCGTCTCGATCTTTGAGGAGACCATGGACGAAGCGATCTCCCAGGGACGCGACGCGATCGCCGGGATCACAGACCCCGCCGAGAAGCTCAAGCGCATCGCCGGGCTCCACCTCGACCGCATGGGGACGGACCGGGATCTCGCGATCGTGTTTCAGGTGGAGCTCCGTTCGTCGATGAAGTTCATGGAGCAGTTCTCGGAGACGCGCGTGTCCGAGTACCTCGAGCTCATCCGATCGGTCATCCAGGACGGCCAGAAGACGGGAGTGTTCCGACGCGACCTGGATGCCAACATCGCAAGCAAGGTCTTCTTTGGCGCGCTCGACGAGATGGTCACGAACTGGGTGCTCAGCCGAAAGGCGTACGACCCGCGGTCGACCGCCTCGACGGTGCTCAAGCTGTTTTTCGAAGGAGTGTCGAATAACGCCGGGGCGGGAGGCCACTAGCCGATGTCGCACGCCGATACCATTCACCATCGAATCCGCGCGACGGCGCTCGAGCTCGACGCGCCGCTCGCGCTTGCGTCCAAGCGAGACGGCGCGTGGATTCCGATCTCGCACGCGAGCCTGCTCGAACGCGTGCGACACCTGTCTCTCGGCCTCTACGGCCTTGGAGTCCGACGCGGCGACCGCGTCGCGATCATCTCCGAGAGCCGGCCCGAATGGACGCTCGTGGATCTCGCGGCGCTCAGTATCGGCGCCGCCATCGTGCCGATCTACCCGACGCTGACCGAGGACCAGGTGCACCATATCCTCTCGGACTCGGGCGCGCGTGTGTGCGTCGTGTCCGACGAGGACCAGCTCGACAAGATCCGGCCGCATACCGCCACGCTCACGGCGCTCGAGCGCGTCATCACGATCGATCCGCCCGAGCGCGACACGGACGCCGCAATCCTCACGCTCGATTCAGTCGAAGCAACGGGCCGGGCCCACGACACGGTCGATCCCGGTCTCGGCGAGCGTCTCGCCGCCGAGGTCGCCGAAGACGACCTTGCGACGCTCATCTACACGTCGGGCACGACCGGTCGCCAAAAGGGCGTGATGCTGACGCACCGCAACTTCACGAGCAACATCGACGGCAGCTTCTTCGCGGGCGACGTCGACCTGTTCACGAACGAGGACGTCGCGCTGTCGTACCTCCCGCTGTCGCACATCTTCGAACGGACGGTCGTCTACGGACTGCTCCAGTGCGGCGCGGCGATCTATTTTGCTACGTCGTTCGATTCGGTGGCCAAGGAGCTTCGCGAAGTGCGTCCGACGGTCTCGACGAGCGTGCCGCGCCTCTTCGAGAAGATGTACCAGAAGATCTACGACACGGGATGCGCGGCCGGCGGTCTGCGAACCACGCTGTTCAAGCGCTCGCTCGTGTGCGGCGACGCATGGGCGCGCGCGACGAACAGCGGCGAGGTCGTCAATCCGCTCGTGGAGCTCGAGTACGACCTGATCGCCAACCGGCTCGTGTTCGACAAGTGGCGAGACGCGATGGGCGGACGGATCCGGTGCTTCATTTCAGGCGGCGCGCCGCTGTCGCGCGATATCGCCTACGCGTTTCTTGGCGCCGGTATCCTGATTCTCGAGGGTTACGGGCTGACCGAGACTTCGCCCGTGATCTCCGTGAACCGGCCCGGTGCACACAAGATCGGCACGGTCGGGAAGCCGCTCGACAACGTCGAGCTCAAACTCGCCGAAGACGGGGAGATCCTCGTCCGCGGACCGTCGATCATGCAGGGCTACTACAACCTGCCCGAGGCGACCGCCGATGCGTTCACCGAAGATCGCTTCTTCCGGACGGGCGACATCGGGCACCTCGACGAAGAGGGCTACCTCGTCATTACGGATCGAAAGAAGGACCTGCTGAAGACGTCGGGCGGCAAGTACGTTGCGCCGCAGCCGATCGAGAACGCGCTCAAGGCTTCGAGCCTCGTGTCGCAGGCCATAGTCATCGGCGATCGACGCAAGTACTGCAGCGCGCTGATCGTACCGAACATTGACGCGCTCGAACCGCTCTGCAGGTCAAAGGGAATCGACGTTGCCTCGCGCGAGGAACTGCTCAAGGACCCCCGTGTCCTCGACATTTACCACGAGACCGTTGACCGGCTGACCGGTAACCTGGCGCGGTTCGAACAGATCAAGAAGATCGCGTTGCTGCCGCGAGAGTTGACGATCGAGGCGGGCGAGATGACGCCCACGCTCAAGATCAAGCGGCGTGTGGTCGAAGAGCGCTACCGCGACGTCATCGAGTCGATGTACGACGAGGAAGCCGGCGCCGCGGTCGGCGGAGGGGCGCATGCCTGATCGGTTCGACCCGCCACGCCGCCTTCGGGTGGAGAACGTCGCACGACGCACCAGCGTTGTGTGGCTGTTCACCATGGCGGCCGATGACGGGTCGTCGATCGACGACCTGCAGTTCGAGCCCGGCCAGGTTGCCGTTCTGTCGATTCCGGATTTCGGCGAGGCCTACATGGCGATCGCGTCGCCGCCGGACCAGCGGGGACGGCTCGAGTTTCTGGTCAAGCGGACCGGTGAAGTCGGCGAGCGCCTCTGCGACCTCGGCGGCCTTGCCAACGTCGAGCTCACAGGGCTCGTCGGAGAGGGATTCCCCGTGGACCGGTTCGCGGGCAAGGACCTCGTGTTCATTGCCGCCGGCACGGCCATTGCGCCGGTTCGCGCGGCGATCGGCCACGCAATCAGCCACCGGGCGAAGTTCGGCAAGATGATCCTCGTCCACGGTGTCCGGCGGCCGGAGGATTTTGCGGTCGACGACGAGATCGACCGATGGCGGGAAGCAGGCGTCGAAGTCGTGCTCACCGTGACGCAGCCGGGGCAGGACTGGAACGGGAAGACCGGCCGCGTCCAGGAGCTTCTCGAGCAGGCGGTGCGGGACACGCTCGAGCCCGTCGCGTTCGTCTGCGGGTCGGCCGAAATGATGATGCAGACCGAGGACTCGCTTCTGCGGCTCGGGCTCGAGAGCGAGCGGGTATTCCGAAACTTCTGACGACAAGGGGAGCTGAGAGGATCGTATGACGCACGAGATCAAGACGGCGACCGTTCTGGGCGCCGGCACCATGGGAGCGCAGATCGCTGCGCACCTCGCCAATGCGGGAATCGAGACGCTCCTGCTCGACATCGTTCCGCGCGAGCTCACGCCGGACGAGGCCGGGCGCGGACTGTCGCTCGCGGACCGCGCGGTCCGCGATCGCATCGCGCGCGCGGGACTCGATGGTGCGCTCAAGGCGAAGCCTGCCGCGTTCTTCACGCCCCAGGCGGCGGCGCTCGTCTCGGTCGGAAACCTCGAGGACGATCTCGAGCGCGCTGGGAAGACCGACTGGATCATCGAGGCCGTCGTCGAGCGGCTCGACATCAAGCAGACGCTCTTTGGCCGTCTCGAGCCGCACCTGAAGGCGACGACGGTCGTCTCGACCAACACGTCGGGCATTCCGGTGGCAAAGATCGCCGAAGGGCTCGGCGAACAGTTCCGCAGGAACTTTCTTGGGACCCACTTCTTCAATCCGCCGAGATACATGAAGCTCGTCGAGGTTATCTCGACTCCCGATACTGATCCGGCCGTCGTCGCTCGCATGGCCGAGGTGCTCGACGAACGCCTTGGCAAGGGCGTGGTGTACGCCAAGGATGCGCCGAACTTCATCGCGAACCGCATCGGCACGTTCGGGGCGCTCTACACGATGCAGGTCATGGCCGAGGAGGGGCTCACGATCGAGGAGGTCGACGTGCTCTCAGGACCAGCGGTCGGCCGGCCAAAGGTCGGCACGTTCCGGCTGATGGATCTCGTCGGCATCGACGTCTTCGGGCATGTTGCGTCGAACCTCTACGACAATGCGCCGCACGACGAGCGCCGCGATATCTACAAGCAGCCGGCCCTCGTTGCCGGAATGGTCGAGCACAACCTGCTCGGCAACAAGACCGGCGGCGGGTTCTACAAGAAGCAGGGCGCCGAACTGCTCGCGCTCGACACGACGACGTTTGAGTACCGCCCGCTGCAGAAGGCAAAGTTCGGATCGGTCGACGCGGCCAAGACGATCGAAAACCTCGCGGACCGGGTTCGGACGCTCGTGTTCGGCACGGACCGCGCGGGCAAGTTCCTGTGGAACGTCACGCGCGAGATGCTCGTGTACAGCGCGAATCGCATTCCCGAGATCGCCGACGACATCGTGCAGGTCGACAATGCGATCCGGTGGGGCTTCAACTGGGAGATGGGACCGTTCCAGCTTTGGGACGCGCTCGGGCTGAAGGCCACCGTCGAGCGGATGACGTCCGATGGCGTCGTGGTGCCCGAAAAGATTGAGCGGATGATGGCCGCCGGCGCCGAGAGCTTTTACAAGCGGGACGCCGGGCGAACGAGCTACTGGGACTTCTCCGCTGGTGCCTATGTGGACGTCGACGACCGCGCCGGTGTCGTGGTGCTGCGCGACCTGAAGGACCGCGGCCGGATCGTGAAGAAGACCGCCGGCGCGTCGCTCGTGGATCTTGGCGACGGCGTCGCGTGCGTCGAATTCCATTCGAAGATGAACGCGATCGGTGGAGACACCATCGCAATGCTGAACGCTGGAGCGAAGGCGCTCGAGGACGGCGAATTCGAGGCGCTGGTCATCGGCAACGAGGCCGAGAACTTCTGCGTGGGCGCAAACCTGATGCTGCTCCTGCTGGAAGCGCAGGAGGGCAACTGGGAAGACGTCGACCTGATGATCCGCGCATTCCAGAACGTCAACATGCGGCTCAAGACCGCGCCGCGCCCCGTGGTCGTGGCGCCGTTTGGCATGGCATTCGGCGGCGGGTGCGAGATCACGCTGCACGCCTCGCGTGTTCGCGCCGCGGCCGAGACGTACCTCGGTCTCGTGGAGGTCGGCGTCGGCCTGATTCCGGCGGGCGGGGGCACAAAGGAGCTCGTGATCAGGGGCCACGACGCGGTCGGTTCGACGGGCGCCGATCCATTCGAGTTCATGCGCAAGGTCTTTGAGACGATCGCGATGGCCAAGGTCGCCACGAGCGGCGACGAGGCGCGCGGTTTCGGATTTCTGAGAGCGGGCGATTCGATCACGATGAATCGCGACCGGCTGATTGCGGATGCAAAACAGGTTGCGCTCGATCTCGTCGCCGAAGGGTACCGCCAGTACCGGCCCCGGACGGACGTGCCGGCGCTCGGCGAGCCCGCACTCGCGGCGTTCAAGCTGGGCGTGTACCAGATGGAGCAGGGCGGGTACATCTCGGAGCACGACGCAAAGATCGCGGTCAAGCTTGCAAAGATCATCACGGGGGGCGACCTTGCGCATCGCTCGACCGTCACCGAGCAGCAGTTGCTCGATCTCGAGCGCGAGGCGTTTCTGTCGCTCTGCGGCGAGCGGAAGACGCTCGAGCGCATTCAGCACACATTGAAGACCGGCAAACCGTTGAGGAACTAGTCGGGAGGTCGCCGCGGCGACATGCGAGTCAGGAGAGTGTATGCGTAACGCGTTCATTGTGAGTTCGGTCCGGACGGCGGTCGGGAAGGCGCCAAAGGGGACGCTGCGTTCGACGCGCCCGGACGAGATGGCGGCCACGGCAATTCGTGGCGCGCTCGACCGCGTGCCATCGGTCGCGGCAACGGACGTCGACGACGTGATTCTCGGGTGCGCGATGCCCGAGGCTGAACAGGGGATGAACTTCGCGCGCATGGCGAGCCTGCGCGCGGGGCTTCCGGTCGAATGCTCGGCAATGACGGTCAACCGGTTCTGCTCGTCGGGCCTTCAGTCGATCGCGCTCGCGGCCGAGCGGATCATGGTCGGCGGAGCCGAGGCGGTCGTCGCGGGCGGCGCCGAGACGATGTCGATGATCCCGATGGGCGGGCACAAGATCGTTCCGAACCCGACGATCGTCGACACCTGGCCCGGCGTGTACCTGAACATGGGATTGACGGCCGAGCGGGTGGCGAGCAAGTACGGAATCTCGCGCGAGGAGCAGGATGCCTTTGCGTTCGAGAGCCATCGGAGAGCGGCGGCGGCCATCGACGAAGGACGCTTTGCCGACGAGATCGTGCCGCTCGACGTCCGCGTCGACAGCCTCGACGCAAAGGGCCGCAGACAGACACGGACGGTGTCGTTCACGGTGGACGAGGGACCGCGCCGCGACACGACGGCCGATGCGCTCGCCAAGCTCAGACCGGCGTTTCACGTGAAGGGAACCGTGACGGCCGGGAACGCGTCGCAGATGAGCGACGGCGCGGCCGCGTCGCTCGTGGTGTCCGAAGAGTTTGCGAACGCCAGGGGGCTCAAGCCGCTTGCCCGGTTTGTGGCGTATGCGACGGCCGGCGTCGCGCCGGAAGAGATGGGCATCGGGCCGGCGCTCGCGATTCCCAAGGTGTTGAAGATGGCCGGGCTGTCGCTCGATCAGATCGACGTGATCGAGCTGAACGAGGCATTCGCGGCGCAGGCGCTTGCGGTGATCCGCGAGCTGGGACTCTCGGTCGAGCGCGTCAACCCGAACGGTGGCGCGATCGCGCTTGGCCATCCGCTTGGCTGCACGGGAGCCAAGTTGACTGCGTCGCTGCTGCGCGAGCTCGAGCGGCGCAACGGACGGTACGGAATGGTGACGATGTGTGTCGGTGGCGGCATGGGCGCTGCCGGAATTTTCGAGCGGGTTTAAGGAGTAACAGTCATGTCTACACAACTCGAGAAGCAGGCTTACCCCGTCATGAAGGGCGGGAGTTTTTTGATCGAAGACCATGCACCGGCAGATGTCTTCACGCCCGAGGATTTTTCAGAAGAGCACAGGATGATTGCTCAGACTGCTGAAGACTTTGTCTTTCAGGAAGTCGTACCGATGGAGCCTGAGCTCGAGAAGAAGAACTGGGTGGTTCTCGTCGACCTGTTGCGCAAGGCGGCGGCGCTCGGTCTGACGTCGATGGACGTTCCGGAGGAATACGGCGGGCTCGCGCTGGACAAGGTGAGCTCGATCATCGTGTCCGAGAAGATCTCGGCATCGGCGAGCTTTGCGACGACGCACGGAGGCCACGCGGGCATCGGCACGCTGCCGATCGTGTACTTTGGGAATGCGGAGCAGAAGGCAAAGTACCTCCCGCGTCTCGCCACGGCCGAACTACCCGCGGCGTACTGCCTGACGGAGCCCGGTTCCGGTTCGGATGCGCTCGCTGCCAGGACAAAGGCCGTGCTGAACGCCGAGGGCACGCACTATGTGCTGAACGGCGAGAAGATGTGGATCACGAACGCGGGATTCGCGCAGGTCTTCATCGTGTTCGCCAAGGTCGACGGACAACACTTTACGGGCTTCATCGTCGAGCGTGGGTTCCCTGGGGTCTCAGTCGCTCCGGAGGAGCACAAGATGGGCCTGCAGGCCTCATCGACCTGCGCCGTGAGGTTGAACGACGCGATGGTGCCCGTGGAGAACGTGCTTGGCGAAATCGGCAAGGGCCACAAGATCGCATTCGACATTCTGAACATCGGCCGGTTCAAGCTCGGCGCAAGCTCGGCAGGCGGCGCGAAGTACGCGTTGCGCTCGGCGACGCAGTACGCAAAGGAACGCAAGCAGTTCGGCGTGCCGATCGCTTCGTTCGGGCTGATCCAGCACAAGCTCGCGGAGATCGCGATCCGGACGTATGCCGCCGAGTCGATGGTCTATCGCACCGCCGGCATGATCGACACGCTGCTGGGCACGATCGACAAGAGCGACTCCACGGCGGTGCTGCAGAGCATCGAGGAGTACGCGGTCGAGTGCTCGACCATCAAGGTCTGGAACAGCGAGATGATCGACTACGTCGTGGACGAGGAAGTGCAGATCTTTGGCGGGAACGGCTACAGCAAGGACTATCCCGCCGAGAAGCACTACCGCGACGCGCGTATCAACCGCATCTTCGAGGGCACGAGCGAGATCAACCGATTGCTGATTTCGGGGATGCTGCTCAAGCGGGCGATGAAGGGCGACATTCCGCTGATGCCCGCGGTCATGAAGCTGATGGGCGAAGTGATGTCGCTGCCTCAGCTGGAAGAGGAGTCGGATGGTCTGCTCGCGGCCGAGCTCCGCGAGACGGCCAACGCCAAGAAGGTCGCCCTGCTGGTGGCTGGCGCCGCGGCTCAGAAATTCGGCGCCAACATCAAGGAAGAGCAGGAGGTTCTTGCGCTCGCAAGCAACATCATCATGCAGGCGTACGCGATGGAGAGCGCCGTTCTGCGGGCGTTGAAGCTTTCGGTGGATGGCGGCGATCGCGCCGTCGTCGCAGCCGAGATGGCGCAGGTGTTCGTGTACGACTCGGTGCCACAGGTGGACACGTGGGCCAAGGCTGCGCTTGCGGCAACGCTCGAGGGCGACGACCTGCGGACGATGCTCGCGGCGCTGCGGCGATTCACCAAACAGACGCCTGTCAATACGGTGGCGCTGCGTCGTAAGATTGCCGCTCGGGTCATCGAGACGGAGCGATATCCGTTGACGTGACGGGCACTCGGCGTACGTCCGATCTTCAAGCCGGACGCGGCGATCGCCTGATCGGGATCGCCGCGTCACGGTTTCAACACCTCTCAGTCAATCTCCCGGGCGTGATACTCGAGTTCAGATGCTGATTCATCAGTTCCACATTCCGACGAGTCTCGACGTTGGTCCGGTGAACATCCATCTGATCGACGAGGACCCGCTGACCCTTGTCGACACCGGGCCCAAGGTGCCCGAGGCATTCGACAAGCTCAAGGCGTGTCTCGCGTCGGTTGGCCGCCGTCTCGAGGAAATCGAACGTGTCGTCCTCACGCACGTGCACGAGGACCACAGCGGGCTCGCGGGCGAGATCCAGCGGGCGTCGGGTGCTGCGATCTTCGCGCATCCGTGGGAGGCCGACAGGCTCCGCGGCTACGAGGACTATCATCTGTACGAGCCCCTGCTCGAGCAGGCGGGCGTACCGTCCGAGGTCATCGAGCGGTTTCGCGCGGGTTACGCCGAGCTGCGCAAGCTCGGCGAGGAGCTCGACGAGGTCGAGGGCATCGAGGACGGCGACCAGATCGACTTTGCGCGAGGCAGCTTTGAGGTCGTGCATACACCCGGACACACGCCCGGGAGCATCTGCCTGTTCCGTCCGGCTGATCGACTGCTGATCGCTGCCGACACGGTCCTCAAGGACATCACGCCGAATCCCATTCTGAGTCCCGACCCGCTCTATCCGAGCCGTCGGTTTCCGAGCCTGGGCGAGTACCTTGTGTCGCTGTCGCGCATTCGGAAGCTCGGACCCACGGTGATCAAGGGCGGACACGGCGGCGACGTGACCGACTTTGAGGCGTACTTTGCGAGCGTCATCCGGTTCAACGACGTACGTCAGCGAAAGCTGGCCGCACTATTGCCGCCTGATGGAGCAACGCCGTGGGAGGCGTCGCTCGCCCTGTTCCCGGATGCCAGGGGAGGACATCGCTTCCTTGCCTTGTCCGAAACCATCGCGCATCTGGATTTCGGCGTCGGGGAGCGCCGCGTGGCGAGACACGAAAAGGGCGAGACGGAAGTCTACTCGCGAGTGCGCGGCGCGGCCGTGTGACGCGCGCCGCGCACTCGGGTACGACAGGCTAGGAATTCACCGCAATACTGATGATCACGTAGAGCAGGAAGATCACGAGATCGACCGCGCCGAGAATGATGCCCGTCAGCGCGAACCCCTGGCCTTCCTGCACGTTGTGCTTGCTGAGCGCGGACTTGGACATGATTCCGAGAACGAGTCCGATGGGACCGAGCACGACCTGGCAGCAGAAGATGCCGACGATCGAGCAGATCATCGCCGCCTTGGCCTGTTTCTGGGCCGTCACTACCTCGGGCGGCAGCGCCGCGAAACCACCGAATCCACCCGCGGGCGCCTGCCATGCCGCGGGCGGCTGCCCGAACGACGAACCGGGCGGCGTCATCCCGCCGTAGCCCTGCTGCGGCGGCTGACCGTAGCTCTCGGGCTGCTGCCAGCTTGGAGGCTGCGCCGGCGGATACGAACCGGCATACGGATCCGCTGGCGGATACGATGACGGGGCTCCGGGTGGCGGCTGGGGCGGCTGAGGAGGCTGGCCCCACGACTGCTGGCCGTACGAGTCGGCGCCGGCGGGAGGCGGCGGGAGAGTTCGACCGCAGCTCAGGCAGACGGTCGAGCCGTCCGGATTGACGTGTCCGCAATAGACGCAGTTGACGCTCATATTTCCTCGATGTTCGATGTGCTGGGGGCGCCGCCTTGGCGCCGCATTGGGCGACTACTTGCCGAGATTCGCAAGCAAGGCCATGAAGTACAGGATGGAGAGAACAATGTCCACGGTGCCCATGACAATTCCTGCCATAGCCATTCCCTGGCCGTCCTCGATCCCGTACCGTTGGAGCGTTGCTCGTGACTTGATTCCAAGCGAGAGCGCGATCGGGCCAAAGACGATGCTGAAACAGAACAGCCCGACGATCCCGAGGATCATCGACGTTCGCGCTTTCGATCGCGCGTTGACTGCGTCGGGGTGAAGCTGCTGCTGACCGTACGCCGGTTGCCACACCCCCGGGGCGGACGTTCCGTACGGCGCAGGTTGCCACGGCTGCGGAGGCGCCTGCCACGACTGGGGAGGCGGCGCCACCGGCGCATAGCCCGGCGACCACGAGCTTGCGCTCTGGTCGCCGCCTGGAATCGGATTCTGGTATTGCGGCGACGGTGGCGGATACGACGCCGGGTCGGCCCCGAACGTCGTGTACGGATTGCCCGTGCCGTGCTGGGGGTCGGACGATGGCGGCCACGACGCCGGATCCGTCGGATCGGGAACGGGCTGGTTCTGCGGCGGGGGCAGACGACGACCACAGGCCCCGCACACGAGCGAGGCGGAGTCGTTGAACTGCCCGCAGTACACGCAGTGAACGCTCATCTGAACTTCCGGGTATCGAAACGGGAGGTCGGACAACAGACGCAACGGCAGTCACACCGTTTGGCGAGAATGTACCAAGCGATTGCCGATGTCAAATACGGTGCACCAGCGCAGTCGAAACAGGACTCGATCGAAGCCGGGCGCGGCGTGTGCACCGTTCAGAATGATGGCAACGCGCAGACAACGAACTGGCCGTGAGACCCCGTTCGTCGTATGGCGTGCCGCAAAGTATCTGATAAGAACGAGTTAGGTACGATGCCGGTAGGTAATACGCCCCTTGGTGAGGTCGTAGGGAGAAAGTTCGACCGTGACGCGGTCGCCAGGCAAGACCTTGATGAAGTGCTTGCGCATCTTTCCCGATAGGTGGGCGAGAACCTCGTGTGACTCACCGAGTTTGACCTTGAAAGTCGCATTCGGCAGGGACTCGATAACCGTTCCGTCGACAGGGATCATGTCTTCTTTAGGGATTCGGATCACCTCCTTTCATTTTGTTTGGACGCGTGCGGCCCGTGCCGCGGGGCGTCGTCTGGCCCGCCCGGGCCACACCTGATGCTCTGGAGACGACAAGTTGCGCCGTTCTCGGCACGAGCGCGGCGGCCTCGGCCGCCCCGCGATCTCGAATGCGGTCACCAAGTTCCGTACGAACCGCATCCAGAAACTGCGTCATCTCTTCCTGCATTCGGGCGTATTGTTCTCGAAGGTTCAGAATCACCTCGACCCCGGCCAGATTGACACCAAGGTCACGCGTGAGCGTCAGGATCATCTCCAACCGCTCGAGATCAAGGTCGCTATAGTACCTTGTATTTCCTACGGAACGAAACGGTTTTAGGAGACCCTCGCGTTCGTACATCCTGAGTGTCTGCGCATGGATGTCGTAGCGCTCCGAGACGGCGCTGATCGTGTACCCCTCGACCCGTCGCTTTGGTCTCCTGGTGCCTTCCGTCATCGCGTCTATCTCCTGTTGCAGGCAGGGTAATATCTGAGCGAATGAGTGTCAATCACTATCTTCGCGAACAACCGACGTGTCGACGATACGACCAGATATCAATCAGTTAGCGCAAGCGGAACGGCTGTTCAAGAAATAAGTTGACAGAAATACACTCAACTTTTATTATGCCCTTCAGATCATGTAGTAGTGGAGGGAGTGAGAGTGGAGCGCGAAGATCAGGTGCTGACGGCCACGGACGAAGGGTATCGGGATCTCTACCTGAGAACTCTTGCCGAGTTCGACAACTTTCGCAAACGGACGGAACGGGACCGGCAGCTGCTGGCCGAGGCGGGCACGCGCGATCTGGTGCTCGGGCTGATCGACATCGTCGACAACTTCGAGCTCGCCGTCTCAGCCGCAGCCGATGTGGAAGGCCCGTGCCGGGGCGTCGCAGCGGGTTTTGTCGCGATCTACAGGCAGATGCAGCGCCTGCTCGAATCGCAGGGCGTCGCGTCGTTCGACACCGTGGGCGAGCCGTTCGATCCGGACCGCCACGAGGCCGTCGGCATTTCTGAAGACGAGGATCACGAACCGGATCACGTGGTCGAGGAGGTGCGACGAGGGTATACACTCAACGGCAGGCTCCTCAGACCTGCACGGGTGATCGTCAGCAAGCGTTGATCGACGGCTCCGCCATCGGGCGACAGACTGGAGGGTAAGCGTGGACTTCAACCGATTGACACAGAAGGCGCAGGACTCGATTCGAGCGGCGCAGACGATCGCCGTGCGAAACGGCCAGCAGGAGATCAGCCCCGAACACGTGCTCGCGGCGCTGCTCGAGCAGCAGGGCGGGCTCGCGCCCGCCATCCTCGAGCGAGCCGGCATCGACGTCGCGCGCGTTCAACACGCACTGACGGCAGAGCTCGACCGCCTGCCCAAGGTGTCCGGCAGCGGACCGGGACTCGACCAGGTCTACGTGTCGGCCCGGCTCAACAGGCTCTACACGAAGGCCGAGGACGAGGCCAAGCGGCTCAAGGACGATTACATATCGGTTGAACACCTGCTGCTCGGGATCGTCGACGAAGGCAAGGCGTCGGCGGCCGCGCGCGCGCTGCTCGACGCGGGCCTCACCAAGGACCAGCTCATGAAGACGCTGGCGGCGGTGCGCGGCGCGCAGCGAGTGACGACACAGAATCCCGAAGCCACGTACCAGGCGCTCGAACAGTACGGGCGCGACCTCACCAAGGTCGCCGAACGCGGCAAGCTCGATCCCGTCATCGGCCGCGACGAGGAGATCCGCCGCGTCATCCAGGTACTGTCGCGCCGAACAAAGAACAATCCCGTGCTGATCGGCGAACCGGGTGTCGGCAAGACCGCGATCGTCGAAGGGCTCGCGCAGCGGATCGTGCGCGGCGACGTTCCCGAAGGCCTCAAGGAGAAACGCATCGTCGCGCTCGACATGGGCGCGCTCATCGCGGGAGCAAAATACCGGGGCGAGTTCGAGGAGCGGTTGAAGGCAGTCTTGAAGGAAGTGCAGGAGTCCGAGGGCCAGGTCATCCTGTTCATCGACGAGCTTCACACGGTTGTCGGCGCGGGCGCCGCCGAAGGCGCCGTCGATGCGTCGAACCTCCTCAAGCCGATGCTCGCCCGCGGCGAACTGCACACGATCGGCGCTACGACGCTCAACGAGTACCGAAAGTACGTCGAGAAGGACGCGGCGCTCGAACGACGCTTCCAGCCCGTCCTCGTCGACCAGCCGTCCGTCGAGGACACGATTTCGATCCTTCGCGGGCTGCGCGATCGTTACGAAGTCCATCACGGCGTGCGCATCAAGGATTCGGCGCTGGTTGCCGCGGCAGTCCTGTCGCATCGATACATCGCCGACCGGTTCCTGCCGGACAAGGCGATCGATCTCGTCGACGAATCGGCGGCCAAGCTGCGCACCGAGATCGACTCGATGCCGGCCGAGCTCGACGAGATCACGCGCCGCACGATGCAGCTCGAGATCGAGCGCGAGGCGCTCAAGAAGGAGACCGACGCGGCGTCGAAGGCGCGCCTCGACAAGCTCGAGCGCGAGCTCGCTGAGCTCAAGACACAGGGCGACGCGCTGCGCGCGCGGTGGCAGACCGAAAAGGACGCCGTCAGCCAGATGCGCGACATCAAGGGCAAGATCGAGGAGACGCGAACGCTGATCGAACAGGCCGAGCGCGCGTTCGACTACGAAAAGGCCGCTCAGCTGAAGTTTGGAACACTCGCCGAGCTCGAGACGACGCTCAAGGCGGACGAAAGCAAGCTGGGTGGCGAGCGAACGCGCCTTCTGAAGGACGAAGTCGACGAGGAGGACATCGCCGCGGTCGTCAGCCGATGGACCGGTGTTCCGGTGTCCAAGCTCCTCGAGGGCGAGATGCAGAAGCTGCTCGCGCTCGAGGACCATCTACACAAGCGCGTCGTTGGTCAGGACGAGGCCGTTACCGCAGTGGCGGACGCGGTCATTCGCGCGCGGTCCGGCATCAAGGACCCGAACAGGCCGATCGGCAGCTTCATCTTTCTTGGGCCGACCGGCGTCGGCAAGACGGAGCTCGCGCGGGCGCTCGCGGAGTTTCTGTTCGACGACGATGCGGCGATGATCCGCATCGACATGTCCGAGTACATGGAGAAGCACTCCGTCGCGCGTCTCGTCGGCGCGCCTCCCGGATACGTCGGGTACGAGGAGGGCGGACAGCTGACCGAAGCGGTCAGGCGACGCCCGTATTCCGTGGTGCTCTTTGACGAGATCGAGAAGGCGCACTCGGACGTCTTCAACATCCTGCTGCAGATTCTCGACGACGGGCGGCTGACCGACGGCCAGGGACGCACCGTCGACTTCAAGAACTCGGTGGTCATCATGACCAGCAACATCGGCAGCAACTTCATCCTCGAGGCGAAGGGCGCAGATGATCCGGCGACTCGCGAGAAGCTGCTCGAGACGCTCAGACAGCATTTCAGGCCCGAGTTCCTGAATCGTGTCGACGAAGTCGTGATCTTCCACACGCTCGACCGCAGCCAGTTGACGGCGATCGTGGACATCCAGCTCGAGCGTCTGCTCAAGCGGCTCGCCGAACGCAGGATCGTGCTCAGGGTGAGCGATGCGGCAAAACGCTATCTCGCAGAACGAGGATACGATCCGGTGTACGGCGCTCGGCCGCTGAAGCGGGCAATCCAGCGCGATCTCGAGACGCCCCTGTCTCGTGCGATCATCGCCGGCGACGTACGCGACGATTCCACGGTCGACGTCGTTCCCGGCGAAACCGGGCTGACGTTCGTGACGGTTCCGGCGGCGGCCGCAACGGAAACGGCAACAACAGGTTAGGGCCTTGTTTGCGATCGCCGCGGTCGCTTATAAGTCTCGCGGGGAACGAATCCAGCGGCCGTCGGGGCCATCGCAACGGGGGAATTCCAAGTGCCACTCATTCCGACAGTTCTCGAACAGACATCGCGAGGCGAGCGTGCGTTCGACATCTATTCGCGGCTGCTCAAGGAGAACATCGTCTTTCTCGGTACGCCGATCTACGACGAGATCGCAAACCTGATCGTCGCCCAGTTGCTGTATCTGGAGGCCGAAGATCCGGACCGCGATATTTCGCTTTACATCAACAGTCCAGGCGGGAGCGTCACCGCCGGCATGGCGATCTACGACACGATGCAGTTCATCCGGCCCGACGTCGTCACGATCTGCGTCGGGCAGGCGAGCTCGATGGCGGCGCTGCTTCTTGCGTCGGGCGCGCCGGGGAAGCGTTTCGCATTGCCCGGGGCCAGGATTCTGATTCACCAGCCGTCGATCGGCTCGATCGGCGGCCAGGCGACGGACATCCGGATCTATGCCGAGGAGATCATCCGAATGCGCCAGGCGCTGAGCCATATCATTGCGAAGCACACGGGCCAGTCGTACGAACGCATCGAGGACGACGTCGAGCGCGATCTGTACCTGAGCAGCGTCCAGGCGCGCGAGTACGGAATCATCGACCGCGTGATCACGTCTCGGGACCAGGCGGACGTGCCTGGCCGGATCGACTGATCGAGGGCCGCGTATGCCGATCAAGGGAAAGCCATGGGGATCGTCGGGGGGGATGTGGACGGGTCGCGGATGCCATGCATGGGAGCCCGCGACCGACATCTACCAGTCCGCCGAAGGGTGGGTCGTCAAGTTTGACCTTGCGGGTGTCGATCCCGACGACGTGACGGTGCGGATCGTCGATCACACGTTGTTCGTCGCGGGAACGCGGCGCGACAGGACGCTGAGGGAGGGAGTGTCGCACTACCAGATGGAGATCACGTACAGCAGGTTTGAACGTTCGATTCAGCTTCCGTGCGATCTCGCGCATGCACGCGTCGAGAGCGAGTACGACAACGGACTGTTGACCCTCACGTTCTTTGTCCAGGGCGGCAAGTAAGAGGAGTTGAAGCATGAGTGACGTGGTGCGCGTGTTGGAACTTCCGGTTCTCACGCTCAAGAACAAGGTGGTCTTCCCGTATTCGCTCGAGCCGCTGACCGTCGGCCGGCCGTTCTCGCTTGCCGCCGTCGAGGCCGCACTCGCGACCGAGGAGAAGCAGATCGTTCTGATCGCCCAGCGCGAGGAGACCGAGGACCGGCCAAAGCCCGAACAGATCTTCGATATCGGAACACTGGGTGTCATCAACCGGATGATGCGCGTTCCGGGAAAGACCGAGACGGTGCACCTGATCGTGCAGGGCCAGGAACGCGTCCGCGTGATCGAGTGGCTCCAGAACGACGAGTACATCTCGGTCCGCGTCGAAGTTCTCGACGAGCCGGGCGGCGTTCCGGACTCCGAGACGGAAGCGCTCCGGCGCAACATCGACACGCTCGTGCAGCGCGCGCTCGCGCTGTTGCCGAACGTGCCCGCCGAATTGCGCCAGCTCGTGTCGGCGAACGACGATCCGGCCCGGCTGTGCTACTTCATCGCGAACCTCATGCAGCTCGACCTCGAGCAGGAGCAGGCGGCGCTCGAGGCGCAGACGTTGAACCGCCTCATGCGACTCGTCCACACGTATCTGTCGCGCGAAGTCGAGATTCTCCAGATCCGCTCCAAGATCCAGACGGATGCCGAAGCCGAGATGGGCAAGGCCCAGAAGGACTATTTCCTGAGGCAGCAGTTGAAGGCGATTCAGAAGGAGCTGGGCGAAGAGGACGGCGAGCAGGCCGAAGCCGACATGATGCGCGACCGGCTCGACAAGGCGGACCTTCCCGAACACGTCCGCAAGGAGGCCGAGCGCGAGCTCCGACGCATGGAGAAGCTTCCCGCGGCGGCGCCCGACTACCACGTCATCCGGACGTACCTCGAGTGGATCCTCGACCTGCCGTGGAACGTGTCGTCGAGCGAATCGCTCGATCTGAAGCGTGCACGCGAAGTGCTCGACGAGGATCACTACGACCTCGAGGACATCAAGGACCGCATCCTTCAGCACCTGGCCGTCCACAAGCTGAAGCCGAATTCCAAGTCTCCGATCCTCTGCTTTGCCGGCCCGCCGGGAGTGGGAAAGACGTCGCTCGGCCAGTCGATCGCGCGCGCGATGGACCGCAAGTTCGAGCGCATGTCGCTTGGAGGCATGCGGGACGAAGCCGAGCTGCGCGGCCATCGCAGGACGTACATCGGCGCGATGCCGGGACGGATCATCCAGTCGTTGCGTCGGGCCGGAGTCAACAACCCGGTGATCATGCTCGACGAGATCGACAAGCTCGGCAGCGACTTCCGCGGCGATCCGTCGTCGGCGCTGCTCGAGGTTCTCGATCCGCAGCAGAACCACGCGTTCCGCGACCACTACCTCGATCTTCCAGTGGACCTGTCCAAGGTCTTCTTCATCGGCACGGCGAACAACCTTGGCGGCATCCCGCCGCCGCTGCGCGACCGGATGGAGATCATCACGCTGTCGGGTTACTCCGAAGAGGAGAAGCTCATCATCGCGCGCCGCTACATCGTTCCACGACAGGTGCTGGAATCGGGCCTCACGCCCGAGCAGGTCGTGATCGACGACGAGGCGCTGACGCGGATCATCGGCCGCTACACGCGCGAGGCCGGCGTGCGGCAGCTCGAACAGCGGATCGGACGCGTGATGCGAAAGATCGCGCTGCGCGTGGCCGAAGGGTCGGACGCCATCGTCACGGTCGACGCCGAGTCGGTGCCGACGTACCTGGGGCCCGAGAAGATCCGTCCCGAGACAGCGCGCGAAAGCCTGCCGCCCGGTGTCGCCACGGGACTTGCGGTGACCGAGACGGGCGGCGAGGTGCTGTTCGTCGAGGCTGCGTTGCTGCCGGGATCGAAGGGTCTCACGCTGACGGGTCAGCTCGGCGAGGTGATGCAGGAGTCCGCCCGTGCGGCCTACTCGTACCTGTGGTCGAACGGCGCAAAGCTCGACATCGACACGTCGGCGCTGCGCGATGCGGGACTGCACGTGCACGTTCCGGCCGGTGCGGTGCCCAAGGACGGGCCGTCGGCGGGCGTGGCAATCGTCTCGGCCATTGCGAGCCTCTGCGTCGGAAGGCCTGTGCGGAACGACACGGCGATGACCGGCGAGATCACCCTGGCGGGGCTCGTGTTTCCGATCGGCGGCGTCAAGGAAAAGGTGCTCGCCGCGCGGCGCGCGGGAATCCACAGGGTCGTGTTGCCTGCGCGAAACGAGCCCGATGTCGAGGACGTGCCGGCCGACGTGCGCAAGGAGATGGAGATCGTTTTCGTCGACAACGTCGACGAAGCGCTCGACAACACGCTTGCGATTCCTGTAGCTGTAGAGCAACCAGTTCAGGGAGACTAAGAGCATGAGCAAGAGCGACGGCCTGCCGGCGAATCTCGCGGCGACCAATGTCCGGATCAAGGGCATGACGACTGACGAGATCGCACGGGCGATTCGAGGGCAGCTCGTCAAGATGCCCGGCGTCATCAGCGTGCGCATGAGCATCACGGATCAGAGCGCCCGCGTCGAATACGAGCCATCGCGCCTGTCGCCGACGCACATCGGCGCAATGATCGGCCAGATGGGGTACAGCGTGACCGTAAGGTCGATGCAGCGCACGATGTAGCACAACGGTCGCCGAGAAGGCGACCGTTGCACGTTCCGCGCCGTCCGTCGACTAGATCCGGGTGCCCGCGGTGTCCGCGCCCAATGTGGCGACGGCCGACGTCTGCTGTTGCGGGGCCGGCACCGGCTTGAGGATCTTTGGCGCAAGCCAGAAGCCGAACGCAAGGAATCCGAACAGGATCAAGCCGATAATCAGCCACGGCAGCATCGCCATGATGAAACTTGGCTTCCGTGGCGCTGCGTCGATCACTTCGCCAGGCGCCGGCAGATCCTCGCCCACCGATTCTGCGTAACCGGACAGCGGCGCGGGCATTCGACGCGCCGGCTCGAGGTCGGGCGAAACAACCGGGGGAGGAGCAGGTCGAGCTTCGACTCGCGGCTCGACCTTTGCCGTCGGCGGCGGAGGCACTCCAGGAGCGGCAACATCGTCGGGCGCCTGCACGACCTCGGTTTTCGGAATCGATGGTGCGACGAGCGGTGGCGCCGGCGCGACTTCGGTCTTTGGAATGCGCGGCGCGACGACAGGCGGTGCAGGCACCACCTCGGTCGGAGGCACGACGCGAGCAACCGGCACCACGACAGGCTCGGGCTCGGGAATGGCAACCACTGGAGGCGGCGCGACACTGACGACTGCCGGCTCGGCAGGTGCGGGAGCAACGACCGCCTTCGGCGCCGGCGCGGGTTCGAGTTCCGGCGCCGCGGCAACCTGTTCACCGTTCGGTGCCGCGCCGCATCGGTAGCAGACATCATCCTTTGGCCGAAGCGCAGTCCCGCATTGATCGCAGAATCGGGGCGCCGCGGCCTCAACCGGTGGCGCTGCGAAGGGAGTATCGTCGGGACGGAGAATGGCGCGGAGCTGGTCGACGAACTGGCGGCAATTCTCGAACCGGTCCGTCGGAGACTTGGCGAGCGCCTTCAGGACGAGCGCATCGACCCTGGGCGACAGATCGGGGCACAGCGACCGCGGCGGTACGGGCGGCTCGTTGACGCTCTTGAAGATCGTCGTTACGACCGAGTCGGCCGCAAACGGCGCGCGTCCCGTCAGCAGTTCGTACACCATTGCGCCGAACGCATAGATGTCCGAGCGCGGGCCGATCGCCTCGCCGCGGATCTTCTCGGGCGCCATGTATTCGGGCGAGCCGTCGAGCGCGTGGGCAGACTGGGCGATCTTTGACGCAATCCGCGCAATGCCAAATCCCGTGATCTTGACCTGGCCGAGGTTCGAGACGACGACATGCGACGGTTCGAAGTTGCCGTGAATGATGCCGCGCCGGTGCGCATAGTCGAGCGCATCGGCGATCTGGTCGAGACCGGGCAACAGGGCGGCCGGCTGGAACGGAGCGCCTTCCACGATGTGATCGGCGAGCGTCCGTCCGTCGATGAACTCGCGCACGACGAAGGCGACTTCGGCGTCGGAGCCGACGTCGAGAATCAGCGCGATGTTCGGATGCGAGAGAACGCCTGCGTCGCGGGCGGCCTTGAGAGCCTCCTCGCGCGACGCCTCGTCCCGCAGACCGTCGAGCGCGATCGTCTCGACCGTCACATTTCGCCCCGTTGTCGGATCAAAACCCTTGTAGACAGTGCCCGTCAGGCCCTGTCCAATCGGTTCCACGATGTCAAAACGCCCGATTCTCTTCGTCATTGACATAGACATTAATGACCCATCGCCTCCAGATCAACTTCGATCGCAAATGAAACGCACAATGGCACGATATACTTGCAGGAGTGGACGTTCTGGAGCAGGTGATCGTTGCCCTCGCGCTCGCCGCGGCGTGTCTGGTGGCATATCGGATGCTGTCCGCAGGGTCGCGCTCGGGACACGCGTGCGACACAAAGCCTGCGGATCCGCCGGAACTCGTACAGATCACGCGGAAGTCGCCGAGGCCTTAGCGGTCGGCGCTTTGGGCGGCACGGTCTTCCCGGTCACCCCTGAAACTTCGCTGCCAGGTCCCGGCCGAGCGCTTCCGGTTGCCCAACAACGCTCGACATCGCGATTCGCCGTACTTGAGCGCCGTCGTCCACGGCAGCGATCATGCGCAACAGCTCGCCATCCACCCACGCGTGTCCGGCGATGGGCTGCGCGCACCCGCCGCCCATCGCAGCGAGAAACGCCCGTTCGGCAGCACAGCATGCTGCGGTCGTCGCATCGGCAAGCACCTGCACGATTTCAGAGACGTCGTCGTCGCCATCGCGAATCTCGATCCCGAGCGCGCCCTGTCCGACGGCCGGCACCATGCTGTCGACAGGAATCGACTCCGTGATTCGGTGTTCGAAACCGAGCCGGCGCAGTCCGGCGCACGCGAGAATGACTCCGTCCAGACCTTCGGTTTCAATCTTGGCGAGGCGCGTGTCGACATTGCCGCGCAACTCAACGAGCTCGATGTCCGGACGCAACGCCGCGAGCTGGCACCGGCGGCGCGGACTGCTCGTGCCAACACGGCCTCCTCGGGGTATACCGGACAGCGAATCGACACCCGCACGCGCGGCGAGCGCGTCGCGCGGGTCCTCGCGTTCCGTGACTGCTCCAAGCGCAAGCCCGGGCGGGAGCGTCGTCGGCAGGTCCTTCAGGCTGTGCACGGCGAAGTCGACGCGGCCGTCGAGCATCGCGTCCTCGATCTCCTTTGTAAAGACGCCCTTTCCTGAGATTGCGACGAGGGATGCGTCGTGGAGTCGATCACCGGTTGTCTTGATGATCTCGATGTGGCACGAGAGACCTGGATGCGCCTTCTCGAGCAGCGCTGCGACCGCGCGCGACTGCCAGAGCGCCAGCGCGCTTCCGCGCGAGCCGATGACCACGCGGTCGCGCATCAGTCGTCTTCGGCGCCGCCGAGGCGGAAAATCCGCCGCCAGATCGAGACGCTGACCTCGACGTCGGGCTCGCGCGTCGCGGTGTCGCGCATGTGCGAGATGATCGGGTGCGCGATCTTGTTGATGATCGACGGCAGCAGCACGTCGGCGATCGCGGCCTCCTGGTCCGGCGTCAGCTCGCCGAGGCGCTTGCGGAGACGCACGAACTCGGCGCTCGCGACCTCGTTCATGCGCGTCTTGATTTCGGCGACCGTGGGACCGATATCGTTCGTGCGCAGACGCGACAGGAATTTCGTGACTTCGTCCTCGACGATGCTCTCGGCAACCGTCGCCTCGCGTTCGCGTTCGCGCATGTTCGACTGCGCGACACGCTGCAGATCGTCGATGTCGAACAGAAACGTGTTGTCGAGGTCGCCCGCACCCGGATCGATCTGCCGCGGGACGCTGATATCGATCAGGCAGAAGGGCCGATGACGGCGCTTGTCGAGCGCACTCGCGATCTGTTTCCTGGTGATGACATAGTCGTCCGCCGACGTCGAACACAGCACGACGTCCGCGTCGACCAGGTGCGACTCGAGCGATTCAAACGGAACCGGTTCGCCGCCGTACTGCTCGGCAAGCTGCTGTGCGCGTTCGGCCGTGCGGTTTGCGATGAGGATTCGCGTGACACCCGAATCCGAGAGGTGCTGGACGGCAAGTTCCGCCATCTCGCCCGCGCCGACAAGGAGAACGGTCTTGTCCTTCAACGCTCCGAAGATCTTTCGCCCGAGCTCAACCGCGACGTAGCTGACAGATACTGCGCTCGCGCCGATCGCCGTTTCGGACCGGACGCGCTTGGCGGCGGCGAACGCGCTCTGCATCAGCACCGTGAGGTTGCGGCCGATCGTTCCGGCGTCGAGCCCGAGCCGGTACGCGTCGCGCACCTGCCCGAGAATCTGCGGCTCGCCGACGACCATCGAGTCCAGGCTCGCCGCGACGCGAAACAGATGCTGGACGGCGTCCCGATCGTAGCGCGTGTAGACGTGCTCTTCGAGCGACACGAGGTCGATCTGCCGTGTCGCACCGAGGAACTCGATCAGCTGCAAGCGGCCCTCTTCGGGCGCCGTCCCGGCCGCGAGAATCTCGACGCGGTTGCAGGTTGAGACAATGAGCGCCTCGTCGATCGAGTCCTGCTCGACGATCGACGAAAGAGCCGCCGCGATCTCTCCGTCGCCAAACGCGAGCCGCTCGCGGATGTGCACCGGAGCGGTTCTGTGGTTGACGCCGACGAGAAAAATACTCAATGAAGACTCTCTGTGTACGGGGGACTATGGGGTTGCCGTGTGGAAACCGGCCGAGAACTTGAGCACGGCGAGACTCACGACGATCAGCCCGAACCCGACGATGGCGCCGATGGCTGCGCGGCGGCCGCGCCATCCGGCCGTCAGACGCGACTGAACGAGAAACAGGTAGACAAGCCACGACACCACCGCAAAGTACTCGATGGGCTCGCCCTTCCACAGAATGCCAAACCGCCGGTATGACCATATCATCCCGATCAGGATTCCCAGCGTGAGGAGCACGAAGCCGGATGCGAGCGAGCGGGCCTCGATCGCGTCGCACGTGTCGAGCGACGGCAGGCGGTGGAAGATGGCGCCAAAGTGCTTTCCCTTGATCTCGCGCTCCTGAAGGATGTAGAGGACGGCGGCCATGAAGGTGATGAAGAACGCGGCGTAGGCAAGCAGCGCTAGGCCAGCGTGGATTGAGAAGAGCACGGGGTTGTCGGAGAGCGAGTCGGGCGGCGTCGCCCCCGGAGGCCGTGCGATGACGCTGACAAGCGTCATCGCCGTCGCCATCGGGAACAGAAGTCCAGCGAGCGCCTTGGTCGGGAATCGCGCCTGCACGATCAGGTATGCGAGGACGAGCGCCCATCCGAGAAACGAATAGACTTCCTGGGCGCCGTACAGCGGCAGGTGCCCGTCCTGAACGATGTTCAGCACGAGGTCGGCCGTGTGCAGGGCAAAGCCGAAGACCATCACGACAACGGACGCCGTGAAGATGCCCTGCCTCTTGGTGATCAGCGTCGCAATCGCGCCGAGCATTCCCATCGCGTAGCACGCGAGGATGTGGGTCATCAGCAGACTCATCGCTTGTGTCGCGACGCGGCGATGCGTTCGCCGGCCAGCGCAAAGACCCTACCACACAGGCATTTGCGGCGACAACGTCCGCGTTCGACCACGCGTCGCGCCGGAGTTTGGCGAGCGCCGCCGCGCTCCAGCGGAAGTTTCAATTCTCCGAAATCTTGTAAATTCTTTACGAATTTTCGTAAAGAAACACCCGAAATTCAGGAAGGCGCCATTCTCGCATCAACGCAACTGCATTATTCAATGGACTTAGTTGATTCTTTCGAAAAAGGGTCCGGTGGTATCGCGATTGCATCTCTCCGACCGGTTCTCGGTCCGTCCTCCGGCACCGGAACCGAGAAGCACTTTCACTTCCAAACCACAAGTCAGTTCAATATTGCAAAGAGAGGAGAGCTCTATGCGCAGAGTGAGATTCATTCACAGTGCTGTCTGGATCTTCGTCCTGCTGCTCACCGTAGGCGTAGTCCCAACCCGGGTTCTGGGTCAGGGATCGGTTGGCTCTATCGAAGGCAAGATTACGGATTCGCAGGGAGCTGTTGTTCCCGGCGCGACCGTGACCGCCAAGTCGAAGCGCACCAACGCTGAACGCGAGCAGACAACGAAGTCGGACGGCTCGTTCCAGATTCTTTCGCTTCCTCCGGGCGACTACGAAGTTTCGGTCGTTGCCCAGGGGTTCAAGCGCGCCGTCAAGGATTCGGTCAACGTTGCCGTCGGCAAGTCCGTCGGACTCGACGTTTCCCTTGAAGTCGGCGCCGTTGGCGAGACGGTCGAAGTGACGAGCGGCGAAGCTCAGATCGACCGAACCGACCAGACGGTCGACGGCGTCGTCAACACGATGCAGATCGCGACGTTGCCGCTCAACGGCCGCAACTTCCTCGACCTTGCTCGACTCGAGCCCGGATCGGAAACGGTCGACGGCGGCGGTTTCGACCCGACCAAGGCGAACTACACGGGCGTCTCGATCGGCGGCGCGGCTGGCCGGTCGACGCAGATTTCGATCGACGGCGGATCGGTCGTCGACAACGTCGTTGGCACGACGGTGCAGAACTTTTCGCAGGAAGTCGTCGAGGAGTTCCAGGTCGGCGTTGCGAACCAGGACGTCGCGTCCGGTGCGTCGTCGACAGGCGTCGTCAACGTCATCACGCGTTCCGGTTCGAATGATTTCCACGGAAACGCGTACATCTACTTCCGCAACGACAGTCTCGCGGCGTACCCCGGACTCGCTCGGCTCGACGACACGGATACGTCCGACCTGACGGTTCCGTTCACGGCCGAGAGCATTCCGTTCGACCGCGAGCAGTTTGGCGGTTCGATCGGCGGACCGCTGTACAAGGACAAGGCGTTCTTCTTCTTCAACACCGAGTACAACAACCAGGATGGCGCCTCGATCTTCAACATTCCGGACGGCCGAATCATTGGCTTCAACGGAACAGGCGCGCAGCCGTTCAACGAGCTGCTGCTCACGACTCGCGTCGACTGGAAGCTGAACGACAACAACAGCCTCTTTGGTCGGTATTCGCACGACGACAACGACCAGCTGCAACCGTTCGCGCCGAATACGGGCATCACACCCAAGGACTCGGCATCGGGCATCTTTTCCTCGAACAACCAGTTCAACACGAACCGTGCTGACGGTTTTGTGATCGGTCTGACATCGGTGATCGGTGCCGCAGTCGTCAACGACTTCCGGTACAGCTATCTCAACTTCAAGAACGACATCCAGCCAGACCCCGCGGCGGTTCCCGGCAGTCCCGAGATCCGCGTGATCGATCCCGACCAGACATGGAAGTCGGGCACGAATTACATTACGCCGCAGGTGACGACGCAGGTCCGAAACCAGATCCGCGACGACATCTCGTGGACGCACGGAAATCACGTGTTCCGCTTCGGCATAAACTATGAGCGGACTGCCATTGGCGGCCAGTTTGCGTTTGCCAAGCCGGCTCGCATCCGTCTGTACGGTCCGGGTTTTGGTGGTCCTCCCATCCTTCAAACGGAAGCAGACTTCCTCAACTGCCCCGTGCGCGACATCTCGATGGGCGTTGGACAGGATCTCCTCCCGTTCGACAATCCGAACGGCGCCACGATCAACAACCGTATCGACCCGTATTTCAACGACTCGTGGAAGATCACTCCGCGATTCACGCTGAACTATGGCATCGGATACCGCTACGATTCGAATCTGTGGAACGTCAAGTACGGACGCCCGCAGATCATCGCGCCGCTCTTCAACGACGGCACGGCGGCTCCTTCGAACGACCTGAACAACTGGGCGCCCCGCGTCGGTTTTGCGTGGGACCTCTCAGGCGACGGCAAGACGGTCATCCGCGGTGGTTTTGGCTGGTACTACGACAACACCATCGACAACCTGCGTCTCTTCGAGACGGCCGACGTCATCGCGCCTGGAAGCGAGCTGTTCCTCGTTGGAACGGACATCCAGTCGAGTATTCTTCCTGGTGGAGACGGTCGCTTCGGTTCAACGCCCACCAGCTCGACCGGCTATCTGACGCTGGGTCAGGCACTCGCGTTGATCGGACCCACGCGCGCGGATCTCGAATCCCGCACGTTCGACACGACGGCTCCGACGTCGATCCAGGCAACGAACTCGGTTTCCGGTCCGCTCTTCGCGACGGACTTCCAGCTGCCGTATTCGCTGCAGTACGCGATCGGATTCCAGCGCGAGCTGGGATATGACTTCGTCATCCAGGCCGACTACAACTACCGCAAGTCCAATCACGAAGTGATCGTCTACGACGCCAACTTTGCGAGCGCGGTCGACAAGGACGGGAATTCGCTGGCGATCATTCCCGAATTCGGCAACGACGGCGTTCCGAATTCCGTAACGTACGCCAACTCGGGCGCGTATTCGGTCTACAAGGCACTCCTGGTTCGACTCGACAAGCGCTTCTCGAACAACTGGCAGGTGACGGCCAGCTACACCAACTCGGTGTACAAGGCGTTTGGCGGCGACACCCTCGGGCTTGGCGAGGCGCCGACGAACCAGTTCCAGCTTGATCAGGACTACGGCTACGCGGGTCTCGACCGGCGTCAGCGCTTCGTGGTCTCGGCCTTGTGGGATCTGCCGAAGTACGGCGGTGACAACAAGTTCGCCAGGGGCGCACTCAATGGCTGGCAGATCTCGACCATCTCACAGTGGTTCTCGGGGCTGCCGTACAGCGTGTTCCTGCCCGACAGTGTTGACCTGTATGGTTCGGGAACGTTTACGTCGTACCTGCCTGGCACGGGTCAGGGCAGCATTGGCCGCGACATCAAGTCTGTCGGCGACCTCAATGCAGCAATTTCGGCCTACAACGCGAACATCAACAGCTATGCCGCCCGCTTCGTGGACGGCCAGCCGGTTGATCCGCAGGGAACCCCTCTGCGCCAGCTCGCGTTGGTGCCCGACAACACGCCGATCGGCGGCGATTCGGTCATCTCGCAGGACTTCCGCTTCACCAAGAAGTTCTACTTCAACGAGACGATGCACTTCGACATCATTGCCGAGGTGTTCAACATCTTCAACGTTGCAAACCTCCGCGACGTGACGAATACGACGCTCGACGCGCAGGAAGACGTCGACAGCTTCGTGAACAGCCCCGAGAACTACGGTCACCTGCCGTATCCGTTCACCATTCTGCAGCCGACCGTTCGGCAGAACAGCGTGTTCGGTTCGGGCGGCCCGCGTGCGTGGCAGTTCGCGCTGAAGTTCACGTTCTAAGCGTCAGCTGACGTTTGACATCGGGCGGGGCTCTCGCGAGCCTCGCCCGTTTTTTTGTCGCCTATGCAATGCCCTTCGAAAACCGGTATGATCCACAGGTTGCGAGCGGCGGCATCAAGGTGGTCCGTGGCATCAAGGCTTGTGTTTGAAGCCGACCTCGTGACGAGACCATGCGCGAGCGGACACGCGATCCCAGCGGTTCCGCGAGGCTGTAGTCGCCGTTCGTAGGCCGCGCGGATCAGGCACATCGGCCGTTTGCCCGATGGGCGAGCGCAATCATCAAGAGAGAAGGTTGATCAGCATATGGCGGAATTTCGCGGATTGGACTTTTACGGGCTCGACGCACTGCTTTCCGAAGAGGAGAAGCTCGCGCGCGAGTCGGTTCGTTCGTACGTCGAGGACAACGTCATCCCGATCGTGGACGACTTCTACGAACGCGGCGCGTTCCCGATGGATCTGGTAAAACCGCTCGGCGAGCTCGGCGTTTTTGGCGCCAACCTGCCCGTCGAATACGGGTGCGCCGGGATGAACAACGTCGCGTACGGTCTTGTGACCCAGGAGCTCGAGCGTGGCGACAGCGGTTTGCGCAGTTTTGTTTCGGTCCAGGGCGCACTCGTGATGTATCCGATCTACACGTTCGGGAGCGAGGAGCACAGGAAGAAGTGGCTGCCGCAACTCGCCTCGGGCGACAAGATTGGATGTTTTGGCCTGACCGAACCCGACCACGGGTCGGATCCCGGCGGCATGACGACACGCGCAAAGCGCACCAAAGACGGGTACGTCCTCAACGGCGCGAAGGCATGGATCACGAGCGGCTCGATTGCGGACATTGCCGTTGTCTGGGCCAAGGACGACGACGGCCGGGTCCGGGGCTATCTCGTCGAGAAGGGCACGCCCGGATTCAGCGCGCCCGAGATCCATCGCAAGCATTCGCTGAGGGCGTCGGTCACGTCGGAGCTGTTCTTTGACGATTGCCACATCCCCGAGGAGAACCTCCTTCCCGGGTCCGGCGGACTCAAGTCGCCGTTGATGTGCCTGAACCAGGCCCGGTACGGCATCGCGTGGGGAGCCATCGGCGCAGCCATGGCGTGTTATGACACGTCGCTCAACTACGCGCTCGGAAGAACGCAATTCGATCGCCCCATCGCGAGCTTCCAGCTTCAGCAGGCCAAGTTTGCCGAGATGCTGACCGAGATCACCAAGGCCCAGCTGCTGGCGCTGCAACTTGGCCGGCTCAAGGACGAGGGCAAGGTGACGCCTGCCCAGATCTCGATGGCAAAGCGCAACAATGTCGACTGGGCGCTGCGCATCGCGCGCATGGCTCGGACGATACTCGGCGCGAACGGTATCGCGAGCGAGTACCCGGTCATGCGCCACATGAACAACCTCGAGTCCGTGTACACGTACGAAGGCACCCACGACATTCACACGCTGATCCTCGGCGAGGCCGCGACCGGCATTTCGTCGTTCAAGTAACCGGTACCCCACAGGCTAGGTGCGGGCGGTCGGGGCCCGCACCCGCCTCCTTCCCGCATCGATTCATGGACATGCCAACTCCGGCCAATGCCTCGCGGCCGCTGCGTCCAGATCAGGACCCCTACAACCTCGGCGACGCGCTTCGCGGGATTTGCGACCAGGTTCGTACGGCGCTGGGTTGGCGAATCGTCACGCTGCTGCTCAACGATGAAACGACCGGACTGTGCTGCCTGATCGCAGCATCGGGAATTCCGATCGAGGTCCGCGAGATCCTCGTCGGCGCGGCCATCAGCGCAACGGACGACCTCGTCGAATGGCTCGAGACAAAGGACGTCCGCGGTGGCGTCTATCTGCTCGAGCATTTTGGAGCCGGCTCGCCCCTCGGAATCGAAACCCTCGTCGGACACACCGAGGACGGCGACGGCTTCGCCGCAGTGGTTCCGGTTCGCGTTCGAGGACGCGTCGTCGGATTTCTTGCGGTATACGGGGACGCATCGGCGTCGACACCCGACCCGGATCGCCTACGCTTTCTGGAATTGGTCGCGCTGGCTATCGGCGAGCTGATCGACCAGTCGACGAGCGCTGAGCGCGCGACGCGGCGGCTCGAGAATGGTCAGTTGCTCGCCCGGCTGTCGAACCGCATCCTTCATCACAAGAACTTTGACCAGATCCTCGACGTGACGATCGGAGACCTGTTCTCGCACCTCGAGGCGGATCTGTGTGCCGCATATCGGGCGAAGGGCGGGCGACTCGCGGTTGTTCAGGAGACGTCGCGCCCGAACGTCACGCGCCGCGCGAACCAGCTGCCCGTCGCGATCGCGCTCGGATCGTCGCGCCAGGGAGGCGTCAGCATTTTCGATGAAGGCGACGGCGTGGGCGGGTACGCGAGCTCGATGCTGGTCGTGCCGATTCGGGCGCGCGACGAGCTGCACGCGGTCATCGTCTGCGCGTCGATCGGTGAGCTGCGGCACTGGCAACCGTACGAGATCGAGCTGATGCGAGGCATCGCCGACCAACTCGGGCTGGCGCTCAGCGAGGCGTGGTTGCAGGCCGAGCAGGAAGGCTCGCGGCGAGATCTCGAAAGCCTGCTTGCGGCGAGTCGAGCGCTCGCGCAGGCAAACGATCTCGAAGCCGTGCTCAACGAACTGCTCGGACTCGCCGAGACGGCCGTTTCGAGCGAGGCGTGCGCCGTGCTGCTCACCGGCGATCCGTCGAATTCTCTTCGAGTGCTTGCCCATCGCGGATGCGGCGCCGATGTCGAAGACGTGCGGCTCGCGCTCGACGGCAACACGATCGCAGCCGAATGCATGCGAACCGGGTCGGTGATCGTCGTGCCCGAGTCCGGCGGCGACCCAAGCCGTTTCGTGCTGAACGCAGCCTCGCGAAGCGCGCTCGCCGCGCCGCTCAGGCTGGGCGAATCGACCCTGGGCGTGCTCGTCATCGAGTCCACGCGCGAACGGGCGCTCGGCGACCGCGAGGCCAAGCTGTGCGGGGCGCTTGCGCACGAAGCGGCCGTGGCCATTCATCGAACGCAACTGTTCGACCGCGTCGCGCTCGGCAAGCGCGAGTGGGAAACGACATTCGACGCGATGGCGGACGGTGTGTTTCTGCTCGACCGTGACGGACGCGTTGTTCGCGCAAACCGCGCTGCCGGACGACTCTACGGCTTCGAACCAAACGACCTGCGGGGCGCGACGTGCTGCTCGCTTATGTGCGACCGTACGGCCACCCACGACTGCGTGACGCGTGGCGCGATCAACGAGAGTGCGCCGGCGGCGGTCGAAACGACGATCGGCGACGTCGTGTACGACCTGACGCTCGACGCGATCCGGAATCGCGTCGGAGCGCGAACCGGAACAGTTGCGGTGCTGCGTCGCGGCGACCGTGGCCAGCACGGCGACGAGATCGACATCGAGGTCGCGCGCGCATTTGCGCGAAGTTCGTCGTTTCTGCTCCTGCTCGATCAGGATGGTCTCGTCCGTTGGGCGAACAGCGCAGCCGAAGCGACTTTCGGCGATCGTCTTGTACCGCTCGCCCACGCGTCGAGCCTGTTCCGCAACGACCAGTGGGCGGAGTTCGGCACCGCGCTCGAGGCCGCTCGCGGTGGCGGGTCCGCGACGGCGACGCTGCGGCTCGCCGTCTCCGGCGAGCTCCTCCTGACGAGTTTCAGCGCATCGAACGAAGCCGACAAACAGCCGGTCATCGTCGTGCAGGGGATCGGAATACCGGCCGGGTCCGGTGCGACGGATGCGTGAGCACCGCGGCGCGCGCACGGTGACGGATGATCGAACGGGTATGACACAACAAGGACCGACAGGTAGCGATGACGACGAGAAGACACGCCACGACCTGAATCGAACGGTGCAGCATTACGCGCTGCTGATGGGGGTGATCGGCTGCGTGAACCTGTGGCTCTACTGGGCCGAAGGGATGACGCTTTCGCTCTGGCTCGGCATCGGCTGCTTCGTGTGTCTCGTCGCGTGGGTTCTGTTCGCACGCCGTTCCATGCGGTGAAAGTGGCTTTGTTGACACGATTCCGTGAAATCCGTAGTATCCCACCGCCGGAAACGGGGCATTCTCCCGTTCTGCGTGGCCAGGTAGCTCAGTTGGTAGAGCACCTGACTGAAAATCAGGGTGTCGGCGGTTCGACTCCGTCCCTGGCCACCACAAGACTTCGAAAGGGCCGTCAGCCAGGCGGCCCTTTCGCGTTTCTCAAGGCCGCGTCCGGAGCATTCGTCTTTGCTAGTATGTGCACACGACGGTGAATGGAGGTCTGAATGAAGCTGTTCTCGGTTGTTTTCGACGACTCGAACGAGGTTGAGATCGAGTCCGGGTTGGAGCTCACGGACCTTGAGGGGTCGTGGTGTGTCGAGCTTGGAACGGACGTCGGCGGGGCCACGCTCGCCATGGTGCCGTTCAGGATCATGCTCGACGACGGGTTTGCGCTCGATGCGGCGGTGGAAGGTGGTGATCCGCAGCGCGTCCACGATGCGGACGTCGTGATCGACGATGTGGGGAGCATCTCGCTCCGTCCCGAATCGGTCACCGGCGACCGCGCTCTCGTCGTGTTGTCGGTGATTCAGCGGAGCCCAGATGCCAGGACCGAGATCGAGCCCTACACGGACGGCGTCGAGTGCGTTGGGAATGCCTTTGATCGGCCTATGGACACGCAGGTTCTGCTCATGTCGCCTGCGTCACGCACGAGGTTTCGGCGATTTCAGCGCGGAGGCAACTACGGACCGTGGGAAGTCATCGAGTGGGACGGCACCGAACTCAAGGCCTCCCGCGCAGCGGACGAGTCACAGTGATCCGACGCTAGTGATTGGTCGTTGCGCGACCCCTACGGGCACAATATAATTCACCGTTTAGCGGTCCGGGCAGATTCTCTATGAGCAGCTTCATGTTCGTCTTCCTGACGGGGCGCGACAAGGGGAAGACGCGGATTTACCAACAGGATCGTGTAACGGTCGGCCCGGCCGAGTCGTGCGATCTCGTGTTGCCACTCACGGGCGTCGGGCCCGCCGGCGAAGAGATCATGCTTCCGGACATCGCGGCGACCGTCAAACGCGGCGAGGACGGCATCCCGTTTCTCACGCTCAAGGTCGGCGGCGAGCTCCCGTTCGCGATCAACTCCGAGCGCGTCGTGGCGACGGCGCCCGGCGAGAGCTTTGTGCTTCACGACGGTGATTCGCTGCGGTTCGGAGCAGATGGCGACGCGACCGAATTGCTGTTTCACGTGCTGAGGCAGGACATCTACGGACTCCATCCTGTTCCGACGAATCCGGACGTGTCGATCGCGGCGAACAGCCCCGCGAACGTCCACCCGCTGACGGCGACGCTGTTCGTCAAAGAGCTTGCCACCAGCCTGTGGGCCGAAGTCCCGAATCGCGCGAAGGCGTATTTCATGGGCAGCGCGGTTGCCATTGCACTGCTCCTCGGGCTCGTCGTCTATCTGAATTTCTATCAGCTCCGCTCGATCCAGGAGACGGTCAGGATGCAGCAGGAGCAGATCGAGCAGCAGCGCAGGGACAAGGAAGCCGCGAAACGCAGGCTCGAGGAGCAGCAGCGACGGCTCGACGAGCTCGGCAGTCTGTACGCCGACAACCGCGACTTTGCGCAGCGAATGAGCGAGAAGTACTCAGGCGGAGTCTGCCTGATCGTCGGCGTCTATACGTTCACCGACAAGGATTCTGGCAGACCGCTCAAGTACGACACGGTGGACGACGCGAACGGACCGGTCGTCGGCGAGACCGGCGAGCTGCTCGCGAGCGTCGACGGTCTCGGACCCGTCGTCGAGGTCGAGTTCACGGGAACGGGTTTTCTTGTGTCTGAGGGAATGATCCTCACGAATCGCCATGTCGTGCAGCCGTGGCGCCAGGACGGCACGGCGCAGGTCATCCTCGCGCAGGGCATGCGGCCGCGCGTCGACCGCCTGTTCGCGTACTTCCCGCAGTTCAAGACGCCGTTCGAGATCAAGTCGACGTCCAAGTCGGATCAGGTCGACCTGGCCACATGCAAGATCGACCAGAGCGACAAGGCGATTCCGGTCCTCCCGCTGCCGACCGATGGGTCGGTGTCGCCGCTCGCCGGGCGGGCGATCGTGCTGCTCGGCTATCCGACGGGAGTCGAGGGGCTCATCGAACGGCTCTCCGAGTCTGACCGGACGACTGTCGTCGGACGGGGCAATCGCTCGGTGCTTGACGTTGCGCAGACGCTAGCCGACCGCGGTGCAATCCGGCCGCTTACAACGCAGGGGATCATTGGCGACATCACACCCGGGCGAATCGTGCACAATGCCGCAACAACCGAAGGTGGGTCGGGGGGACCCATCTTTGACGACACAGGGCTCGTCATCGGCGTAAACTCGGCGATTCTCGTCAGTTCCGAGACCGGCCAGAGCTTTTCCGGCTCGAACTTTGCCATTCCGATCACGGCGGCGCTTCAGATGCTCCGCGAGGGTCAAGGCAAGGAAAATGAATAGGTTGCGGCCCGGCGTCCGTTGCCTCGGATTTGGGACAGACGGTATACTCACGGGTTGATTCCGGCGATCGCGGTGCGATCTGCCGGAAAGGCGCCGCGTCTGGTGGCGTTATCTCACAACGGACGGTTGAATCCTCTGCCAGTAACGACAAAACTGCTTCAAAGGCCTGCGTATCAAATGACTCGATTCAATGTGGTTGTTCTCGTTTTGCTCGCGCTTGCGATGCAGCTTCCGATCGCGACGGTCGTTCGCGCTGCGGACCCGACGCTCAAGAACATCGGTCCCGCGACGATCTCGGTTGGTGACCCGGACTTCTCGCTTCGCGTTGCGGGCGAGAACTTCGACGACGGCTCGGTCGTCCTGCTCGACGGCGTGGCCGTTCAGACATCGTTCCTGTCGAAGACCCGGTTGTACGGCAAGATCCCTGCGGCCGTTTCGAACGCGACGGGCACGCACACGATCGCCGTTCGCAACAGCGCGGGAATGACGACCGCAAACCTGACGCTGACGGTCGGTACGGCCGATCCGAACGTTGTGATCGAGCGCGTCAATCCCGACTCGCTCGGTGTGATCACCACGGGCCAGGGTGCCGAGTTCCGTCTTGCGGGCGAGGGCTTCAACGACAAGTCCAAGGTGTTCGCATACGGAAAGGCGTACGCCACGACGTTGCGCGAGAAGGGTGTTCTCGCGGTGCTCCTCACGTCCGACGTGATCTCGGTCGCGGGGATCATTCCGCTCCAGGTCAAGCCCGAGGGCGGCGGTTTTTCGCAGATGATCACCGTTCCCGTGTACGACAAGACGGCGACGATCTCGTCGCTCGACCCGCTGAACGTCGATGCGGGCTCGGAAGAGTTCACACTCAAGATCAACGGCACCGGGTTCGAACAGGCGGCGACCGTCCTGGTTGGCGACACGGTGCTGACGCCGACGTCGGTGAAGTCGCAGGAGATCAAGGTCACGATTCCTGCAACCGTCGTCGCGAACGTCGCCCAGTTGATCGTCTATGTATCCCAGTCGACCGGGCTGTCGAACGCGTCCGTTCTGCGCGTCGTGCCGGCGGACGGATCGCCGCTCGTCTACACTGTGAATCCGATCACCGTTCAGGTGGGCGCGGGCGCGACGACTGTCGATGTCTCTGGGGCGAATTTCGAGGACAAGAGCACGGTCCTCGTCAACGGTGTCGAGGCGAAGACCACGTTCTTCGGAAAGTCGGCGGTTTCATTCAAGTTGACCGACACGCAGACGGGAACCGAAGGCGTTGTCTACGCGGTGCAGGTCAAGAACAAGGACGGAGCCGTATCCAACGCCGCGACGGTGACGATCGTCCCGGCGGCGCTGGTGTCGACACTGTCGGGGCTCAAGCTCGACGGATTTGTCGACGGCAGTCCGGACGAGGCAAAGTTCCGCCGGCCGAGCCGCATGGCGGTTGGACCGGATGGAATGATCTATGTCGCGGACCAGCTGAACCACGCGGTACGCCGGCTGAATCCGGCGACCGGGTTCGTCGAAACGATCGCGGGGACAGGAACGCCTGGATACATCGACACGGGTGATTCGACAAAGCCCGACTTCGTAGATCCGAAGTTCAACAATCCGCTCGGGATCGTCGTCAGCCCTGCCGGCGTCATCTACGTGAGCGATTTCGGCAACAACGTCATCAGGCGCCTCACGCCGTCGGGATCGACCTATGTCGTCGACACGGTCGCAGGGGCGAATGAACTGATCAAGAATGCCGATCAGCGCCAGGCCACTCATTCAACGAGGCGCGGGCTGTCCGGATTCGCCAACGGCGCCGGTTCGATCGCGCGGTTCCGTGGCGTGGACGGCATGTCGCTCGCCTCAAATGGCACCCAGTACATTCGCAGCGTCGACACGGCGTCGTCGACGTTCGACGTGGCGACAGTGTCGGGCCTCGGCATCGCCGGGTTCAACGATGGAACGAGCGAGACGGCACGGTACACGACGCCGACGGACGTGTCGGTCAGTGCCGACGACTCGACGCTCTATGTTGCCGATTTCGGCAACAACCGGATCCGGCAGATCGATCTCGCGACGGGCGTGGTCACGACGCTTGCCGGCAACGGTCAGAACGGAAGCAGCTCGGGCACCAGGCTCCAGGCGTCGTTCGACGGGCCGATCGGCGTCGCAGCCACTCCCATGGGCACGGTGTTTGTTGCCGACAACGGCTCGGCGACGATTCGGCGCATTTCCCCAGAGGGAATTACGACGACGCTGGCCGGTCAGGCGAACAAGACCAAGTTCAAGGACGGGATCGGGCCTTTGTCACGGTTCAAGTTCCCGCGAGGTCTCGTGTTCAGCACGTCGCGGCTCGAGCTGTTCATCGCCGACCAGAGCCATCAGCGCATCCGCAGCATCGTGCCCGAATAGCACGGCAGGCGCGCTGAACCCAGTGCGGCCGAATGGCCCGGTGCATTGCGCCGGGCCATCGCCTTTTGGGGCGGTTCGCATATCATGCCGCCCGATCGATCGGACGCACGGAGAACATGTGTGAAATACATCCTGGCACTCGACGAGGGAACATCAAGTGCGCGCGCCATCGTGTTCGACGGCGGCGGCAGGATCGTGTCGTCCGCGCAGCGCGAGTTTGCCCAGATCTTCCCCGAGCCCGGTCAAGTCGAACACGACGCGATGGAGCTGTGGACCACGCAGCTTTCGGTTGCGGTAGACGCGCTGGCTCGCGCGAACCTGGCGGCACGCGACGTCGCCGGGATCGGCATTACGAATCAGCGCGAGACGACGATCGTGTGGGACCGTTCGAGCGGTCTTCCCGTTTACAACGCGATCGTGTGGCAGGACCGGCGCACTGCAGCCGCATGCGACCGACTGAGGGCGGAAGGGCACGAGGCGTTCGTTCGCGAGCGCACCGGTCTGGTGCTCGATCCGTACTTCTCGGCGACCAAGCTCGCGTGGATTCTCAATCACGTTCCGGATGCGAGGTCGCGCGCGTGCCGGGGCGAGCTTGCGTTCGGCACGGTGGATTCGTGGCTGCTGTGGAAGCTGACGGGCGGCAGGGTCCACGCGACGGACGTCTCGAATGCCTCGCGAACTCTGCTTTTCAACATCCACGACGGCACGTGGGACGAGGAATTGCTCGCGCTCTTTGACATTCCCGCCGAGCTGCTGCCCGAAGTGCGCGGTTCGAGCGAAGTGTACGCCGAGGTGAGCGCAGGATTCGGACTCGACGGGATTCCCATTGGCGGGATTGCAGGCGACCAGCAGGCGGCGCTGTTCGGGCAGTTGTGCGTCGACGCGGGCCAGACAAAGAACACGTATGGTACGGGCTGCTTCATGCTTCAGTTCACGGGCGAGAGCGCTGTCGCGTCCGAGAACCGGCTGTTGACGACCGTCGCGTGGCGAACGGACGGACGATTGGCGTATGCGCTCGAGGGAAGCGTCTTTGTCGGCGGCGCCGTCGTGCAGTGGCTGCGCGACGGTCTCGGCATCATACGTCACTCGAATGACGTCGAACCGCTCGCCGCGTCCGTACCGGACACCGGCGGCGTGTACCTGGTGCCCGCGTTCAGCGGACTCGGCGCGCCGCACTGGGATGCGCACGCGCGCGGGGCGATCGTGGGGATCACGCGTGGCACGACGGCGGCTCACATCGCGCGCGCCGCGCTCGAGGGCGTCGCCTACCAGGTCGCCGATCTCGCGGACGCCATGTGCGCGGATTCGGGGGCGGCGTTGCCCGAGCTGCGCGTGGACGGCGGTGCGTCGTGCAACAGCCTGAAGATGCAGTTCCAGGCGGACATCCTCGGAGTTCCGATTGTCGTTCCTCGCGTCACGGAAACGACGGCGCTCGGCGCCGCGTACCTGGCTGGACTCGCGGTCGGCTATTGGAAGAACACCGACGAACTGTCTTCTCAGCGTGAAATCGAGCGGAGGTACGAGCCGGCAATGTCCGCGGACCGTGTTGCCGAGATGCGCAGGCGCTGGCGACAGGCAGTCGAGCGCGCAAAGGGCTGGGACGACTGAACTAGAAACAGAAATCCCCGGATCACATGGCTGTGGCCACGCGATCCGGGGATTTCAAGCTATGGGTCTCTGGCCTAAGGCGCCGTGACCGTTGAACAACCGGAAGCGGTCAGGATCGTGATGACGGTTCCAGGCGGACACGCCTGGCCGACGGTCTGACCGTTTGCCAGCGGTCCCTTCTGTTTGACCGTTCCCTTGCTGACCTTGATCTTCGGCGGGCTCGAGAACCCGACGCCATTGATCTGGATTGTCAGACCTGTCGTACTACCGCTCAGGCCCTTGAGCGTGATCGCTCCCGCGCCCGACCGTTTGACCTTCACCGATGTGAACGTCGGCCCGCCCTCGCACGGAGTGCCGGTGACACCGGTCGTCGCGGACGACTGCTCGGCGCCATAGACGGACGTGATGCGATAGAACGCGCCGACCGCGCTCTCCTGAATGACAAAGCCCGTCGTCGACGGTCCAACCGTACCGAAGTAGGACTCGGCGTTGAGCTCGAAGTTCTCGGACGAGCCGCGGTAGACGTTGAACCCGGTGAGACGAACACCGCCAGGGCCGACGATCAGGAGCTTGTATGGCGTGCTGCTGCCAGCCGCACAGTTCGGATTGTCGAATGCGTCGATCGCGACGACATAATCGCCGGGCTGCAGCTGAACGCCGTCAATCAGTTCGTGCGCACCGCAATCACCCGCGGATTGCGCGATCGATGTCGCGAACGGTCCGGCCTTCGGATACAGGTAGATGTCGATGTCGACACCACCATCGTCGACAAGATCGACCGTGACTGGAGCGGCCTCGGTCAGCGTGAACGAGAACCAATCTTCGAAGTTGCCTCCGCCGACGTCCGTTCCCGTATCCGAGGTCTTCACCGTGGCATTGATGATCTGGTTGAACGGCACCTGCTGCGCCCCATTGGCGCTGTTGTTGGGCTCCGTCTCGGAGACCGCCGGAAGCGTAGGTGCAGTCCACGAAAGCGTGACCTGGCTCGAGCCAACAGCCATTGGATTCGTCGGAGCGACGAGATCTGGATTCACCGTCTGCCCACCACCGGTGATGTTGTCGTCCGGGCTGGCAGGATCGCCAAAACCACGAACAAACACGTTGCCAACAAGACCCGTGGCGCTCAGCGGGAAGTATCCCGACGTCGCAGTTGGAACAGGCGGAACGTCCTGCTCCGTGTTGATGTTCTCGGCCTGAACGACAGGAACGAGCGTGTCGTCCGAGTCCGTGGACTCGTCCGTTACGATGCAGTATACGTCGCCCTGTCCGATGATGATCGGCTCGGGCAGACCGAAGACGATCTGGGCGTTCACCTGGTCGAGTGTATAGACGCCGTCGAATACCGGTGTCGCGTTCGCGATGTTGCCGGTGCTGGCCGGGTCGATAAAGACCGTGACGCCAACGTTCTCGCCAGCCTCAAAGCCCATGCCGTTGTCGTCGGCCACGAGGACCGCGCTGACCTGCTTGAGCGCGAACGGCGCCTGGTCGTTCGTAAGCGTGAAGCGGTTGCCAAAGGCGAGCTTGACCGTGATGTCGGTACCGAACGTGAAGAAGCTGATCGTCGCGTCTTCCGTCACCGAATCGACGTTCAGCACGGTGCCACCGAGCTCGCCGCGCGGACTGGCCGTCTTGCTCGCCGTCGGGTTGGCATGCAACACCGGAAGGTTGGCGACCTTGGCCGAGCTCTCGAGTTGCGGAATTGTGTCAGCAGCCTGCGCCGGCTTTGGCTTCGGCTTTGCGCCTTGGCCCGCGAAGCCCGAAGCAGGGTAGATAAGCAATCCCGCCATCAGCACCGCGAGTGCCAGCAGAGATTGGACACGGCCAAATCTCCGGAAAGTAGTCATGAGGTTTCCTCCAGCAAGTCGATAATCTGTTGATCGAATGCAAACGCGAAAAACCGAGCACGGGACAGGACGGGGAGTGCTCTCCAACCGCGATGCAGCAAATAGCCTGATATGAGCCCTCTGCCGCCGGGTGAGACACGCCGTTCGTGTCTTATTGAAGGGCATAGCTCTAAGCGATATCGAGGGATTTCGAAATCATACCGTGACCGTCCCAAGCATGCAACATGCCGGAAACGGAACGTTCACCGGCAAAATCAGGGGTTGGCGGGAACGTAGGGCGCGGCGAGACCCGCCTTTGCCTCCTTGAACGCTCCCTGCGACACGTCGCCGACCTTCACCGCGGCGCTGTATTCCGCGATCGCCTCGTCGCGCAGGTCGAGAAAGTCGAGAATACGGCCCGCGTTCACGTGGCTCCACGACGCCAGCCACAACTCCTTTGACGACGCGCTCAGCGCGGCCTTCCGGTACAGGTTTACGGCGGATTCGAGCCGCTCGGCCTGTGCGCTGATGCGATCCGAATCGCTGCTTGCGGTGTCCTTCTCGATCTGGTCGGGCGAATTCTCGACGACCTGCGCCAGCCCGAAGTACGCCCTCGCGTTCTCGCCGGACGTTCTGAGCACGCGTTCTAAGATCGGCCGCGCCTCGTCGAACCGCTTCTCGGAGATCAGCCGGTCCGCCAGAAGTATGTCCGCCGCAAACGCGTCGGCGGCCGACACCGGCTTCGGCTCGCGCTCGGCTGCCGCACGCGCGGCAGCGATCTGGGCGTCGCGCGTGGCTTCGTGCGCGGGGTCGAGCGTGTGCGCAAAGTCGGGGAAGAACGCCGCCAGATCGAGACCCGTCTGCTCAAACCGCTTGAGCTGTTCGTAGAAATGAATCGCGAGGACCTCGCCCCGCGTGCGCGCGTCGCCGAGGTAGACGATTGCGCCGTTCTCGGTCATACGGCTCGCCCGAACGAGGTAACGCGCGTTCGCCGCTGACACCAGCGAATCCGTGGCGAGCAGCAGGGGCGCGTCCTTGTACCGCGCCATCGCCGCCTCGTTCGGCGCCAGCAGCGCCGTGACGGTATCGCGCATCTGGACCACGTCGTCGCGACGATCAATCACGACAGGGTCGACGATGAACCGGATCACCGCCAGCCTGAGCGCCGACTCGTCAGCGGCGAAGTTCGGGCCGCCGAAAACCGCGAAGCGATCGCCGATGCGCTGGTAGTCGCGCTCCTGGCCGCCGTCGAACAGGTCGCCGCGCACGGCGACGGCCCGGCCGGCCAAGACCGGATCGATAAAGACCTTCAATCGCCGCAACCTCGTGACCGCGGGCCTGACCACCTTGCCCTCGGAGTTACGAACCGCGGGCACCTCGAGCCGGTCGACGGGTTTGGTCCGGAAGTACGTCACGAGCGTCGTGACGGTCGGCGCGATCTGCCGCGCAACACGCCCGGCCGTCTTGTCGAATTCAGCGACGAGGTCCGGAAGGTACTTGCGGAACTTTGGAGACTGGTAGAGCTCGCCGGCGAGAACCTCGAATCCCACGATCGGGCGAATGTCCTCCGGGATTCGGCTGTCCTCGACGTCAAAACGGAACGACGGCGGGTCGTTCACCATCACCGCGAGCGCCCGGTAGCGGAGGCCGTCCGTCGTCTCGTCGACCTTGTCGCGTCGGTGCGATCGGTAGAACTTCTCGAGTTTGGAACGAAGCGCCGGGTCGACTCCTGCCGCGTTAACGAGGATCGCCGCCCGCAGTTCGAGAACGCCCGGATCCTCGTCGTTGGCGCCGTACCCGCCGATGATCAGCGCCGCGGAGAACACGGCCTGGCGAACATCGGTCTGGGCCGAAATCGCAGGATATATGGACTTATCCGCGCTGGTCTGGGCGTGTGCCTGAAGGGAGAAGAGAAGGAGAAAGACGACTGAGAGGGCTTTCCGCATAGGCGGAAAGTCTACCATGGCGGGCCACGGTTCCCCCGAGACGACACGTTGGACGTCCCGGGGGAAGCGCGGAAACGCGCGGCTAACCGCCGAAGCTCGACACTGCTTCGGACTCGCTCTCGAACGTCTCGAAAACGGTCAGCAGTTTGGTGATGCTCAGAAGATCCTTGATCTTCTTTGTCAGGTTCAGCAGCTTGAGCTGTCCGCCCTGGTTCTTTGTCGTGGTGTAGCAGCTCACAAGCTCGCCGATGCCGGAGCTGTCGACGTAGTCGACCTGACCGAGGTCGATCAGCAGGTTCTTGTGGCCCTGCTCGAGCAGCTTCCGCACCGCATCACGCAGCTGGACGCTGCCCTCGCCAATCGTGATCTTGCCGCTCAGATCAAGGATCGTAACATTCCCAGCATTTCGCTCATTAATTGTCAGGTGGGCCATCGCTTGCTAATTCTCCTTTGTCATCTGTCACTGAGCGCCGTTTCACCATCCGCACAACCGTCCCGCCGTCAGGATGATGCGAGAAATCAACTTCGTCCATGAAGGTCTTCATGTAGAAGATTCCCCGTCCATTCGGATTCAGCAGATTCTCGGGATCGAGAGGGTCGGGAATCAGGAGCGGGTTGAAGCCCACTCCACGATCTCGCACATAGACTGTCAACGTGTCGCCGTCGATCGTGAACTTGATGTCGACGGGCTTGTCAATCGAGAGCTGGTTGCCGTGCTTGATGGCATTGATCACGGATTCGCGAACCGAGAGATCGATCCAATTGGCCGTGTCATCGTCGAAGCCGAGCATGTCCGTGACGTTTTTGGTAACCGAACTTGCCAGCTCGACATACTCGAACTTGCTTTCAATGGTCAGTTCGATCGAATCCTTCATGGCGTGCCAGCCGTCGAGGGACGGCAGTCAGTACTGCCTGAGTTCCTATGCTATAGTAGTCGGATAGCTTCCCTGATGGAACACCAAACGACCGAACTGTCCGGTAAAGTGTCGAATTCGTAGCACATCGCGGAAAGTCATGTCAAGGATGCCACCCACCGAGGTCCACCTGCGGAGCGCCTCGCGCGTCGACGGCGTGTTCACGGTGCCGGGTGACAAATCCATCTCGCATCGCGCGGCCATTCTGGGGGCGTTTGCGGACGGAGTGACCGAGATTTCGGGGTTCGTGCACAACCTCGATTGCGACGCGACGCTGGCGTGCGTCGAGGCGCTCGGCGCGAGCGTGAGCGACGACGGAGGCCTGCTGCGGATCACGGGAACCACGTGCGAACCGGTCCCGGGCGGGACCGTGACACTGGACGCTCGGAACTCGGGCACGACCGTGCGACTTCTTGCGGGCGCGGTCGCGTCGCGACCCGTGAGCGCCCGGCTGACAGGCGACGACAGCCTTCGCCGGCGGCCGATGGAGCGCGTCGCGCGACCGCTTCGTCTCATGGGCGCCGACGTTGAGACGACGGCAGGATGCGCGCCGATCGTGGTCCGCGGACGGAGCGTCCTCACCGCAATCGACTACGTGCCCGAGACGCCAAGCGCGCAGGTCAAGTCTGCAACGCTCCTCGCAGGTCTCGCCGCGAACGGGTGCACGCGCGTGGACGAACGGGTGCGCACGCGCGATCACACGGAGCGAATGCTTGCGCAGTTCGGTGCGGATACCGGAACCGACGAGCGCGGTGCGTGGATTGTCGGCCCCGCGCGGCTGCGCTCATCCAGGGTCGATGTTCCCGGCGACTTCTCGTCGGCGGCATTCCTGATCGGTCTCGGTCTGCTCGTCGACGGAGAAGGGATCCGAATCACGGGTGTTGGCCTGAATCCGACGCGGACGCGGCTCCTCGACATTCTTGACGACCTTGGCGCGCGTCTGACCGTGACCGCGACGTCCGAACCGGGAGCCGAACCGTCCGGCGACGTTACCGTTCGACGCTCGGAGTTGCTCGGCGCTCGCGATGGCCGAATGTTCGAGGTCGGACCCGAACTGGTTTCGGAGATCATCGACGAAGTGCCGATCCTGGCCGTGATCGGATCGCAAACCATCGGCGGCATCCGTTTCTGCGGCGCTGCCGACCTCAGGGCCAAGGAGAGCGACCGGATCGCGGCGATCGCCGAGGGGCTCGGTCGCATGGGCGCCGAGGTTCGCACCACGCGGGACACGCTCGAGGTGCGTGGACAGGCTCGGCTCCACGGTGCGCGCATCAGCTCGTGGGGCGATCACCGGATCGTTATGGCGTTCGCGTGTGCGGCGATGTGCGCGTCGGGCACGACGATCATTGAGTCGCCCGAAGCGTCCGCGGTGTCGTTCCCGGGATTCTTTTCGTGCCTGCCGAGCGGATCGGTCGAATGGAGTCACGATGTTCCTTGTTGACCGATCACGCAGCGGTCCGCCGCGGCGCTGGCGCGGCAGGCCGTTTCAGACTGGAGCCGTCGTGCCGCGGCCGCACCTGCCCGAACGGCTGTTCATCGTCGGTTTCATGGGCGCGGGGAAGACGACGATCGGGAAATTGCTGAGCGACCGGCTGCACTGGCGGTTTGTGGACCTGGACCGGCGAATCGAGGAAGAGGCGGGCGTTCCGATTCGGAAGCTGTTTGCCGTTCACGGCGAAGGTCGGTTCCGAAGCCTCGAACACGATGCGCTGCGCGAAGTCGCGCGCGAGCCCGGCCGGTCGATCGTGGCGCTGGGCGGTGGTGCGTTCGTCAGTGAGGTGAATCGGGCGATCGTCCGGCGTTCGGGCGTCTCGGTATGGATCGACGTGCCGTTCCGCGTATCGGTCAAGCGCGTCGGTGGCGACCGCCGGCGTCCGCTGGCGCTGTCCCGCGACAGCATGTACCAGTTGTACCGGTCGCGCCTTCCTTTCTATCACGAAGCCGACATCCGGTTGCGCGTCGGCGACCTGGCCGTCGAGAGGATCGCCCAGGACCTGCTGCGCATGCTGCGCGACGACTGGCAGATCGTCGCCGAACGACGGCGACTCTTCTCCTAGGATGAGGTGAGCGTGCGACGTGACCAGGTGAAGACTGGAGTGCTCCTTCTCGTGGCGTGCATCGTCGGGTATTTGTGCTACCTGATGGTGCAGCCGTTCCTGCTCGCCATCATCTGGGCGTCGATCCTTGCGATCATCACGACGCCAATGCACAAGCGCCTGCAGGCACGCGTTGCCTCGCCGAGTCTCGCCGCATTGCTGGCATGTCTCGTGGCCCTCTTCGTCGTCGTCATTCCCATCGGGGTCGTGCTGACGATCGTCGGCCAGACGATCGTGGGATTGCTCAACGATTCGGTGCTTGGAGACAACGCCGACCCCGAGGCGATATCGCGCTGGATCACAAACGAGGCACAGGTCATCACGAACTGGCTCGACGCGAACATCGGCATTCACGACGTCAACGTATCGATGACGGACGTGAAGGCCGTCGTCTCCAACGTTGTCGCGTTTCTCGCATCGCAGTCCAAGGGGTTTCTTGGCGGCGTCGCGGGGTTCGTGTTCAACCTGATCCTTGTGCTGCTCACCCTGTTCTTCTTTCTGCGCGATCGCGACGCGATCCTCGGTGCGATACGGGCATTCCTGCCGCTCACCGAAAAGAACGCCACCACGGTGTTCAACAAGGTCGAAGAGGTGATCCGCGCGTGCGTCATCGGCGGGGGCGCGGTCGCGCTCGCGCAGGGCATGCTGGCGTTGATCGGCTTCTGGATACTTGGCGTGCCGTCCGCCATTCTGTGGGGCTCGGTGACGGCGTTTGCATCGTTCATCCCGTTCGTGGGCGCCGCAGCCGTGTGGGTTCCCGCGGTCATATACCTGTTCATCAAGGGATCGACGGTGAAGGCAATCATTCTGCTTTTGTACGGCATGTTCGTCATCAGCATGGTCGACAACATCATCCGGCCGATCCTGGTCGGCGACAGGACCTCGCTACCGACGGTGCTGCTGCTTTTCAGCATTCTCGGCGGGCTGAACGTCTTCGGGTTTCTGGGGATCATCATGGGGCCTGTCGTGCTGGTCGTCGCGATGGCCTTGATCGAGGTCTTCCGCTTTGAGATGTCCGAGAACGATGAGGCGCAGCGACTCGCTGCAGCGGCCGGTTCCGGGGCGCTTTCGGCCGAGGCAGACGGCGTGCCGTCCGGCTGAACCGCCCCCTTGCGGGCAAGGTTCGCGCTGATATAATCCCGCAGTTCCCCCGAGGCATCCTCTATGCTGCAAGCCCTTCGCTTACGCGAGCTCGTCGCGACTGCGGTTGCGACCGTCTGTCTTTCCGGATCCGGGCTCGCGGCCGCACCCAGACAGACACCGATCGGTCCTCCCACGCGGCCTTCGCAGTCGCCGCCGGCCGATACGTCCGGGCGCGTCTCGGTAACGCAGGCACCCCCTGCCGCCGGCGTCGCCGACGGTGGTCTTCCGCGACGGCCGCGTGTCGGGCTGATGGTTGCCGAAACGCCGTCTGGTCTCGTCGTCCGCAGCGTCACACCGAGATCGCCGGCCGCGAACGCCGGAATTCGCGAGGGCGACGTCATCGCGAACGTCAACGGCGCGCCGATGCAGACGGGCGCGGCATTCGAGGCGCGCATCCGAACGATGCACGCCGGGGAGATGGTGACGATCACCGTCGTGCGGGGCGCCGAGCCGCTCGAGGTGCAGGTCACGCCCGAGGAAGCGCTTCGCGAAGGCGACTTTGACGCCAAGGTCGAATACAACACGTTCACAGGCAGCGGCGGGCGGCTGCGGAGCGTCTGGGCGGTTCCGTCGCGACTTCCCGGCGGCCGTGTTCCGGCCGTACTGGTCGTGCGCGGCGTCGGCGCACCCGCGGCCGACGCGCCCGGCAACAACCCGTTCCGCGATCTCGCGTTCCAGCTGGCGCGCGCCGGGATCGTCACGATTCGCTACGACGCCGCGGGAATTGGAGACAGCGAGGGGCCTCCGAACAGCGCGGTCGATTTTACAACCGAGGTGGCGGACGCGCGCGCGGCGCTGCAGCACGTTCGTAACGATCCGCGCGTCGATCCGGACCGGGTGTTTCTGCTCGGCCAGGGCACGGGAGGCGGCGTCGCATCTGTCGTGACGTCCTCCGACCACAAGGTGGCAGGGCTTGTCGTCATCGGGATCATCGCGCGCCCCGTGATCGAGTACCTGCTCGACAGCCGACGCCAGCAGTTGCTGCTTGCCGGAGTCCCGGTGGGCGACATCGACGACATCCTCCGTCAGCACATCACCATTTACGCGCAGCTCCTCGAGAACGACGGCGTGCCGCAGCCCGACGAGCTTGGAGTCGTCGCGCCGGACGGAACGATGATGGGAAAGCGCGGCGAGTTCTGGAAGCAGTACGACCAGGTGAACTTTGGACGCTTGTTTGCCGAGTTGACCGTTCCCGTCATGAACGTGTACGGCGAGTTCGATTTTGTTTCGACGCTCGCCGATCACCGTGCAGTGGCGGATGCGCTCCGCGAACACTCGTCGCAGGTTCAGGCCATCTACATCTTTGATCACACGGACCACGACCTGAAGTCGTTCGATTCGCGCGATGCCGCGTTTGCCGCATTCGGAACGGACGCGCCCATCAACGAGCGCGCGGTGTCGGCGATTGCCGACTGGGTGCGGGCGCAAGTACAGCAGCGCGGAGCCTGAGACCGGGCCGGGCGTTGCCGGCGGGCCCGTTGCCGGGCCTCGTCGGGCTTTCTCCTGCCGCAAAATTGGACCATAGTTGAATTTGCCGAGTTTGATCGCCGAGGGACAATTCATGATTGAGAGTGACACAAAGGCCGTGCGAATCACGTCGAGTCTCGACATGGACGGGCCGATGCTGGACCCCGAGGCGATCGAGCGCGTTGGCCGGCTCAAGCAGCTGCTCAACGAGCATCGAGGCGAGCGGCACATCGTCGCGCTTCAGGACTATCCCGATCCGGACGCCATCTCGGCGGCGCTCGCATACCAGATCATCGCCGAGCGGTTCGACATCAGGGTCGACATCATGTACGAGGGCGCGATCAGCCATCAGGAGAACCTTGCGCTCGTCCGGCTGCTCGACATCGACATCATCCGCTATAGCGACGAGATCCGCCTGTCGGACTACAACCACTCGGTGTTTCTCGACAACCAGGGCACGACGACGGCGCTTACGGACCGCCTGGCGGCAGCGGGAATCAGCCCGCTCATCATCATCGACCATCACGAACCGCAGGGCATCATCGAGGCGACGTTCACCGACATACGGCCGTAGTCGGCGACGGTCACGATGCTTGTCGAGTACATGCGCGGCGGCCTCGGGCGATGCGAGCAGGGCAGGCCGGAATCCGAAAAGCTCGCGACCGCGCTCATGCACGGTCTTCGCAGCGAGACGGATGGACTGATCCGCGCGAGGTCCGAGGACTTCGTCGCCGCGGCATACCTCAGCAAGTTCGTCAACGACGAGATGCTGCGATCGGTGCTGCGCGTCAACCGGTCGCGCGCCGTGATGGAGGTTATCCTGTCCGCGCTCAGCCGGCGCACGATCAACAACGGCTACAGCTTTGCCGGCATCGGCTACATTCGAATCGACGACCGGGACGCCATTCCTCAGGCCGCGGATTTCCTGCTGACCGAAGAGAACGTGCACACGGCCGTTGTATACGGAATCGTCATGGGACCGCGCGAATCCGTGATGGGCAGCCTGCGGACGTCGAAGGTGACGCTCGACGTCGACCACTTCCTCAAGGACTCGTTCGGCATGGATCCGAGGGCAGGGAAGTACTATGGCGGCGGCCGTCACGGCGCGGGCGGGTTCGAGATCCCGATCGGATTCCTGCAGGCGGCCGACGACGAGCAGCAGCGCCAGCTGAAGTGGCAGCTCTACCAGCGACAGGTCGAGCGGATGCTGCTCGACAAGATCGGCGCGCTGCACGCGGAGAAGACCAAGGCCGAGCGTGCCGCGCTCGAGGCCGAGCGCGCGGCGCAGCGCGACACGACGAACGGCAACGGATCGCCCGAGTAGCGACGCGACCTAGGTCTGGAACGGCTTGGCCGCGTGGTACGAGCTGCGCACGAGCGGGCCCGATTCCACGAAGCGGAATCCGAGCGACCGCGCGACGTCGGCGTATTCTGCGAACTCGTCCGGCGTGACGTAGCGGCGGATCGGAAGATGGCGCGGCGTCGGCGACAGGTACTGGCCCATCGTGACAAAGTCGCAATCGGCGCCGCGAAGGTCTGCGAGCGTGGCGACGATCTCGTCGCGTGATTCGCCGAGGCCGAGCATCAGCCCCGACTTGGTCACGACGGGATAATCCACCGTGCGGCGCGAGGCGGCTCGCGCGAGGACGTCGAGCGTCTGCCGGTAGTCCGCATCCGGTCGCACCTTCCGGTACAGCCGCGGGACGGTCTCGGTGTTGTGCGACAGTACGTTCGGCCGTGCGTCGAGCACCGTGTCGAGCGCTTCCGTGTTGCCGCGAAAATCGGGGATGAGCACCTCGACCGCCGTGCCGGGGTTCAACTCGCGAACGGCTCGAATCGTGGCGGCAAAGTGCGCCCCGCCTCCGTCCGGCAGGTCGTCGCGGTTGACGGATGTGATCACCGCGTGCAGGCAGCCGAGCTTTGCGACGGCCTCGGCGACGTGGCGCGGCTCGTCCGGATCGAGCGCTCCGGGCTGGCCCTTGCCGACCGAACAGAACCCGCAGAACCTGGTGCAGATGTCGCCCATCAACATGAACGTGGCCGTCCGGTCGGACCAGCATTCGAAGATGTTCGGGCAGCGCGCCTCCTGACAGACGGTGTGCAGGCTGAGGTCGTTCACCATCGCCTGAACTTCGGCGAAGTTCGCGTTGCTGGTGATCCGGACCTTCAGCCACGGCGGCCGGACCTCGTCCGGACCCTTACGCCCTCGCCGGCTGATCGACACCAGATCGGTCACAATGTGTGATTCTGCGCTCAAATACGTCTCCAAATCGTGCCGCCACGAGTGCGGCAATCTCGTCGAGAGGATACCGGACGCCCGTCAGTCGCTCTACGCTCGTGACGCCGCGATCCGAAATGCCGCACGGGACGATCGCCCGATAGTGAGAGAGGTCGGTCGACACGTTGAGTGCGAATCCGTGCGACGTCACCCAGCGCGCGATCCGGACACCGATCGCGGCGACCTTTTCGCCGCCGACCCAGACGCCCGTCAAACCCGCGATGCGCTCGCCCGATATCCCGAGCTCTGCGAGGACCCGGATCAGCACCTCTTCGAGATCGCGAACGTATCGATGCACGTCGCAGCGGTCGGGCTTCAAGAGGATCACCGGATACCCGACGAGCTGCCCCGGCCCGTGGTACGTGACGTCGCCGCCACGACCCGTATGATAGATGCGCGCTCCGAGGGCGGCAAGTTCGGCCTCGGACGCAAGGACGTTCTCGCGATTCGCCCCGCGGCCAAGCGTGAGCACGGGCGGGTGCTCGAGAAGAAGGAGCCTGTCCGGCGCGTCACCGGCCGTGCGCTCGCGAACCGACCGCTCCTGCAGCTCGAGACCGTCGTCGTACGTGACGCATCCCAGCCACAGTGTCTCGCACGATCTCGGCGCGTCGGTCATTGTCGGTTCACGTTCGGATTACCGCAGACGACCGAGCGCCGGACGGGGGTTCCGTCCGGCGCTCCGGGTACCACGATTCGACGCTATGCCGAGAAGTTGGCGATCCCCTTCTTGAGGTGCGCCATGAACTGGTCGGCAACCGCTCCGTCGATCAGCCGGTGATCGAACGACAGCGCAAAGAACGACATCGTTCGGATCGCGATCGCGTCGTTGATCACGACCGGACGCTTCTCGATCGCGCCGACGCCGAGGATCGCGACCTGCGGCTGGTTGATGATCGGCGTTCCAAAGAGACCGCCGTAGATTCCGGGGTTCGTCACCGTGAACGTTCCGTCCTGGACCTCTTCGGGCTTCAGTCGCTTGGAGCGCGCGCGCTCGGCGAGGTCGTTCACCGTCCGTGCGATTCCGAGCAGGCTCATCTCGTCGGCGCGCTTGATGACGGGAACGATCAGGCCCCAGTCGAGCGCGACGGCGATGCCGATGTTGATGTCCTGCTTGTAGACGATGTCGTCGCCCTGAATCGACGCGTTGAGGATGGGGAAGGCCTTCAGCGACTCGACGAGCGCCTTGACGATCATCGGCGTGTAGGTCAGCTTGACGCCGTCGCGCTGCTCGAACTGCGACTTGTACTGGTTGCGAACCTCGACGAGACGCGTGCAGTCCATCTCGAACACGGTGTTGACGTGCGCGGACGTGCGCCGGCTTGCGACCATGTTCTCGGCGATCCGGCGGCGCATGATCGACATCGGCTCGACCTTCACGCGCTCGCCTTCCTTGAAGACCATCGCGGGCGCGGGCGCAGGCGCGGGCGCCGAAATTGGCGTGACGGTGCCGGGTGCGTGGACGGGCGCGGCTGCTGGCGCAGGCGCTGGGGTCGAACCGCCCTTCGCGACGAACTCGAGAATGTCCGCCTTCGTTACACGGCCGGAAAGCCCCGTGCCGGAAACCTGGCGAATGTCGACACCGTGCTCCTCGGCAATCTTGCGGACGAGCGGCGAACTGCGCGCCTTGCGCAACTCCTCAACCGAGCCAGCCTCGCTGATGGGCGCCGGTGGAGCCACGGGCGCGGCTGGCGCAACTGCCACGGGAGCCGCGACGACGGGCGCCGGCGGCGGGGCAGGCGCCTCGACAACGGGAGCAGGCGCGGGTTCAGGCGCTGTCTCGACAGGAGCCGGCGCCGCGGCGCCTCCTCCGTCACCGATGACGGCAACGACCGAATTGATCGGGACCGTCTCGCCCTCGGTCACCTTGATCTCGGACAGCGTGCCCGACGCAGGCGAGGGAATCTCGGCATCGACCTTGTCGGTCGAAATCTCGAACAGCGGTTCGTCGCGGGTCACCTTGTCGCCGACCTTCTTCAGCCACTTGACGATGGTGCCTTCGGCAATCGACTCGCCCATCTGGGGCATGATCACATCGGTGCTCATATGCTGTGTACTCTCCCTCTCCTCAATCAGTAGGCTGAAAGTTTGCGGGCCGCCTCGACGATGTCGTCGACCTGGGGCTGGTAGTAGTCCTCGAGCGGCGGGCTGTACGGAACCGGCGTGTCGAGCGAAGCGACCCGCACGATTGGCGCGTCGAGCCATTCGAACGCCTGCTCGGCGATCGTGGCGGATATCTCGCCTCCGATGCCTCCAGTGCGCGACGCTTCGTGAAGAACGATCGCGCGGTTCGTCTTCTTGACGGATGCGAGGATCGTCTCGATGTCGAGCGGCGCGAGCGTCCGCAGGTCGATGACCTCGGCGGAGATTCCGTCGTCGGCGAGCCGGTCGGCGGCGTCGAGCGCGCGGTAGACCATCGCGCCAAAGGTGATCACGCTCAGGTCCGAGCCTTCGCGGCGGATCGACGCCTTGCCGATCTCGACGGTGTAGTCCTCCGAGGGAAGCGTCTCGCGCAACCTCGGCAGGCGGTACAGGTACTTGTGCTCAAAGAAGAGCACCGGATCGGCGTCGCGGATCGCCGCCTTCAGCAGACCCTTGGCGTCGTATGCCGTTGACGGCTCGACGATCTTGAGTCCGGCCGAGTTCGTAAAGAACGCTTCGGGGTTCCCCGAATGGAACGGGCCGCCGCGCACGCCGCCGCCGCATGGGCCGCGCACGACCATCGGAACGCCATATCCCATACGGTAACGCCACTTCGACACGACGTTCGTCAACTGGTCAAAGGCGCACGAGATGAAGTCGATGAACTGCATCTCGGCGACGGGGCGAAATCCCATCATCGCCGCGCCGGCAGCGGCGCCAACGATCGCGGCTTCGGAGATCGGCGTGTCGATGACGCGGTCCGAGCCGAACTGCTCGAGCAGGCCGTCCGTCACCTTGAACGCGCCGCCGTACGCGCCGATGTCCTCGCCGAGGAGGAACACCTTGTCGTCACGGACCATCTCCTCGCGGAGCGCCTCGCGGATTGCCTCGAGGAATGTCACCTGGTGGGTCTGCTGCTGCGCGTCTGCTGTCATCGTTCTCTCGTGGTACGTGGGTGTTAGGCCAGCGGTGAAAGCCAGGGCGCGCGCGCGACAACCGCGCCCTCAAAGACGCCCTCGGCCGCGGTGTGCGGATCGGGCATCGGGCCCGACTCGGCCTCGTGGACCGCCTGGTCGAGCTCCGAATGAATGCGTTCGATGGTCGCGTCAAAATCGGCCTGCGAGGCGGCGCCGATCTCGACGAGGTGTCGCTCGAAGCGAGCGATCGGGTCCCTGGACTCCCACTCGGCGATCACTTCGCGGGGAACGTAGGCCTGGTTGTCGTGCTGTGCGTGGCCCTTCATGCGGAACGTGACACTCTCGATAAGCGTGGGTCCTTCGCCGCGCCGGGCACGGGCAGCGGCTTCGCGCGTGACGTTGTAGACGGCCAGGACGTCGTTTCCGTCGACGGTCACGCCCGGGATTCCGTATGCGAGCGCACGGTCCGAGAGCCGTGTCAGCCTGGACTGGCGCTCGGTCGGTGTCGAGTACGCGTAGCCGTTGTTCTCGATGACGAGGATAAACGGCAGATCCAGAACGGCGGCAAGATTCAGGCCCTCGTGTGTCGGCCCGGTCGAGGCGCCGCCGTCGCCGATGTAACAGAGGGCCACGCCGTCCTGGCGGCGCATCTTGAACCCAAGCGCGACGCCCGCCATCAGCGGAATCATCTCTCCCAGCATGCTCACGGGTCCGATAAAATTCCTTTCGGGCGAGCCGAAGTGGATGTTGAGCTCGCGTCCGCGGGTCGGGCCGGAGCCCTTCGCCATGTACTGCTGAAAGACCTCGACGGGTCGGCCGCCCATCGTGAGCAGGGCACCAAGGTCGCGCAGGATGGGAGCGGCAATGTCGCCCTTCTCGGGCTCGAGCGCGGCGGCGGTGCCGACGGCCGTCCCTTCCTGGCCGAGGCTCCGGTACAGACTGCCGATCACCTTGCCCTGGGCCGACAGGTTCGTCAGCCGCTCCTCGAGCATTCGCGTCAGGCGAAGAAAGTAGTAGATGCTGTGCAGCTTTTCGCGCGAGAGGTCAGACATAACGCTCCGATCAGAAGCTGATTGCATAGCCAATCGCATCGCCTGCGGCTTCCATCACCGCCTCGGAGAGCGTCGGGTGCGCGTGAATCGTGTTGAAGATCGATTCCGCGGTCGCCTCGTGGCTGATCGCGATGCCGGCGGCCGCGATCAGTTCGGTCGCCGCGGGTCCGACGATATGGACGCCCAGCACTTCGCCGTAGGTCTTGTCGGTGACCACTTTGACAAAGCCCGTCGTGTTTCCGAGGATCTTGGCCTTGCCGCTTGCCATCCACGGAAACCGGCCGCACTTGACGTCGAACCCCTGCTCGATCGCCTTCTTTTCGGTGAGCCCGATGCTGCCGACTTCGGGGCTGCAGAACGTCACGCCAGGCACTCCGCGCTCGTAATCTATCGGGTGCGCGTGCTTTCCGGCCATATGGTCGCCGGCGACGATGCCCTCGTGCGACGCGACGTGCGCGAGCCACGGCGTCGGGACGACGTCGCCGATCGCGTAGATCCCCGCCTGGCTCGTGCGCATGAACCCGTCGACCTGCACGTACCCGCGGTCGAGCGTGACGCCGGCCTCTTCAAGGCCGATGTTCTCTGTCACCGGTTTGCGTCCCACGGCGACCAGCAGCATCTCCGCCTCGAACCGGGTCGTTTCGCCGCTGTCGGACACGCCGTCGGCGGTGACGCCGTCGGCGGTCACCTGGATGTTGCCCAGCTTCATACCCGTATGGACCTTGATGCCCTGCTTCTTGAACGCCTTCTCGACCGCCTCGCTCGACTCCTCATCCTCGATCGGCAGGATACGCGGGAGCAGCTCGACAAGCGTCACGTCGACGCCGAACCGGTGAAAGATGGACGCGAATTCGGACCCGACCGCACCCGATCCCAGAACGATCATCGACTTGGGGATCTGCTGCAGCTGGAGGATCTCGTCGGACGTGACGATGCGCTTGCCGTCGATCGTGAGGCCGGGAAGCGAGCGCGGCACCGAACCGGTGGCGATGATGATGTTCTTGAACTCGATCGTCTTGCGCTCGCCGCCCGCGAGCTCGACGACCAGCTTCCGCTTTCCGTCGAGACGGCCGTAACCGTTGAAAACAGAGATCTTGTTCTTGCGCATCAGGAACTCGACGCCCTTGGCGTTGACCTGGACGATCTTGTCCTTGCGCGCCATCACCTTGTCGAACGCGAGCGAGATCTCCTTGGCGATGATCCCGTGCTCCGTGCCGTGCTGGATCTCTTCATACAGATCGGCGGAGTGCAGGAGCGCCTTGGTGGGGATGCAGCCGCGCAGCAGGCACGTGCCGCCGAGGCGCGTGTCCTTCTCGACGATTGCCACGGACAGGCCAAGTTGCGCGGCGTGGATCGCCGCGGTGTAGCCACCCGGGCCTGCGCCCAGGACGACCAGATCAAAGCTCTCAGCTTTCGACACGCGTACTTTCTCCCTCGACCCGTACCTCGGTCGTCGTCAGATGTGCTTCAAGAGCCCGGTATTCTACACGCCCGGTGGCGGGACGCCAAGCATGGCTGTCTGGAGCCTTTCCGAAATGAAAAAGGGAAGCGAACGCGTGGTCCGCTTCCCTGAATCGACTGGCCCGTGGCCCGGGCGAGTGCCGTGTTACGGCCCCGTCACAACCGGCGGCTGCACGACGATGTTGGTCGGCGTGTGGTCGTCGCCGGAGTTCACGACGGCAAGAACGCCGCCCGCGACGCAGCCTGCGGCAAGCGCCGTATAGAGCGTGATCGTCCCCGGATTCCAGAACGTCTTCTCCTTGGCGCGGATGTAGACGTGCAGTGTCTCGTGCGCGTCCGTGCCGGGGATGAACGCTTCGACGTAGACGGCTCCGGACGACGCGCCCGATTCGAAATCAACCGACGCGATCCCGTCGTTGTCCGTCGTCGTCGTGATGCGCTGGACGCCCTCGGTGAACTGGCCCGTGGCGCCGTCGAGCGCCGTCGTGATCGCAAAGATCACGGGCTGGTTCGCGACCGGGCTGCCGCTGTTCTTGACCTTGACCTTCAGCGTCTCGGAGTTCCGTGCCTTCATGTGGAAGTCGTTGTCGCCGTCCGGAACGTCGATGTCGAGCCCGGCCCGGCTGTCATCCGCGGAAGCGAGAATCGCGACGTCGCCGAGACTCTTGACCAGCGAGGTTCCGGCAAGCGGGTCCGCCTTGACCCGGTAGGTCACGAACGTACCCGGATAGGACACGATCTTGGTGTCCGGCGTCTCGACGTAGGTGCTGACGGCGGCGGACGCCTCGATCTTCATCGAGCCCTGGAGCATCCGCGCCACGATCGTGTCGTCGACCATGTCGAGGATCACTTCGCTGCGCGGCGAGATCGAGATTCGCCCAACGTCCTTGATCTCGGCCCGGGCCATTCCATGGGAATCGACGACGATCCTGCTGCCGCTATGGAACCGGTCCTTCATGAGAGCGCTGCGACCATCCACCAGCACCAGACCAGACGTCGAGAGGTCCCACATCGAGGAGTACGCCTCGCCGTGCAGCGTAACGTCAGGCCGCTCGGTACCCGGCGCTCCCTGAATGGTGCCCTTGGTGTCCGATGCAAGCGCGGCAGGCGCCGTGGCGACGAGTGTAAGCACAAGCCCTGTACCGAGCCATCGCTTCAGCGCGTCAAGTGTGAATGTCATCATGCGCTCCTTTCCGTGGTTCGACGGCCCCGCGCGCGTGCGCGGAGCCACACTGCCAGATTGGTGTTACTTGTTCCGGGGCGTGAGCTGGATCGGCGGCAACGCGAATCCGGGGCCAAACGTTCCGCGGTACGGAACCGTGGAATAGCCGGGCGCCGGAATCGGGATGAGGCTGATCGTTCCCTCGCCGTTCTTGGAGGCCTGGAAGACGACCTGGAACCGGATGCTGCTCGTCGTTCCCGTGCCGTCGACGATCGTGGCGTCGAGGAACTTCAAGCTTGTCTCGAACGGGAGCAGACCGGTGAACGTGAACGTCAACGGAACGTTGACGCCCTTGGCGATGCCGTGGAATGCGTCGGGGACGCCAGGCGTGTTGTCGATGCGGAACAGCTCGATGAACGCTTCGTTGAAGAACACGAACTTCGCGTTCGTCAGGTCGTTGTTCGGATCGTACGTGTCGATCGCGAGATCGATACGGTCGCCCGTCCACGAGCCGTTCCCACCGGTGATGCCCACATCGGGCTTGACCTTGGCCGCCGCCGCAACAGTTGCGGTAACGCCAAGCTGCTCGCTCACCACAAAAATGACGTCGGTCTTCACCTTCTTGGGAAGCTGGTAGGCCGGTGTCGGGAGGTTGAACGGAGCTGTCGTATCGGGTGACGGCGCCGGCGGCTTGGGCCGGAAGGTCAGCAGCACCTGCTGCGAGCCGTTCGGCGGAAGCGTGAATGTGGACGGCGAGGCCGTGAAGAACGGATCGTTCGGATCCGCAAACGTGACCTTGTTCGAACCGCGCCGGTGGAACTGGACCGAGCTGATCGTGACCGGCACGACCGTCGGGTTCGTCACCGTTACCGTGGCGTTTCGTGAACCGCCGACGGCAACCTGTGGGAAGCTCACGAATGTGACGTTTACGATGATCGAGGCAAGGACAGCAGTTCCGCCAAGCGTTATTGTGAACTCCGGATTGTCGGGATCGTCCGACGCAATGATCACCGACCCGCTGAAGTTGCTGGCCGACGTCGGCGAGAACGTCACAGTAAACGTGAAGCACTCGCCCGGCGCGAGCGTCGTGTCACCGGCAGGCGCTCCTACCAGTGCAAACGGGCCGCCGGCAGGAAGAACCGTGATCGACGCGATCGTGAGGTTCGACACGCCGTTGTTGCAGACCGATACGTCGCGCGTCGTTGTTCCGCCGACAGCGGTAGTCGGGAACGTGATCGAGGTTGGCGACACGTTCAGACGCTGGTTGAGGGTGAAGTTCGGACTGAACTCGGACGTGTTGTTGCCGGAATCAGTCGCCGTCGCGGTGACGGCGAGCTTGTCGTCGAGCGGCAGTGTCACGGGAAGCGTGACCGAGAACGCTCCGCCCGATGTCGCGGTGGTCGCGACCATGAACTCGGCGCCCTGACCGTTCGCCTGCATCTCGTCCGACTTGAAGATCTCGACGGTCGAACCCGCGGGCGCCGTTCCGGCGACGATGACGGACGTCGTGTCGACGGTGGACGACAGGAACACGGGGTAGTTGATCAGGTTGTTCGGTCCGGAATCGGTATCGTCGGTGTCGTTCGTGGTGATGCCCGACGACGGGTCGCTCGGCGACACGAGGTTGATGCCGAGCGTCGTGTTCTTTGTGATCATGTTCTGCGTGATCTTGTTGCCGGTGCCCGAGACCACGGCGACGCCAAACGCCGCATTCGACTCGATGAGGTTGTTCGGCCCCACCGTGTTGTTGCTGCCGAGCTCGACGTAGACGCCGTTCCGGACGTTCGACGAGATCGTGTTGTCGGTGATGATCGTGCGATCGCTCGAAATGCTGGATCCGGTGATGACGATACCGCCCGAATTCGGCGCGTCGACACCGTTGTTCTGGCTGATGATGTTGTTCGGGCCGATCGACGTGTCGGTGGACGCGTTGATCAGCACGCCGCCGTCGGTGTTCTGGTTGTTGCCGCTGCTGCCGCCGAACTGGTCAACGCCAATCCTGTTTGCAGAAAGCGTCGTGTTGTCGCACCCGTCGGTCATCAACACGCCGCTGCGCTGGGACCCGCCGATGACGTTGCCCGTCAGTGTTGTGCCCGCGGCACCCTGAAGGAACACACCGTTCAGCGGATTAACCCCGCCTGGACGGCCGCCGATGGTGCCGTCCGACCCGATGATGTTGCCTTCGATCGTGTTGCCGGATCCGCCAAATACGCGAACGCCATCCGTCGTGCTGACGATGACGTTGCGATCCGCAAGGTCCGGGCCGCCGATCGTGCAACCGGATCCTGAAATCGCGATGCCGCCGCTCAGGTTACCGACCGGCAGCCCCGTCGTGTTCCCAAAACCACGCGAATCGGTGCCGATGTAGCAACCCTGCACCGTCGCGCCGCCCCCGGTTATGACAATGCCGTTTTGGAAGAGCGGTCCAACAATCGCCGCTGCCGTCGTGGTCGTGGGATTCGAGCACTTCGGGAGAAGTACTGGCGGAAAACCGCCAAAATTGCCGCCGGAAACAATGAACGAACTGATCACGGCACCCCGAACCCGAAACCGCCAAAGTTGCCGCCGGCAATAATGAACGAACTGATCACGCAACCGGAACCCGAAACCACGAGCGCGTCAAAGGGTCCTATCGGAGGCGTCGGCGCCGTGTCCTGAAGCGCGGCACGCCAGGACTGATTGTCAAGCGGCTGAATGGCAATGTCGGGTCCGAACGGGTTCGTGTCCTGAACCGTTTCGCCGCGCAGCTCGATATCGGCTCCCGAAATCACAATCGGGCCGAGGATGACGATGTGCGTAACCAGTGACGCGGCAGAGTACCCACCGTCATAGGACTGGACATTCGGCGTCAGCGCGTTAAACACGATGACCGCCGATCCACTCCCGTTCGCCGTGTTGACGACGTCGCGCAGACTCCCTGGCGGCACACCGGTCAACGTCGCATTCCCACTCCCATCAAGCGGGCAGGTCCACCGAACATCACCCGGATCCGTGACCTGCAGCTGCACGCGCAGCTTCTGCAGAGGCGCCGCGATCGGCTCGATCGCAAGCCCTGACTTCCGCGACACCACGAGGTCGTTCTGGCGGCCGTGCGCACCGGGAGCGACGGCAACCGCCGTCACATCCGAAAACCGGACAGCTTCACGCGGCGCACTGAACAGCCCGCCTTCGAGTCCCTGGTACACGATGGCGACACCGGCGCCGGAACCGATGATGTCCGGCCGGCTGTCGTCGTCGGCATACCCAATCGTCATCCGGCCAAGCGCACCCTGTACGCCCGAATCGACCGGATCGGCGATCCCCTTGTCGGTCCACAGACACGTCGCGATGTTGCCAAGCGTCGAGCCGGCAACGACGTCCGCGTGTCCATCGGAATTCAGGTCGACCGTCGCAAGGTGCGCCGGCTCGAACCCGACCGACTTGCTCGCCGCACGCTGGAACGAACCCGCGACGTTCATCATCGTGACGAGCGTCTTGTCCCTGGTGCCAACCACGAGGTCCGTGTAGCCGCCGCGATCGAGCGCGACGCTCGCGACGCTGACGGGCGCGAAGTCGACCGCCGTCGTGACGACGTCAAATCCAGACCTGTTGTCACGGGTCATGAGGAAGACGAGCGCATTGGCCCGGGCAGCGGCAACCACGAGGTCCACACCGCCATTGCGGTCAAAGTCGCCGGTCGCGACCGACAGGACGCCCTGGTCCACCGTCGTCGTGCGCGTAGCCAAAAATCCGTGTTCGCCGCCGGCAGGGACGACCCAGACGGTCTTCCCGCCCGGAGACCAGGCAACGACGTCGGCGATGCCATCGGCCGTAACGTCCACACCAAGCACGCGGGTTCCCTTGACCGTCGGAGCATCGATCGCGACAGGATCCGAATAGACGCCCTTCGAGACGCCCCATCGAACCGTCAGCCCGCCGCCCGATATTGCCTGGACAATGTCGAGGTGTCTGTCGCCGTTGAAGTCGGCAACCGCGGCATCAGCCGGCTCGCCGGAGACCGTGGCCTGGCTGACGTCCGTCCGGGTTTTCACACCCGAGACAGCCATCGATGCACTGACCGGACTGACAACGGCAACAACCAGCAGCGCGATGCCGATCAGGCTCGTAATGCCACGCCGCGTAGCCCGTGCGCCCTTTTTCATCCCAAACCCATTTGCGAACATATCGAAACTATCCTCCCGTCACTGTCGCAGTCAGTCCAGCCGTCTCAACGCATCCTGCAAGACCGCCGGCCAGGCACTGACGCCCGAGCGACGATTCGCTTGCTCCCAATGGACTTTCCAAGATCGTTGTACCGTGAAGCGAAAGACGTGACGGAGAGGGGACTGAACTCCGGAAGTCTCCCGCAGATGGGGCAAAAGCCCGACCAGACAGATCATCAACAGCAGTGATCAAATTCTCAGAAACTGCTCGCTGCAAGGCCGGGAGTGCCAAACACGATACACCCCCATCATCCGGCCTCTCCTGTGGCTCGCGGGCAACCATGCAACCACCCTTCAGGTGGCTGATCGGACCGGTATCTCTCAAATACGCTTCCAGTTCGAGGGAACCGGAACCGAGCGGGGACTTCGATCGGGTGACAGGACGCTGTATTAGGGCAATGCCTATGACGAATTGATTATGGGACACCACGTATGTAGCACGATCAAACCGGCCAAGTCAACTATTCAGAACAAGTAAATGACGAACGAAGTACTGCAGCGACTTGGAGTAACGGCGACCGCGACCCGCAGGTCAGCCCCGCTTGCGGCGGCGCAATCCGCGCCGGATCTGCCAGTAGCAGAACGCAGCCAGCGCCACGCCGAGCGCGGCCGCCAGCAACAGGTCACTCATCGGAGGGCGCTGCGGCCGCAGCAGGTTCGGCCGTGGGCGGCTCGGCATCATCGGTCGCCCGAAGCTCAGCGTGATCAGCAACATACCCAGTATCGAGCTGGTATCGGTACGTCGTCGGGTAGCGCCACACCTTTACAATCTCGAGGCGCTTGGTCGTTACCTGGCCCGAATTCATCAACAGGAAGACCTTCTGCCCGACGTTGAATGCTGTTGCTTGCGTGCTCATGCGCGGACGCTACCAAATTCCGTCCGGGCCCGTAAAGGCAGGAGCGTCGCGCCGCCCGCGGGCATTCGCGTCAGGACGAACTGCTTGTTCCCGCATACGGCCGCGCCTGAACGACATAGATCCGGTCGCCGATCGTCAACCATTCGATGTCGAGCGTCCCGACGCCAAAGTGCCTCTCGAGCTGCGCCGCAACCCTCGACAGCCGTCGGATCAGATCGTCGGTCAGCACCGCCCGCCCAGTCTCCACCCGGACCTCGCGAATACCTCCCGTAGGCGAGAACGTCAGGGCCGTGTCGTCCGCCGACCGTGTCAGGATTCGCAACGAGGCGTTCGCAGGATTGAACAGGATCTGCTCGGCGACCTTGTACCCGTCGACAACACGTATGCCGAGGCCGCGCTTTGCGTTGATGTAGACCGCGTTAGGATCATCGGGGTTGAACGGGTTCGACGTGATCAACACGCCCGACGATTCGGAGTTCATCCCCTGCTGTATCAGCACGGCCGGATACACGATCTGGCTGATCCCGGCAGCCGCCCGCGCCTCGTAAGCCCTGTCGTTCCATATGGATGCCCATACGGTCCGCACGGCGACCAGCAGCTCATCGTCGCCCTGGACGTTCGGCACCGTCGTGTACAAGCCAGCGCCGCTGAAGCCCCGCAAGTCCTCGGAATTCGTCGAGCTCCGCACGAACACACCCGCCGCCCCAAGCTCGCGATGCTTGCGCGAGATCAGTTCGGCGGACATGGCCGCGGGAATCGGCGTCTTCACGATGCGGTCCCTGAGCGCGGCCAGCCTGGCACGACGGTATATCACGTCGTGGTTGAAGCGCTGGTCGTCGAGCATGTCGTAGATATCATTCTCGATTCCGCGCTCCCGAATGAACTTGTCGTACCACGAGAACGGGATCGTGAACCCAGCCGGGACCGACATTCCAGGGATGCGGGCGGCGATCACTTCGCCGAGGTTTGCCGACTTTGCACCAAACCGGACGGAATCGGCGGCCCGTTGCGCAGACAAGCTCGTCAGCCGCTCGTACGTGAGGTCGGCGGTGGGCGTAACCTGTTGCGAGCGCTGAATCTCCCGACGCTGAACCTCGACGAGCTCGGCCGAATCCGCGAGCCGGATTTCGTACCCATCCGGCCGCGCCGTCAAACGCACGTACTTTCCAAGAAGCCCTCGGTACGTGTCGGCCGCCGCCTTTGCGTAGATATTCGGGACCCCCCACGATCGCGCAAGGACGTTCAGGTGCGCAAGCGGCGACGGAGGCTGCGTGTAAATAATTCCTGAAACAGGGGTTATCGTGACCGGAGGATCGGTCAGGATGACGATCTCGTTGCGGTCGATCACCGTGTCGGGTGTGATCTGGTCGAGCAGTCTCAGCACGCCAAAGCTCGTTCCCGTGTTCAACGCCAGGTAGGACGAGCTCTTGAAGACCTCGTCGGCGCGGATCGTTTCGAGCCCGGCGATCTGCTTTGCGACGTCGGCCTGCTGTGCCGTGTTGGCCTTGTAGAGCAGCGGCGCAAAGAACGTCTCCCGGAGCCGCGTGGCCGCGAGCTGCAGGATCTCGGGCGAGACCTTGTCGCTCTCGTTGAGCTCGAACGAGTACCGGCCGAGCGGTTGCTGGTACACCACGATGCCGAGGATGAACCGGCGGTCCGGGTTGGAGTAGTTCTTTTCGTAGAAGGCGTCACCCTTCTCGAGCGACTGGTACGTGGCATTCAGGTAGTCGCGATGGAATCGGAACCGCTTTGAATCCACGTACGACATTGCGTTCTCGCTCGCCCGATCGACCACGAACAGAACGAGTGGCATCTGAATGCCCGAACCCGCGGGTTGCACCCGGGCGAGCCGGTCAAAGTCGGCGCGATTCGCGATCGTCGTAACAGCTGGACTCGCTTGCGGCTCGGTGGCGTGCTGGTCCGACCGGGCCGGGCACGCCACAGCTGCAACGAGCGCGGCCAGGAGTGCGCACACTACCCGCTCACCCCCGAACCGTCGTCGTCCGATCGTGCTACGGCGTCGCATCACCCCGTGAACCGTGATCCCCCATACGAACTCGCGTGCGTTTGTGCGTACACGCACCGCATTTTTACCTGAAATTCACATCGCGCGCACGCTCGCGGCAGCCTTACAACGCTGCGGCGCGTCAAAGTCGCCGATGTTGTGGATTCCCGAACTATTCGGTTATTATCTGCCGCGATCTTCTGGACCCTCAAGGCGATACATCAACTATGTCCAATGAAAAGCATTGCCCTGGATGCGGCACCGCAGTCGTATCCGGCCAGCCGCATTGTCCGGCATGTGGGAAGGATCTCGCGGGGCTTTGGACGCCCTCGATTGACGTGCCAGTCGGCACCGGTCAGACGCCGATCGTCGGCGCCACGGGACAGACGCCGCAGGTTCAACCCGGCGCGGCGCCGCGCCCCTGGCCGTTCTCGTCGGAAATCCTTGCAGAAAGGCTGGTTGTCAGCGGCTACCTCCAGAAGCCCGCGGTCGACGAAGTCACGGCCGCTGCCTCCGCGTCGGGCGCGTCGCTCGTCTCGTTGATTCTCGAACGGAAGCTGCTCGCCCCCGGGTCGCTCCGCGATGCGATGTGCCGAATCTTCGGTCTGCAGCCTGTCGACATAAAGGCCCTTGCCATCGACCCCACGCTCGTCGCGACGTTTCCGTCGGAGCTTGCGCGCCGGCACATGTTCCTGCCCATCGTCCGGCATCCTGACAGGCTCGTCATGGGCGTGGTGGATCCGACCCAGGCCGAGGCGATTCGTTCGGTCCGCAAGCTCATCGGACTCACGATCGACCTTCGGCTGGCCGACGAGGGAGACCTCGCGCCGCTCGTCCACCAGTATTTTTCGCCAAGGCTCGTCGCTGTCATGCCGAGCGGCGAAACGCTCGACATCGTCGTTCCCGACGGCGAGATCAAGATCGGCCGGGCCGACCACAACGATGTCGTTCTGCCCGATCCGACGGTCGGAACGACGCACGCCGTCCTGATCTCGAAGGGCAACGAGTTCCAGATCGTTGACTTCGGCAGCCGGAACGGCGTGTTTGTCGACGGCAACAAGATCGCGAACGCCCACACGCTCAAGAACGGCGATGTCATTCAGCTGGGTCAGACATTGCTGACGTTCAAGCTGCCCCTGCCGGAAGCGTCGCATGACATGGGCGGGACGCAGATTCTGACGCCCGATCAGATCAAGCGGGGCCCGGGGCCTGTCATCAAGCAGGTTGCCGCCGCCGCGCCCGCCGCGTTCGTCGTGCCGACAGCCAAGGCGCCCGAGGTCGTCGAGGAAGACGACGGCAAGAAGAAGAAGGGGAAGAAGGGCGGCAAGAAGGGCGACAACGAAAAGATCACGTCCGCGTGGATCGGCTTTACGAGTCGAATCCTTGCCCAGATCGTCGGCGCCGCCGCGACCATCATTCTCGGTCTGGCGGTCGCCGGAAAACTCCCGATGAGCTGCCACACCGTCGGAAGCGAGTCTTCGGCAAACCAGGACAAGACGGAGCACGCGCTCAACGGCGGGAGCTCGGCGCCTGCCGTTCCCACCATGCTGTTCCCCGAAATGCCCGGCGAGCAGCCGCACAACGCGTCGGGCATCGTTCCGGCGGCCGACGCCAAGTTCATGTTCGTCGACAACAACGTCAACGAGTCGATGTTCGAATTGAACATGATGGGCGACGGCCAGAAGAACGGTCCGATCGTTCCGCATCCGATGACCGGCGTCACCAAGGGCCAGTTCGACGATCTCGAGGGGTTCACGCTCGCGGAGCAGAACGGAAAGCGGTATCTCATCGCGACGACGTCGCTCTTCAGCAAGTCGAGCAAAAAGAACGGGGAATTCGGAAACCAGCCAAGCGCGCTCGTCCGCGTTCAGGAGTCGCCGGACGGAACGATGACGACCGACGTCATCTCCGATTTTCGCGACTGGTTTCTGAAAAACGTTCCCGACCTCGGCACCGCGGCGATCCTCGAACCGGACGAAGGCGGCCTGAACGTCGAGGGTCTCGCGTGGGATCCGAAGAACAGCTCGCTGCTCTTCGGAATTCGAACGCCGACAAAGGCCAGCCAACCGCTCGTGGTGCCCGTGAAGGTCAACGACCTCGCCGGCGCGTGGACAACGACCAATCTCGTCGCACAACCCGCCGTGCACCTGGCCGTGGAGACCGAGACGGGTGATGCCGGAATCCGGGACATCACCTATGACTCGACGCGCAACGGGTTCCTCGTGCTCGTCGGGAATGCGACCAGCCAGTCACGGCATCCGTTTCAGCTCTACTTCTGGGACGGGAACGCGGCGGGCGAGACAAAGCGGTTCAAGGATGTCTGGTTCGACAAGGGCGCCAAGCCTGAGGGCATCGCCCACGGCACGATCGGCGGCAAAGGCGCGGTGGTGATGACCGACGATGCCGGCGGCTACATGGTCCTTTTTGATTCGGATCCCCGTCTCGTGATGTAGCGTCTCGAATCAGTCCTCAACGAACATCGCGGCAACCGCCTCGCCTTCGGCCGGCGGAACCGTCAGGAGCTCGAGGTTTTCGCGCACGTGCGCGGTGCGCGCCATACCCGCGAGCGCGCACGTGATCCCGGGCGTCGAGCGCACGAACTCGAGCGCGCATTGCGCGTGCGTACGTCGTCCGAATGCCGCGACCACCTCAGGCGGCAAGCCGTCCACGAGACGAGACTGAAGCAGCGACGCGCTCGCGTACACGCTGACCCCGAGGCTCGCCGCGACCTCGAGCACCGATTGCGCATGGCCGTCGTGCTCCTGGTGAAAACTCGCGAAAGCCTCGGTCATCCCGATGTTGTACGGAAGCTGGATGGCTCGGAAATGGTGGTCGGCGCCGCCCACCTCGCGCGCGAGCGCGACGAGACGCGCGAGCGACAGCGCCGAGTCGCCGTCATCCGTGCGATACCCGTTCCACGTCGCCGTTCCGTACACGCCGATCCGTCCGTCCGCGACGTGCTGCTCGAGTCGTTCGAACGCGGCTCGAATGCGGCGTTCGAATTCATCGCGCCCGACCTCGGGCAGCTGGCATTCCGGGTTGTGAAGGTAGTAGATGTCGACGGCATCGAGCCCGAGGTTCGCGAGGCTGCGGCGGAGCTGGTCGTCGAGGTACCCCGGCGCCATGCAATGCTGTCCGCGGCTCGCCATGTCGACGGGACGGCAGATTCCCCGGTCAAAATACTCGGTTGTCAGGAACTCACGGAGCATGCCGGCCGTCGCAGGCGGCGCTCCTTCGAACGGCACGTACCCGCCCTTCGTCGAGACGACGATCCCGGTGCGGTCCAGACGGCCGCTCGCCACGAGTCGTCCGAGTGCGACGCCGACCGCGCGTTCGCTCCGCTGCAGGCGGTAGTTGACGGCCGTGTCGACGACGTTGCAGCCGAGTCCGACGGCCTCGATGACGGATTCGGTGTAGAGCAGGTCGACAGCGTCGTCGGCGTCGCCGAGATACGTACCGAGACCGATGGACGAGACCGTCAGCCCGCACGCAGTCCGGTACGAGCTGGGCGAGGCGCCTCGAGCGCTGACGCTGCCCTCGGCAAACGCCCGGGTTCCGTCGGCCGTGGCCCGGATACGGTCGGTCATTGCCCGCTACGACGTGGGGATCGGCCTGCCCATCTGGCGATAGATGCCCTCTATCATGTCGATCGACTCCTGGGCGTCCGAATTTGCGGGGTCAAGCTTCACCACCTCGCGATAGAGCGCGAGGGCCTTGGGATACTTCTGATTCGGCTGGAGCGTCGACTTGTACATGTAGTACTGGGCGTTCTCGAACGTCGCATCGGCAAGCGCCTTCTTGGCGGACGCGTCGGACGGATTCTTGTCGTATGCCGCCTTCAGCTGTTCGACCTTGTCGTCGAGCGGTTGGTCGGGCGCGGACGTCGACGGCTGCCCGGCGCCCGCCGACTCCGCGTGAGGCGCGGACATGCCGCCGCCACTCGCCGGTTTTGCCGGTGTCTGGTTCACGGGCTGGGGACCGGGCGCAGACTGGCACGCCGTGAACGAGAGAAGAAGCGCTGCGATGAGTGCGGTTCGCATGTGGACCTCCAGAACGGGATCGATGTCGTCGGGAAAGCCGAACTTTTACCACAGCGGTCCGACCCCGGCAATGCCGCCATCCCGGCGTTGCACGGTATGGAACGGCGTCCTATAGTTCACGGCTGGCCGGGCGGCCGAGTGCCATGTTCAAACGGATTCTGCTTGTCATCGCCGGTATCGTCGCACTCCTGGCGCTCTACTTCGTCGCGACGTATCCAAACGTCGCGTGGCTTGCCGACCACAACCCCGAATCGACGGCGCTGATCGACGAGCGCGCCGACGAGGCACGCAGCGAAGGCCTCGAACCAAAGCGGATCCAGACGTGGGTACCGATCGACAAGATCTCGCCGAACGTCATGCGCGCCGTACTGGCAGGCGAGGACACGCACTTCTTCGAGCACGACGGGTTCGACTACGAGGCGATCCAGAAGGCCGCGGAGGAGAACTGGGAAGAGAAGAAGTTCGTTCGAGGCGCGAGCACGATCACGCAGCAGCTCGCCAAGAACCTCTACCTGTCCGAGTCCAAGAATCCGCTGCGAAAGTTGCGCGAGGCGCTCATCACGCGCTCGCTCGAGCGCAACCTCAGCAAGTACAGGATCCTCGAGATCTACCTGAACGTCATCGAGTGGGGTGATGGGATCTACGGGGTCGAAGCGGCGGCCCAGACCTACTTCGGAACATCGGCGTCCCGGTTGTCGCCATCCCAGGCCGCGTATCTCGCGGCAATGATCCCGAACCCGCGGACGGTGTACAACCCGACGAAGAACCCGCGAAACGTCGCGCGCCGGCAGCGCGTGATCGCGCGCTACATGCGCGGCATCAAGTTGCCCAGGCGTACCTGACGTCCGGCGTTCCGACGCATGGCGCACGCCGCGCTCTCTGCGCCGGAACGCGGCAGACGTTCATGTCAGGGCAGGGCAGCCCGGCATCGGATCCTTCTTCGCGTCGATATGCGGCGACTTCGGGGCCATCTCCTCGTTGAGCTTTGTATAGCTGACCCACTCGTCGGGGACGTCCTCAGCGGCAAAAATGGCTTCAACCGGGCACTCGGGAACACAGGCGCCGCAATCGATACACTCTTCTGCGTGGATATAGAGTATGTCATCCCCTTCGTAGAAGCACTCGACCGGGCAGACCTCCACACAGTCGGTGAACTTGCAGCCCTTGCAAGGCTCGGCAACAACGTAAGTCATTCACGATCTCCTTTTGACGGTTCGCAACCGCACTCGACTAAACCACCCACGCCTATTGAAGCGCAAACACGCCGCGCGTGACAACCAAGGACCGATGTTCGAGCAGCGGGAACGCGGAATCATAGACAAACAGCCATTACCGGGCAATAGGGTCCGTGCGCGGGTCACCCCGATGTTGCGGATTGTGGGCGAGCCAGACTCGCCGTAAGATGACATCGAAGCGAGCGGCGTGCTCACACACCGCCGGACGGCGAGATTTTGAGGAGGTAGCGAATGATTTGGTCACTCATCAGTTGGACAGTCTTTGGCCTCATCGTCGGAGTCATCGCCAAGCTTCTCGTGCCGGGCAAGGACCCTGGCGGGTTCATTGTGACGGTGCTCATCGGAATCGCCGGGTCGATCGTTGGCGGCGGCATCTCGCATTTTCTGCCGTGGAGCTCGGCCTACGCGCCCGCGGGCTGGATCATGTCGATTGTCGGCGCCGTGATACTCCTGGCGCTCTATCGGAAATTCGGAAGCTCGGCGAGTTCCTGACCCCGTGCAGGCGGGCGCCGATCGATGGTCGGCGCCCGTTGCCTCAACTCTTCACTGAATGAAAACTCTTCCTGTCGGTTCCGACACCAGGCTCCTCAGCAAAGCCAGTCTGTACGCTCCGCTCCCGGTTCAGGTGCTTCAGCGAGTCCTGGCCGCAGGCGAACTGCGTTCGTACGAGGCGGGCGAGGTGCTGTTCAACCTTGGCGACCCGTCGGACGAGACGTTCGTCATCTCGTCGGGCCTCGTCGAAATCTGCCGCAACGATCCGGACACGGGCGCTCCCAAGGTCGTCGCATACCTCGGCGAGGGCGACTCGGCCGGCGAGATGGTGCTGTTCACCGGTTCGCCGCGAAGCTCGATGGCACGCGTGCCCGAGAAGGCCGAGCTGTTCGCCATCACGCGTGAGGGCATCATCGAGCTGTGCCGGATGGAGCCTGACCTCGCGCTCTACTTCTGCAGGTTGTTTGCGAGCCGGCTCGAGTCGTGGGTCAAGAAGGGACGCCGGCAGGAGACGCAGCGGCAGCTACAGGGCAACCTTCGGTACTTCGACCTCGCAACGATCCTGCAGACGCTCGGCGACACGAATGCATCGGGGACGCTGGTGATCCGGTCGGACCTCGGCAAGATCACGGCGGAGATCGACTTCGTCGAAGGGCAGCTCAGGTTTGCGAGGCTCGGGCACCTTCGCGGCGAACACGCGTTCTATCAGCTCTTCGAGCCGCCGCCGGAAGGCACGTTTCTGTTCCAGGGCGGCATCCACATCGACGGCGCCGCGCAGACGATCGACACGGGCGTCATGGGAATGCTGATGGAGGCGATGCGGCTGCAGGACGAGTGGCAGTCCGTGCGCGGCGCCTTCGAGGATCGCGAGCGCGTCTTCCAGCCGGGCGTCAACGAGCTGATGTGGGACGATGACTCGTCGATCGTTCCGGCGTTCAACATATGGTCGATCCTTCATCGGGAGGTTCCTCTGTCGCGACTTCTGGCAGAGGTGCCGTACTGCGAGGCAACGGTGCTCACGGTGCTCGACAAGCTCCTGAGGACCGAGCAGATTCGGTAGCTCACGGGCGCGTCGCTTGACGCTCGGGCCGCTCGCCGTTACGGTGACTGGCAATTCCGGATTATGTAGAGAAGGAGAGGCGGGACGTGAAGATACACGGTACGAGAGCGGCCGTTATAACGACAGCGCTGTCGCTGATGATCGCGGCAGGGGCGTGCACCGGCGGCACGGGCGTCGAGAATACGGGCAAGCCGTCGTCGACGCCGGCATCGGGAGGATCGGCGCCAAAGCCGAGTGTCGCGACGTCGGGCCGTGTCGGCGGAAACGTGGGAGATACGGCGTACGACTTCACGCTCGAGGACGTCGGCGGTCAGCAGGTTCGCCTTTCGGACTTCAAGGGAAAGGTCGTCGTGCTCGACTTCTGGGCGACGTGGTGCCCGCCGTGCCGCCGCGAGATTCCGGGCTTCGTGTCGCTCCACCGCGAGATGCAGTTCAAGGGCGTCGAGGTCGTCGGCGTGTCGCTCGACGACGACTGGGAGCCTGTCCGGCCCTTCATGACGAGCTACAACATCAACTACACGATCGTCCTGGGCGACCAGAATGTCGCGTCCCGATACGGCAATATCCAGAGCATCCCGACGACGTTCATCATCGATCGCGACGGTATCATTCGGACCAAGCACATCGGGTTTGGCGAGCCGCAGTTGTTCAAGTCGGAAGTGGAGAAGCTTCTGTAGGGCCGAGCGGTCCAAATCCGCCGCGATTTCCGGCGTGGCAGTCTTGCATTTGGTGCGTGTCTGCCACGCCGTTCGTGTCTCTGGGCCGCGAAAATGCCTGCTAATCAGGGGATTTTGTCTGGGTCATCGTTCGGCACAGCTCTTGCTTTGAGCGATGCCAGCCTATGAGGCCCAACGAGGGTTCGGTTCGTGGCGCGGTACGGGGCTGCGTCGCACGGGCTGACCCGATTCCCAGAATCAGGAGTTTTTTCATGCAGAAGAGAATTTTGGTTGCCATGACGCTTGGCATTTTCGCGCTTGCCGGCACGGCCTTCGCGAATACGACCCAGACCTCGAAGTCGCATTCGAGCTCGGCACCTGCGGCATCGAGCAGCACGGCGTCGAAGAGTTCGTCAACGAGCAAGAAGTCCAAGAAGAAGGGCAAGTCCAAGAAGTCGTCGACGTCCGCAACACCGAAGGCGAGCTAGTCCTCCGACAGAGGATCGCCGCACGCCACCACCCACGACTGGGTCCGTTGGCAGAAACGACCGAAGCAGTAGGTCTCTCCACGCTGCTTCGGTCGTTTGCTTTGTAGAACCGGGTGCGTTACGCGGCGTCGACCGGCTATCTGCGCCGCTGGTCGCTGCGCCGGACCTCGTCGATCGAGTAGTCGCGCGGCTTGTTTCGCTGCTCGCGGGCCTCGTCGTGCGCGCTGACGCCGGACGCCCTGCGCAGCAGGCTGAGCGCGCGATCGCGCATCTTGTGCACTTCGCGGCCGCCGTCCTCGAACTGGATCTCTACCTGAGCCCCGTCGCCGGCGCCGATCAGACGGACAACCGATCCGTAGCGGAGTCCCTTGCCAAGCGCGTATGCCACCTCGTCGCCGACGCCGAAGACTGGTCCGTGGGGTTTGCCCGTTGGCGTGTTCTGCTGCACGCGCAAGGCTCCTTGTGTGCTAGTAGGTCAGGAATCGCCGGATCTTCTTTTTCGACGGCGTCATGAGCGATGAAGGACTGGGCACCTTCTCGGCAACCAGCTTGGCGACCGGGTCGACGGCTTCACGCTGGATCGCGTCGTAGATGATGACGAACATCCGTTGCGCATCTTCGAGGTCGACACCCGACGACGTCGCTCGCTCGATGATATCGACCGCAGGTCCCGAGAATTCCGCGTCGCGGATGAAATAATCGCCCGCTCCGTATCCTTCGATACCGCTGTGCCGGTCGATCCACACCTCGAGCTCGGGGAACGGGACCTTCAGCATCTGGATGGTGCGCAGTCCGACGCGCTCCTTGATGACGCTGAAGATTGCTCCTGCGCCCTGAACGGCCGTGTCGCGTTCGACGTGAAGTTCGTTGACGATACGGCTGATGAGGTCTGACATGGCGCTCCTCGCGGCGAAATGAAGGGTATCTATAGCATTCGGCCCGACCCGCGGCAAGTGGACGCACGATGTCCGCACCGTGCCTTGTCGGCGGTCCGAAAAGCGGCTAGCCTCAATGCGTTCCGGTGACCGAGGAGGAGCGCATGATCCGCATCGATGGCGTCTATACGGAAGTCCGAACCGATGACGTGCAGACGCTTGCGGAGTTCTATGAACGCACGTTCGGATTCGAGCGGCTCTCGGCGGCGCCGGATTCGATCGTGCTCGGCTCGGAGGCCCTGTACCTGCGCGTCGCGTCGCCCGCTGGAAAGACCGAAGACCAGGCGCCGATCTGGTTCGCGGTGGCCCCGACGATCGATCTCGAGACCGTTCGCGATGAAGCGGTCGCCGGCGGCGCGATCGTGCTGAGCGAGTCCAAGCGTGACGGTGTCGAGCGTCTCGTGTGCCAGGATCCGGCAGGGAACGAGCTCGTGATCGTGCAGCGACCTGAGGTTCGTGCGCTGCCACCCGCCGAGGTTGCGTCGCCGAATCCCGCCCCGGGCGGTCAGGAACCGGTAAGGCCGCCGCTCGTCGCGCGACCCGCGCAGCGAATCACAAGGCGCGACATGGATCGGCTGCGCGACAGTGAGCGGCTCGCGAGCATGCAGGAAGCGATTGCCGGACTTCACGTCGCGTTCGATCCGAACGACCCCGCCGGTGTGATGGACGAGATGCGTTCCAAGATCGGTCCCGTCACGACTATAGACACGGAGCGTCAGATCGCCGACGAGGCGATACGAGCCGAGCAGCGCGCGGCCGAGGCTGACGAGATGCTCAAGCGGTACCGTGCGGCGCTCACGCCCGATCCGGAACCGCCGCCAGTGACGCCTGCCGCGGCGCCTGCCGAGCGGGACGACGAGGTCGAGCACGAGATTCCGAGGACGCTCGGACGCTCAAAGGACGATGACGAGGCGCCGTCCGCGTGAGTTGAATGCGGGACGCCGTTGCGATCGGCGGACGCTGGTCCTTATAATCAGGCGTCCCACCTATCAGTTCATTGTGAGCGCTTCCGAGGCCGAACCAGGTCTCTCTCGCGGAGTGGTGTCTCCGGAAGGGCTCATCGTTGTGATGCCCTATGACCAGTCCGGGCGATCGAGTGGATGCAGACGAGGGGAAGGCGCAGTCGCGCGCCTCCGACGTAGATCGTGACTCTGGGACCCGACTCGGCGAGTCGCTTCGCGAGCATGCGACGCTCGAGGCTCGACTGCGCGAAACCGCACGGGAGGCCGAAGCGTTGTATCGGGCGTCCGCGCTCCTCGTGGACACGACCGATGTTGGCCGTCTCCTCGAGAAGATCCTCGATGCAATCTACGAGCACTTTGGGCACCCGATCTGTACCGTTCACCTGAAGAGCGATTCCGACGGCACGCTGCGCGTCGTGGGATTCCGGGGGCACGTGCCGACCGACGCGCAGCTCGAAAACGCACTCGAGGGTCCCGGCATCGTTGCGCGCGTTGCGCGCACCGGCGTCCCAGAGAACGTGCCGGACGTCCGCGGCGACATCGACTACGTCGTTGCGATCGAGGGCACGCGTTCGGAGTTGGCCGTGCCGCTTGTCATCGGCAGCGACGTCATCGGTGTCATCAACGTCGAAAGCCCCGCTGTGTCGGCGTTCAACGAATCGGATGAACGCGTCCTGACGAGCTTTGCCGAGCATGCCGCGCTCGCGATTCACACGGCGCAGCTGTACGAGCGGGTGCGCAACCAGGCGACTCGCGAAACGCTGATCAACTCGATCATCAGCGCGGTTCATCGCACCAACGACATGGACGAGATCCTGAAGGTTCCATGCGTCGGACTCGCGGCGGCGCTGAACGTGCAGCGCACGTACATCTCGACGATCGACTGGTCGACCGGGACGGCGCGGTTTCTCCATGCGTACAGCGCGGACGGCAGCGAGGTGTACACCGGCGACTACTCGCTTGCGGCGATGGGTGAGCTGTCCGAGCGTCTGTGGCGCGGCGAGCACTTTGCTGCCTCGGACGTCTTTGCCGAACCGATCCTCGACGATGCGCGCGAGACGTACGAGCGTCATGGCACGCGCTCGCTCGTGTACATGCCGGTCGTGACGCAGAGCGACTGGCACGCGTTCGTTCTGGTCTGCTGCAACCACGTGCGCGAGTGGACGCCGGACGAGATCGCGATCCTCCGGGTCGTCGCCGAGCAGGTTGGCACGGCGTTCGTTCAGGCGGAGCTGTTCGAGCGCGTCGTGCAATCTAAGCGCGAATGGGAGCGCACGTTCGACGCGATGTCCGACGGCGTGTTGCTCGTCGACGTGTCCGGCTGCGTGTCAGGCGCGAATTCCGCCGCGGCGCTTCTGCTCAGAATGGCGCGCGAGGACGTCACCGGACTGACGTGCTGTTCGCTGTTTGGCGTGAGCGGTCCGTCCGACTGTCCGGTCCACGAAGCGCTGGCAAACGGCGTGCGCGTCCTGGAACAGTGGACGCTGCCGCGGATCGGGCGCCTGACACAGGTGACGGTCGATCCGATGTCCGGCGGCGACAAGGCGGTGGTCGTGCTTCGGGACGTGTCGGAATTGCGCAGGTTTCAGGAGGACGCCCGACGGCAATCCGTGCTGTTGTCACAGATCGTGTCGAGTTCGGAGGACCCCATCGCGCTCCTCGACCGCGACGGCAAGGTGCTGTGGTGCAACGATCTGCTGGCGGCCGGAATCGGCGGCGATGCGTCGAGCCTGGTTGGCCGGTCGATGCGCGACCTGCTTGCGCACGACGCGAGCCACACGGCGTTTGCCGAGCTTGCGCGCGCGTGCGACGGCGAGCCGCGTTTTTTTGAGACGGCGCTCGCCGGCCACAACGGCGCGTCGGAACACTGGATGCTCGCCACGCTGACGCCGGTGTTCGACGACATGGTGCTGACGGGAGTCCTGCTGATCGGGCGCGACATCACGGGGCACCGCCGTGCTGTCGAGCGGGCGGCGGTGGCCGACAAAATGCGGGCCCTCGGGCAGTTGTCGTCCGGTGTCGCGCACAATTTCAACAATGCGCTGTCTGTGATCCTCGGACGCGCGCAGCTATTGCGGCGGCGCATCGACGACCCGGCGGTCCTCAGCGAGCTTGCCGTCATCGAGCAGGTGTCGCACGAAGCATCGAACACGGTCCGCCGCATCCAGAATTTTGCCCGCCGGCGGCTCCACGAGTCGCACAAGACGATCGACCTGAAGGCGCTCGTGGCCGATACGCTCGAGATGACGTCGACGCGGTGGCGCGTCGAGGCGAACGTGCGGGGCGTTCGCTACGACGTCACGTTCGACGCAGCGGAGGACGCATATCTGGTTCTCGGGAACGAGTCGGAGCTCCGCGAGGTCTTCGTCAACCTGATCTTCAACTCGCTGGACGCGATGCCGGTCGGAGGATCGCTTTCGATCACGCTCTGCCGCGAAGGCGGATATGTCGTGGCGCGCGTTGCCGACTCCGGCTCCGGCGTGCCTGAGGACGCGAAGCATCGCGTGTTCGAGCCGTTCTTCACGACCAAGGGCATTCGGGGAACAGGGCTCGGGCTGCCGGTCAGTTACGGCATCGTGTCGCGACACGAAGGTCGGATCGAATTCGAAACGACGTGCGGCTCCGGGACGGTGTTCTCGGTCGTGCTGCCGATGAAGGAGACGCGCGACGCCGTGATCGAGCTCGGCCCCGACGTTCTGGAGCTCGCACCGCTGCAGAGCGCGGCGACGATTCTCGTCGTCGAGGACGACAACGAGGTACGCGAGACGATCGAGCGTGCGTTGCGCGCCCGCGGACACGAAGTGGTGACCGTGTCGTCGGGCCTCGACGCCCTCGAAGCGCTCAGGACGGTGGACGTCGATCTGCTGCTGACAGACCTGTCGATGCCGGAGATGAATGGATTGGCACTGATCGACACCGTGCGCCAACAGTGGCCGCGGCTGAAGGTCGCGCTCATGACTGGGGCCGATTTCACGTATATCGACGGCGTGCACGATGCGTCGGCAGCGGACATCATCCTGCAGAAGCCGTTCGAAATCGACGAGCTATGCTACCTTGTGGAGACGGTCATGTCCTCGGCGCCGCGCTCGGCGCTGTGACGAACCCCGTTCGGGACCGCTCCGGAATGCGTCGCCGCCGAGGTCAGCCCCGGCCGATTGCGGCGATGTCGCCCGGCTTGCGCAACATCTTGTCCACGGTGCCGAGATGCTCCTCTTCCTTGGCGATCATCGCGCGCGCGTACTCCTCGAGAAACACGGACTTGTCGCGCACGAGTACGAGGAGCTCTTCGTAGAGGGACTTCGCGCCCTGTTCGGTCTCCATGGACTCCCTGAGGATGTCGCCGGTCGCCTGGTCGCGCAACCACGACACGATGGGAATCCGGTTGTAGCCAAAGACCATCAGGGAGTAGTGCGAGTAGCGGACGACGCCGCCCAGCTCGATTTCGAGAATCTGGTTCAGCAGGGAAACGACTCGATTTCGATCGAATGCCTGGTCAGCCATCATCGCACCTCCGGGAGTGTGTTCACGCGCACCTTACACGAAAACAGGTCCTTTGGCCGCCAAAAATGAGCGCGAGGCAGAGCGCGCCGACTGACGGCCTGCGCGCACTGCCTCGAAATGCTCTTGATGCAAAGCCTGCGCTTCGCACGTTCTGTTCGAGCGCCCCGCGGCGGCTCGACGATCTAGTGCGTTACTTCTTCTTGACGGGGGGAAGGATCGAGTCCTTGGCCGCCTTGGCAACGCGGAACTTCATCACGGTCTTGGCCGGGATCTTGATGGCTTCGCCGGTGGCCGGGTTGCGACCTGTGCGAGCCTTGCGGTTCTGCTTGACGAGCTTGCCGATGCCCGGGACGGTGAATTCACCCTTCTTCTTGGTCTCTGCGTACGCAAGGTTTGCAACTTCGTCGAGGATATCGACGGCCTGACGCCGAGAAATCCCGAACTTCTCAGCAAAATGCGCCGCAATCTGAGACTTGGTCAGAGCCTTCTCAGCTTTTGCCTGTGCCACGTTCTTCTCTCCTCCTTAGTCGTAAAGCCAACCCGATGTCGAGCTGTTGGATACGCCGGACTCTACCACACAAGATATGGTATGCCAATCGAAAAGTGAGGGTTTTTCTTGGAAATTTCGATGTTTTGTGAGGTCGTGCGCCTGAACGCGCACGCGGGCGGGGGTCTAGCGCGCGACCACCGCGAACAGGACTTCGCGGTCGACGGCCGACAGCGCGGACGAGACGTAGACGACGCCGATGCGGCCAGCCGTATCGACGGTCACCGCGGGAGGGTCGGGGAAGATGCCTTCGGCGACGAGCTCGGGCGAGCCAAAGCTGCGCCCGCCGTCGGTCGAGACGGCGACGTAGATGCCTTCGGATGGTCCCGGCCGCGAAGAGTTCTCGACCCAGGCGACGGCAATGACACCGTTGGGGTTCGACGCGATGCTCGCCTGGTTCAGATGGCTGTTGCTCGCAGCGATGCCGATGCGTGCGCGGCGCGGAAACGACCGTCCGTCGTCGTCTGACGTGTAGAGCCTGATTGCGTGATCGGCGCGCGGTCCGTTCTGGAACTGTGTGAGGAGCCGCACGGATCCGTCCTCCGCCGAGAGGGCTCCGGCGACGCCGCGCGCATTGGCAACTCGCAGCGGGGCCGAAAAGGTGCGCCCACCGTCCGACGACGACACAAAGTAGTTGTTTTTTATCTCGTCGACAAAGTCGCCATTGCTCTCGGTCCACAGCGCATAGATCTCGCCTCGCGGAAGGACCGTCAGCGCATTCGCCGCTGCACGAGGGATCGTCCCCGTGTAGTTCGACACACGAACAGGTTTGGCGAACGTCGTGCCATTCGCCGAACGGCAGAAGTAGACGTTGAAGCCGTGGTAGTAGTCCTGGACTGTGGCGAGCAGATAGATCTGGCCAGCCGGTCCCGTTGCGAGACTCAGGCTCGTGAGGTTGGTGAATCCCTCCTTGGGAGCGACGTCCTCGCGGAACCTGAGCGTGGTCTGCACTGGTTGACCGAGCGATCGGCCGCCGTCGCGTGACGTCGCGACAAATGCAGTCGCAAACCGGCGGCCCGAGCCGTCGACGGTCGTGTCCCACCACGCAAGCTGAACTTCGCCGCTGCGATCCGCCACGAGTCGAACCTGGCGCGCCGAGCGCATCGACGCGCCTGCGGGCGCCGACACCTGGCGGGGCGGTTCAAACGACGCGCCGCCGTCGAACGAGCGGGCGTAAAGGACGTACTGCTCGGACGGGTCCTCGGCGTCCGCGCTGTCGGTCCACGCGACGTGGATCGTGCCCGTCGCGTCCGTGACGGCGGCCGGCGACGACGACAAGCCGGCGGAGTCGGAAACGTTGACGGGTGCACCCGGCGTCTGGGCTCCCGCGGCGGACGCCACGGCGAGCAACGCGATGAAAAGAAGCAGTTTTGTCGTCATAGTTTGGAAATCGGGCCGCGAATCGGCGCGTGAACGGCAGAACCTACCATGATCAACCGTTCGATGGCAAAAACCGCCGGAATTTCCGTCGATCCGCTCGTCAGAGACATGCTGATCCTAAAATATGACATTTCGCGTAGAATTTACTTGACAGAAATACACTCAGATAATGTAAGCTTCGCCCGTGAGCAACGGGGATTCACGGCTTACAAACAGCTGTTCAAGGAGGAAAGTTATGTCAGCGAGTCATGGAAGAGGTCTGGAGAGGGCAATTCGACGCGGGATTTCGCCGTTTCCGGAGATGATGGAGCTTCAGCGGTCGTTTGACCGGCTGTTTGGTGGATCGCAGGCTGCGGCAGAGAACACGGGCTACGCGTGGCAGCCGGCGGTCGACATCTTTGAGAGTGAGAACGAGATCGTCATCAAGGTCGAGCTTCCCGAGGTTCAGAGAGAGGATGTTCAGGTGAATCTCGACGACAGGACGCTCACGATTCGGGGGGAACGGAAGCTCGAGTTTGAGGATCGGCGCGAGGGATATCACCGTGTCGAGCGAAGCTACGGCCAGTTCGCCCGCAGCTTCACGGTTCCGCCGAACATCGCGCGCGAGGGGCTGAAGGCGCAGTACAAGGATGGAATCCTGCGCGTCATCCTTCCGAAGGCGGAAGAGGCAAAGCCGCGGCAGATCGCGGTCGAGTAGGGCGGGTTGCTTATGCGCCGGTCG
>JBGAKX010000096.1:0-16837 GCA_044224215.1 Blastocatellia bacterium
GAATCCTGTCCCATTACGAACACACAAATGCGCAGACTCCTTCTCGCCCTCGCACTCCTGGCCGTTGCATCCGCCCCGGCCCTGGCACAGTCAAAGACGAACACCCTGTTCCAGAGGCCGGCGGTCAGCCGGACGAGCGTTGCGTTCTCGTACGCCGGCGACCTCTGGATCGTGGGCCGCGACGGCGGAAGCGCGCGGAGGCTCACCACAGGGATCGGAATCGAGACCGATCCCGTCTTCTCACCCGATGGCGGAACGATCGCGTTTACCGGCCAGTACGACGGCAACACCGACGTCTATGTCGTCGCCGCGGGCGGCGGCGTGCCGCGGCGCCTGACATATCACCCCGCGGCGGACGAGGTCGTCGCGTGGAGCCCCGACGGCAAGCGCGTACTGTTCCGGTCGTCACGGAAGAGCGTCGCTGGCTACAACCAGCTCTTCACGATGCCGCTCACGGGCGGCCTGCCCGACGAAGTTCCGCTTCCGATGGCCGATTCGGGCGCGTTCTCGCCGGACGGCGCGTTCATCGCATACCAGCCGCTCTCGCAGTGGACGCCCGACTGGAAGCGATACCACGGCGGCCAGACGGGACGGATCACGATCGCGCGACTGTCGGATTCTTCGATCGAGCTCGTCCCTCGCGAGAACTCGAACGACACGAACCCGATGTGGGTCGGCAACACCGTCTACTTTCTGTCCGATCGTGCCGGCGCAACGACGCTGTTTGCGTACGACACCGCAACAAAGAAGGTCTCACAGGTCGTTCACAACGATGGCCTCGACATCAAGTCGGCCGACGCGTGCTCGGACGCGATCGTCTACGAGCGCTTCGGGACCCTGTTTCTCTACGACCTCAAGTCAGGAAACTCGCGGCAGCTCGATATCCGGGTCGAGGGCGACCTCCCGGGAGTGCGCCCGCGCTATGAGAAGGTCGGAAGCCGGATCTCGGCCGCGACGATATCGCCAACCGGAATGCGCGCCGCGTTCGAAGCCCGCGGAGAGATCATCACCGTACCGGCGGACAAGGGGGATCCGCGCATCCTGACGAACACACCGGGCGTCATGGAACGCGATCCGTCGTGGTCGCCCGACGGCAAGTGGATCGCGTGTTTTTCGGACGAGTCGGGCGAATACGCGCTGCAGCTCCGCGACCAGAAGGGTGAGGGCGCGCCGCGCATGATCAGCCTCGGCAGTCCGGCGTCGTTCTACTACACGCCCGTGTGGTCGCCCGACAGCACGAAGATCGCTTACACCGATCGACGGTTCACCGCGTGGTACGTCGACATCGTAAAGGGCACGCCGGTGAAGATCGATTCGAATCCGGTCGGGTTCGGCGACGGCGTGCTCTCACTCGACTGGTCGCCCGACGGCAGATGGATCACGTACTCCAAGCAGCTCCCGAATTTTCTGCGCGCGGTGTTTGTCTACTCTCTCGAGACGGGTCAGACACGCCAGGTCACCGACGGTCTTAGTGACGCGCGGTCGCCGGTGTTCGATCACAGCGGGAAGTACATCTTCTTCACGGCGAGCACCGACGTGGGTCCGTCGCTCAGCTGGGCGGATCTTTCCGGAATCGACCACCAGGTGACGCGCAGTGTTTATGCCATCGTGCTGCGAAACGATCTCCCCTCGCCGCTCGCCCCCGAAAGCGACGAAGAGACGGTGAAGTCCGACGAGAAGAAGGACGCCGCGGCGACACCCAAGCCTGAAGGCCCGCAACCGGCCGACGCCGCCAAGACCGAGAACAAGGCGCCCGAGCCGGTGAAGATCGATTTCGAACGGATCGACCAGCGTGTCGTGGCGCTGCCGATCCCGGCGCGCAGTTACCAGGGGCTCGTCGCCGGCAAGGCCGGGACCCTGTTCCTGCTCGAGGCGCCGCCATCGAGTGTCTCAGACGACGGCCCGGGCCCGTCGGGACTCACGGTTCAGAAGTTCGATCTCGAGAAGCGAAAGCTCGACAGGGCGCTCGACAACGTGTCGTTCTTCGCCGTCTCGGCCAACGGCGAGAAGATGCTCTACCAGCAGGGTCCCCAGTGGACCATCGCCGGGACGGCGGGTCCGCCCGAGCCCGGCAAGGGCGCCCTGAGAGTCGACGCCATGGAGACGTATGTCGACCCGCGGGACGAATGGCGCCAGATGTACCACGAGGTCTGGCGCTCCGAACGCGACTTCTTCTACGACCCGAACCATCACGGGCTCGACCTCGCTTCTGCGGAGAGGTTCTACGCGCCGTATGTCGCGAGCATTTCACACCGCGCCGACCTCAACTACCTGTTTCGCGAGATGCTCAACCAGCTGACCGTCGGGCACATGTTCGTGGGAGGCGGAGACGCGCCGCGGCCGGGCGCCGTCCCCGGCGGTCTGCTCGGATGCGATTTCGAGGTTACGAACGACCGGTACCGGTTTGCGCGCGTCTTCAATGGCGAAAACTGGAACCCGAAGCTCACCGCGCCGCTCACGCAGCCCGGCGTGAATGTCGTCGCCGGCGAGTACCTGCTCGCGGTCAACGGGCGCGACCTGCGGGCGTCGGCGAACGTGTACCAGGCGTTCGAGAACACCGCCGGCAAGCAGGTCGTCATCAAGGTCGGTCCGAACGCCGACGGCACCGGATCGCGCAATGTGACCGTCGTTCCGGTGCCGAGCGAGACGGGTCTTCGCCACCTTGCGTGGATCGAGGACAACCGCCGAAAGGTCAGCCAGCTGAGCGGGGGACGGCTCGCGTACGTGTACGTTCCCAACACCGGGAATGGCGGATTCACGAGCTTCAACCGGTACTTCTTTGCCCAGACGGACAAGGACGGCGCGGTGATCGACGAGCGGTTCAACGGCGGCGGACTGCTTGCCGATTACATCGTGGGATACCTGACGAGGCCCCAGCTGGCGCAGATCCACTTCCGATATGGCACGCAGGACATCAAGGTCCCGGGCGGCGCGATCTACGGTCCAAAGGTGATGCTGATCAACGAGCTGGCGGGAAGCGGCGGCGACGCGCTCCCGTGGTTCTTCGGCAAGATGAAGGTTGGAACGCTCGTCGGAAAGAGGACGTGGGGCGGCCTGATCGCGTCGTTCCCGGCGCCGCAGCTCATGGACGGCGGGTTCGTGACGTCGCCTGATGCGGCGGTGTACGGGCTCAACGGGGAGTGGGAGGTCGAGAACGTCGGCGTTCCACCGGACGTCGAGATCGACATGGATCCCGCGGCGTGGCGGCTCGGTCACGACACGCAGCTCGAGAAGGCGGTGGGGATTCTGCTCGACGACCTCAAGCGGAACCCTCGACCGGCGGTGAAGGTGCCGCCGTATCCGACGTACAAGCGGGGACTCGGGCTGGACGGAAAGCCGTAGCAAGACCTTCGCCACAGAACCGATCGTGGGAGCGATCGGGTTGGTATTCGCGTCGACCAACCCGATCGCTACCGCGATCGGTTGCGTGTCCAGCGTTTCCGGATCGCTCGCGCGATCGGCTTTGACGTATGCGCCGACGCAGAGCCGATCCCGTCAGGGATCGGGGGAACTCCACGACGCACCCACCGTCAGGCTCCCCCGATCGCTTACGCGATCGGCTCTGCGTCGAGCAGCGTCGGCTTCGCACCGGTTCTTGCCCGTCCGGAGGACCCGTCTGCCAGTTCGCCGATTCGAGCGACCGCGTGCCTCGCCACCGGAGTACAACGGACACATCCGATGCTCTGAGGAGGACGATGCAGATGTTCGCCACGCCTTCAAAGATCCGTTCGATCGCGCTGCTGGTTGTCGTCGCAATGCTCCCGCACGTGGCTTTCGCGCGAGATGTCGCCATCGAGGCCTATGCAGCCCGCGAGTGGCTCCGTGAAACGCTCGCCTGCTACCACATCACGGATGGCGTCACGGCGAACGAACTCGACAAGCTGCTCGATCTGAAGGCACGGATCACGGTCCCCGAGCTCGACCTGAAGCAGCGGCTGCTGGCATGCGTGGACCTCTATAACGAGCTGGGCCACCTGATGGGCTCGCCGCCGGTCTCGCGACAGACCCAGGTGATCGCATGTGCGGGTCTCGCGATGGTCGCACAGGCGTACGCAACCGACCCAGACTTCCACGTGTCGTCCACCGCCCCGACGCCGCTGGGCGACCTGGGACCGGTCGTAAAGACGGGCCACGGACCGGTACCGATGGTCCTCGTCGGCGATTACGGCACCGCGGCCTCCTTCTACCAGACGTTCACGCAGCGAAACGGCGATCGCTACACCATGTACGTCGTCACGATTCCCGGATTTGGAGGCACGCCGGCGCCTCCCGAACCTGCCAACTACGATCCCGATGCAACGCCGTGGTGGGATGGCCTGGTGGCTGGAGTCGTCGATCTGATCGACACGCACCAACTCGATCGACCAGTGATCGTCGGCACGCAGGCAGGGGCGTACCTCGCCACACGGCTGGCGATCGAGCACCCGGAACGAATCCGCGGCGCAGTCGTTCTCAACGGGCTCGTATTCATGTCCCTGCGCGACACACGAACGACCGAGCTGCCTCCGACGCTCGCCCAGCGCCGACAGACCGTCGCCAGGCGGCCGGACCTGTGCGGTCTCATGTACAAATTTCTGCCGGCCGCCGTTCCGTCGGAAGCAGCGGCGGGCCGGATGCTCGACGCGCTACCAGCGCCGATCCAGCGGTTTGTCCTCGGAGTCAACACGCGCGACACTGCAACGGCCCGGAAGCAGTTCCTCGACTTCTATGCGCACGGCGATCCGAAGGCCGGCCAATACCTCGTCGAGCTCAATGCGTCGGATCTCACCGAGCCGCTCGGGCGCCTGAAGGTTCCGCTCCTGGCGATCCCGTCGGTGCCGGACGATGATTCGCCGGCGCCGGACTCGCCGTCGCTCGCACAGTGGAACGAGGTCAGGTTGCGCTATCCGACGATTCCGTTGACCGTCGCACCGATGCGCGACGTCCGGTCGTACGCGATCGTCGACGCTCCACTCGACGTCGATCGCGCCATCGCAGCGTTTGCCGCAGGGCAACCCGTCCGGATCGAGCGCCCGCACGTCGACGGCAACCGGCCGAGCCCCCGCGCTGAAGTCACACAGTACATCGGATCGGCGAGAGTCGCGGTCGAATACGGTCGCCCGCGACTCAACAGCCGTGCGGCCCAGCAGCTGATGACAACGTCGGCCGGCGGCGTCTGGCGGACCGGCGCAAACGAGGCTACGCGGGTTTCGTTCAGCTCTGACGTCACGATCGAGGGTCAGCGGCTCGGGGCCGGCACATACGGCCTGTTCACGATTCCCGGCGATACCGAGTGGACCGTCATCTTCAACAGGGTCGCCGACCAGTGGGGCGCGTTCTCGTACAACCCCGAGTTCGACGCGTTGAGGATCAAGGTCGCATCGCGACCGGCAGAGTTCCAGGAATGGCTGTCATTCACATTCGAACCCGTCTCCCCCACGTCCGCCCGGCTCGCGCTCGCTTGGGATCGCGTCAGCGTCGGCGTTACCATCGCGGTCGGAGCGAGTACCGCCAAGTCCCCGTAACCAAGGCGACGACCGATGACGCCGACCCGCCGCAGCCCGATATGTCACCTCACGCGCCGTCGTGCGTCCAGGCTCCGCCGTGCGTAGAACCCGGGGATTTCTGATCGTCTACGCCGCGGCGTGGCTACCATATACGGTCTTCTACGTCGCCATTGCGATCGCGTTCAGCAGCGCACCGATTGTCAACAAGGTGACAGTCGCCATCCTCGTGGTCGCGTCCGCCGCGGCGCTCGGCCTCGGCGTTCTTGCGTTCTGCGATGCCGTTCCCTGGACAACCCGGGAGCGTGGACGATTTGCCACGGCGCACTCGGGCGTAGCCGTGTTGTTTACGGGGTTGTGGGCGCTCGTGACGCTCACCGTATTCACGGTCGAGCAGGCGATCGCAACCGGCGTGTGGTCGCCCTTCATCGCCGTTGGCCCATGGCTCTATTGGCAGCTGCTTATGGGGCTGCTCGTCTACGGTGTCGTCGCCAGTGTTGGCTACGTGATGCAGGTTTCCGCGCGCCTGCAGGAGGAGCGCACGCGGGCCGAGCGAGCCGAGGCACTCCGGCTGCGGGCCGAGCTCAAGACCCTGCGGGCTTCATTCGATCCACATTTCATATTCAATACACTGCATTCGCTCATGGCGCTCGTGCGGCACGATCCAAAAGCCGCGGAGGACGCGCTCGAACGCCTGTCGGACATGCTGCGTCACGTCCTGAGGTTCGGAGTTTCGGATGCTGACAATGCCGACGACGTCTCACTCCGCGACGAGTGGGCGTTCGTCGAGAACTATCTGGAGCTCGAGCGCCTTCGTCTTGGCGACCGGCTGAGCGTGGATGCGTCGGTTTCGCCCGATGCGCTGGCGTCATCCGTGCCCGTCTTCACGCTGCAGACGCTTGTCGAAAACGCCGTCAAGCACGCAGTCGCACCGCGAACGGAGCAGACCACGGTTCGCATCCGGGCACGCATCGAGAACGACGAACTGGTTCTCGAAGTCAGCGACGACGGACCCGGTGCAGACGTATCGGCGGTCGAGGCATCGTCCGGCTTTGGGCTGCAGGCCGTTCGTCAGCGCCTCGATCTGCGTTTTGCGAGCAGGGCGCACGTGCGCATCGTGACCGAACCCGGTCGTGGGTTCGCGGTGACCGTACGGATTCCTGTCGACGAGGGAGACCCTGCATGAGCGCGAACGAGCGGACAATCGTGCGTGCCGTCATCGTCGAGGACGAGCCGTTTGCGCGCCAGGCGTTGCGCGATTTTCTGGCGGACGCCGAATGGATCGAGCTCGTCGGCGAGGCGGCGGCAGGCCGCGAGGCGGTTCGAGTGCTTCGAGAAGCGAAACCGGATCTCGTCTTTCTCGACGTCCAGATGCCGGAATTGACAGGCCTGCAGGTCCTGGAACAGTTGGACTTCGAACCGGCAGTCGTGTTCACGACGGCATTCGACGATTATGCGATCCGCGCGTTCGAGCTCGGCGCGATCGACTACCTCCTCAAGCCGTTCGGGCGCGAGCGATTTCATCGGATGCTGGCTCGCGTGCGTCCGCTCCTTGTTTCGCCCGCGCCTGCGGTCCCGCTGCTCGACCGCGCGCGCGAGGTCGCTGCCGAGCCGCTCGTGCGGCTCTTCATTCGCCAGGGTGAGCGCATCGTGCCCGTTGCGGTCGACGACATCTCGCGACTGGACGCTGGAGACGACTACACGACCGTGGTCGCGGGCGGAAAGAGCTATCTCGTGGCGCTGACGCTCAACGAGATCGGGCGACGGTTGCCGCCCGACCGCTTCCTGCGTGTGCACCGGTCGCACATCGTCAACCTGGACTTCGTGGTGGCGTTCGAGCCGTACGACCGGCGGTTGTTGATCCGGATGCGCGACGGCGCGACGGTGCTCGCGAGCAGATCGTCGTCGCAGACGCTGAAGGGGTTGGCGCGGTGACGACGCAGAGCCGATCCCGTCAGGGATCGGGGTAACTCCACGACGCAACCACCGTCAGAGTCCCCCGATCGCTCACGCGATCGGCTCTGCGTCGACGTCACTCCCATGCATCGCCCCAGTGCGCCTTGCGCGCGAGCTTGTAGTGTGCCTTGTCATGCTTGGCCACGACCGTTCGCCCGAGCCCCTCGCCGCCGCACAGATCCAGGATCACGTGTCCGTGCCGGATCAGCGGACGCCGTATCAGCCGCGACGCTGCGGGTTCGAACTCTCCCCGTGTCACCGCAACGTACGAGTACTTCTCGTCCTCGTAGCTCAGCTCCGCCCCCTTGATCCGCCGGTGCAGCGCCGTCCGTTCCACACGCGCCGCAAAATGGCACCAGTCGTTTCCCGTCATCGGGCACGCATCCGAGTGCGGGCACGGCGCGATCACGCGCGCGCCCTCGCGGATCAGCCGTTCGCGCGCCTTCAGCACCGTCGCATACCCGGCCGGCGTGCCCGGTTCGATCACGACCGCCGCGAGCCCGGCCGCTTCCAGCATTGCGGACGTCAGCATCCGCTGCCCCTTCTCGATGATCTCGCCGCACACATACGACGCGATCACGAGATCGTGCGGCTCGAGCGGCCCCTCCGTCGCGCTCGCATTCATCCACGCGGCGCTCGCGACCACGTCGTCGGGCGACGATTGTGCCAGCCGCTTGCCGAGCGCCATCAGCTCGCGGTCGCGCTCGATCATCGTGATCCGTTCGAGATCGGGAAACACGTCCGCCGCTGCCCACGCAACCGTCCCCGGACCTGCGCCGAGATCGAGGACGCTCCGCACCGGCGTGTCGCCGAGACGATCGGCCACTTCGACGAGCGCAGCGCGCGTTGCCGCGTACGTCGCCGGCATCCGCACGAGCGTGTACGCCAGCCGCTGTTCGCGCGTGCGCATCGCGGGCGCGACACCACCCTCGCGATACAGCGCGCTCAGCTCGCTCGCAGCCGTGCTCAGCGCGCGGCCGTCAGCGTGCGCGACCTCCGCCTCGATGGCTGTTCTCAGGTCCTGTGGGAGTTGCATGCGTTCTCGTCTGGCCGGACTACGGTGTACCGATTGGGTCGCCCTGCGGTGCGGGCTGCGGAATGACGGGCACCGCCGGGATCGAAGGCCGCGACAGGAACCGGTCGATCTCGTCGCGAACCGCCCGTCGGTGGGCGCCGTCGTCCCCGATACCCGGCGCCGCCCTGAGCCGCGCCGACAGCCGCCTGAGCGCATCCGCCGCGATCGCCCGAACCTGCGGATCGGCATCCGCGTTCGCGGCGAGCCCCATGAGCCGGACCGCAACGAGTTGCTGGATGGCACGCGCCACCGCAGCCTGGTATCCGGACCGCGAAGGTCCCGGTGTCCACGATGCCGTCACGAGCGCGTCCACAACTTCCGTGAATCCCGGGTTCGTCTTGTCGCGCGCGTGAAACGATTCGCACCGTGCCGCGCGATGCGGTTCGAGCAGACCCGACACGGCGAGGTCCGCCGCGATGGTCGCCACGCCGATCGGATCGAACACCGGATCGGTTCGCTTTGGAAACACCTCGATGCGAGGGCTCACCCATCCGGCCGCGGCCGGTGGCAGAAGGTCCAGAATGCGCACCGGAAGCGTGAGGGTCGCCGGATCGATCGTCTCGAGCACCGCGGCTATCGCATCGCGTTGCGCCGCCGCGGGAATGATTCGTTGAATGCCGCCCGGAACGGGACCGGCCGGTGTCTTGATCGAGAACTCGTACGTCGCGCCGCCGATGGTCTTCACCGCGGCCTGCAGCTGGTACCGGTGATGCAGGTAGAGCGGCAGCAGCCGCATCTCGAGCAGCGACACCGGCTCACCATCCGCAATGGATCCGAGCCCGAACCGTTCGAGACCGATGCGGCGAACGTCCATCTCGTGGCGGAGCGATGCGACTGCGTCGTCGCCGTTGTCCCAGAGGCTTGCGAGCGGGTCAGCGGCGCCCGCCGGCCGGGCGTCCGAATCCGTCAGAAAGAGCATGCCCGACGACGCGGCCTTGCCTGCCATCCGGTCGAGCTCGGCTGCTTCGTCCGCGCCGGCCGGAAACTGCCCATAGCCCCACGTGATCGCGAATTTGTCGTACGCCCCGATTCCCGTGGCGTAGGCGTCCGTCAGGTCGAGCGTCGAGCCGTGAATTCGAACGATCGGCGCCGGATAGTCCATGACCGACGCCCGTCCGTACGTGCTTGCGGCAAAGTTGTGCTCGAGCCCAATCGCGTGACCGACCTCGTGCGCGGCGAGCTGGCGAATCCGCGCGAGCGCCATCTTCCGCGCGGCATCGCTCGACGCGCCGTCCGCGAGATACGAAAAGTCAGGAGCATCGGAGAACGAGCACGACGTCGGGCCGCCGCCAGGCGCGACCATTCCGGCGCCGATGGTGTAGTCCTGTCGAACCCTGAGCGAATCGAGCACGACGTTGCCCTTGATGATCTCTCCCGTTCGCGGATCGACGACGTTCGTGCCGTACGACCAGCCGCGCGTCGACCGGTGCACCCAGCTGATCACGTTGTACCGGATGTCCATCGGGTCGACGCCGTCCGGAAGCACGCGCACCTGGAAGCCATTCCGGAAACCGGCTGCCTCGAACGCCTGATTCCACCACGACGCGCCCTCGATGAGCGCGTTGCGCACCTCCTCGGGAGCCCCCGAGTCGACGTAATAGACGATCGGTTCGATCGGATCCGACACGGCAGCCGACGGATCGCGCTTCTGGATGCGGTGTCTGAGAACCCACCGCTTCTCGAGCTGCGACGTGATCGGCGACGCATAATCAGCAAACTCGACCTGAATGAATCCGACACGCGGATCGAACGCGCGCGGCGTAAAGCCCGGTCCTGGCAGCTCGACGAACGAATGGTGCTGGCGAATCGTGATTGCCTGGGGGTTTGCGGCGGTCTGGTTCACGTACGGACCCGTCGTTCCATCGGTGGCGTACGTGAGCAGGGCTTCGACCTCGGTGTTCTTTGGGAAGCCCTTTGTCCCGGGCAGCGAGACCACGCTGCGGTTTGCGTCAAGACTGTAGTTTCCCTGACCCGTGTCGCGCAGCCGCCCGACGACGCCGTGCGCGTCCCGCAGCAGGAACGGCGTCGCATCGACGAGCACGCGGTCGCCCTCGGCGACTTCGACGGCGAATCCCCACAGCACCGACGATGCGTACGAGTCCGCGACGGCGCGACGCTCGGCCGGATTGGTCGTCAACGCGCGGTAGCCCCAGTTCGGTTCGATCATCAGGACCCTTGGCCCGATCCGCTCGAACGTGACGACGCGCGTGCTGCCGAGCTGGCTGCGATCGAGCCCCACCGGGTTCGAACCGATTCCGCTCGCAAGCGATTCCTGGTAGAGGATCTCGGTCCCGAACCGCGAGATCTCCATCAGCATCCGCCCGTGCGCATCGTCCCAGTAGAGCGGCACGAAGCCGTCGATCTTCCGGAGCCCGGCCGTCTTTGACGCAAACGTCTCGACCGGAGCGGCCGTCGTCTGCGCGCGCGCGGCCGGCGCAGCGCCGATGGAGAGTGCAAGTGTTGCGAGAACAAGGACAGGACGAATGAACGTGCGCATGAAAACCCTCTACGGCCGGTCGGCAACGCCTTGCCGCAAAGGCCCGCCCACCGTCAGAATGTGCAGCCGTGACTTCTTATGCTGGTTTGCCTGCGAAGGCAATAGGCACGCTTGTTTGCGTGGTGGCGTTGTCCCTCGGCACGTTCGCCGCGACCCGGCCTTCCGATCGCGAGCGCGCCGGCTTGAAGGGGCCCGTGCGGACCGTTCACGTCGACGTGGCATATGGGCGAATGAACGTCGCCGGGCCGTTTGTCGAGGCGCGCCGCGAAATTCTCGAGGAGACGTCGTACAACGCCGCCGGCGACATCGTCTCGCGACGCTTCTTTGACAATGGCGCGCCGGTCGTCGTCGAATCGTGGGCCACGCTGCCTGACGGGTCGCGGCTCATCCACTCGAATGCGCCCGCCGACGATGGAACAGGGTTTCGCACCACGCGACTCAGGCCACAGCCGCAGGTCGGCCTCCCGCTTCTGAAGGCGTCCGATGGCGAATACACGTTTGTCCGGGCGTGCACCGTTGACGGCGCCGGTCGGGTGACGCAGGAGACGCTCTACTCGGGCGCGACGGTCAACCCAAAGACGGCGTACGCGGTATCGCGCTTTGTGTACAGCACAACCGGCCTCCTCACCGAGATTCAGCGGACGAGCGCCCAGACGAACCGCCTGCTCAACAAGGTGGTCTACACGTATGACCGCCAGAAGAACGTCGAGCAGGAGTACGTGTACGGACCCGAGAACCTGCTGCTCAGCAGGTATGCGTTCACGTACGAGTACGACGACCGCGGCAACTGGACAAAGCGTACGGGCACCCGGATGGACAACGACGGTGGCGCTACGGTGGTCCTGATCCGGACCATCACGTACGACGCGGCCAGGTGAGGACTTCATGGACGCGGCGGCACGGATAGGAGACCGGGTCGTTGCCGTGCTGCTGTTCGTCACGATCGTACTGTTCGCGATTCACAAGATTGTCGAGTACGACCTGTGGTGGCAGCTGAAGATGGGCGATTGGGTGCTCACGCACGGCTTTCCGCATACCGATCCGTTCAGCTACGCGTTTCCGGACAGGCCGTGGATCGAGATGCGGTGGATCTATGGCATCGCAATCAACCAGCTGTTTACGCACTTTGGGCTGAATTCGCTCATCGTCGCCAAGTCGGTCGTCGTCGTTCTCATCTTCGCGTGCGTTTGGATCGTCGATCCTGAAGCCCCCGTGTGGGCGAGATGTCTCGGAATTGCCTGCGCGCTGATTGCGGCGCACCTGCGGTTTCTCATCCGGCCCGAACTGCTCACGATGCTGTTCGTCGCGTTCGTGCTGCTCGCACTCTGCCGGTACAGGTCGAGCGGCAGACGCGCGTGGATCTATGTTCTGCCGTTGCTGCAGGTCATCTGGACGAATACGCACACGGTCTTTGTACTCGGTCCGGTGACAGTTGCGATCTTTGCGATCGCCGAGTATGGCGCACGATGGCTCCCGATCCGCACGATGCGTGACAGGGCAATGGCGCCCGAGCGTGCAAAGCCGCTGTTCGTTGTTGCTGCCGCGTCGATACTTGCGTGCTTTGCGAGCCCCTACTTTGTTCAGGGCGCACTCTTTCCGTTCCAACTGTTCAGTCAGATTCAGGCCGGGAACACGATTCGCGAGATGATCACGGAGCTCCAGAGTCCGTTCGCGTACGCAGGCTTCACTGTGTTCTTCATGCGATACCCGATCGTGGTCGCGATTTCCGCTTTCGGATTCGCGTTGAACCGGCGGCGCATCGCGCCCGGACTGCTCGCGCTCTGGTGCGCGTACCTCTACCTCTCGGCGCAATCCGAACGGAACCTCTCGCTGTTTGGATTTGTGGCGGGTGTCACCGTCATCGCGAACTACGGCGAAGCGTGGCGCGCCGAGAGTCCGTGGAAGCACATGCGTTCGATCGCGTGGATATCCCGCGTCGCATGTGCCTTGCTCGCCCTGTTGGCGATCCCGGCGGTCGCCACCGACTACTACTATCGTCGGATCGACCCGGCGCGACGATTCGGGTTTGGAGTGGCCGATAATCGATTCCCGCTTCGTGCCGTCACGTTCGTCGATGAGCAGTCGTTGCCGCAGCCGATTCTGGCCGACCTTGTGGCGAGCAACTACGTCTTGTTCGATCACGGACCGGACAGCGTCTTTGTCGATGGCCGTCTCGAGATTTACGGCGGCGACATCCTGAAGACCGCCAACGACCTGTTTCGGACGGGTGCCGGCTTTGACGAGATAGTAGCGCGCAATGGAATCCAGACCGTTATCGTGACGCACACGACGGACGGCGACCTGTTCCGGACGTTGAACCGAAAGGACGACTGGGCTCCGGTGTACTTTGACGAAACGGACGTTGTCTTTGTTCGCGTCACACCCGAAACGCGCGCCATGGTCGACGCACTGCGCGTCGACTGGACAGCGCCGCGCCAACGCGTCGTAACGCTCCCGGATCGAATCCGGTCGAGCGATCCGTTGGCCGGATTGTGGCCGCATGTTGCCGACAATGTCGCGGTCAAGTCGCTCGGGCAGCTTGCGCTGCTTACGGGCAACCTCATCCTTGCGCGCGAGCGATTCGAGGAAGCGCATCGCATCCGTCCCGACGACGCCGATACGACGCTTCTGCTCGGCGTCGTCTGCCGTGCGCTCGGCGACGATGCGACTGCAACACCACTGCTTGCGAGCGTCGGCGGCGGTGCGGTGCGCATTACAACGCCCGCCGCGGCGGCCGCGGCGTTTGAGTCGGCAGGAACCCTCGAGTCGGCGGTGGCGACGTACGAGGGGATCGTCGCGCGCGGCGGCGGCACGCCCGACGTGTACCAGAAGCTCGCGGAGGCGGCGCTCGGAGCAAACGAGCTCGACAATGCGAGCCGCGCCTACCGTCACCTGGTCGAGTCGTCACCGAACTCGACCGACGCGTGGAACTCGCTCGGCATGATTGCTTCCGAGCGCGCCTCCTACGACGAAGCGCTCCAGTGTTTTCAGCGATCGCTCGAGATCACGCCGCAGCAGCCGGCCGTTCTCACCGCCATCGGCATCGTTCGGGCGAGGCAAGGGCAGGCTGATCAGGCGCGAGAAGCGTTCCACAAGGCACTCGCCATCGATCCGAACTACCAGCCTGCAAAGAAGCAACTTTCATCGCTTGGCGGACCCTGACTCCTCTGCTCGAACGCTCGAGGCTGTAGCAGGCCATCGAATCAGGGTTTCTGCTCGGCCTTCGCCTTGGGCGCTTTCGAATCGGCCTTTGCGGGAGGCTGCGTCTTGCCTTGGTCCGCCGCGGGCGGTTCGACCGTCACGGCCGGAGGCGGCGGAGGCGCCGGCGGCGCGGGAATGCCACCCGGGATACCGCCAGGTACGCCACCGGGAATGCCCTCGGGGATGCCGTGCTGGCCACCGAGCGAGACGATGATCCTCTGAACACCGGTAGTGTCTTCATCCGGTTCGATGACGACGTTCGCGCCATCGGACGAGAAGATCACCTTGTCGTCGGTCTTGACCTCTTGCTTGTTCTTGATCTTCTCGAACTTGTCGCGATAGAAATCGGCAATGTCGTTGACGTCGTCTTCCGACTTCATGATCAGAACAGCACCTTCGGCGCCCATCATTCTGCCGGACACGACCTGTTCAATCGTCGAGTCTTCGTAGTACCAACCCTTCAGCGAGGACGGCAGCTTGTCGGGGTCCGAGGGGCCGCCAACGGTAAAGCCTGTGTCCTTGTCACCGGCGGACACGGTTGGCGTTGGCTTGTCGGTCACCTGAATGTTGTTCTTGATCGCCTTGAAGATGGCGATTCCGAGCATTCCTGCCGCGAGAATCACCGCGAGCAGAATGCCGCCAATGATGAGAAGCCAGTTGGCGCCCTTCTTCTGCACCGGACCGGTCGTGATAGGCGACGTGTTGATCCGCTGAGGAACGCCGGTGACGTTCGGATGCGGTTGGTAGCCTGTCGAGGGCTGCGACGGCATCGGAGGCGTGTACCGCGGCGGCTCCTGGAACTGGGGCCCAGGACTGCTCATGTGGTCCGCGACCGGTTGCCGCTGGTCCTCAAAGTTCCTCGTCGGCGCCTCGGTGAACTGCGAACTCCCCATCTGGATGCCGCACTTCCTGCAGTACCTGGCGGATCCCACATTGTCTGCCCCGCACGCGGGGCACGTCTGTTCCATGCGCGCCAAACTCCCTCAGCGGACTTCTGCCGATGATACGCGGCAGGTCTGAGGCCCACAAGTCATTCGTTTCAAGAGGGAAACCGCCGCCGGCGCCGGCCGCGCCTTCCTGCGGCCTCGCGCGCGGGGCACGCGGCTTCGGTGATGTTGCATGAACCCGGCCGGGTGTAGGATTGACGCGCTCGGAGTGCGCGGGATGGGCCTGCAACAAGACAATCCAAGGAGGTACACAGATGAGTTCCGCACAAGGAATGCAGCTGGACAAGCGCGTCACGGACTTCGTGGCCCGTACGAGACCGATGCTCATTGGCGGCGAGTGGTGCGACGCAGCATCCGGCAAGACGTTTCCGACCTATAACCCGGCGACCGGCGAAGTGCTTGCGAACATCGCCGAAGGTGACGCCGAGGACATCAATCGCGCCGTCAAATCCGCGCGCGATGCGTTCGACAAGGGGCCGTGGCGCCGCATGACCGTCTCCGAACGCGGCCGGCTGATCTGGAAGCTCGCGGACCTGCTCGAGCAGCACACGCAGGAATTCGCCGAGCTCGAGACGCTCGACAACGGCAAGCCGCTGACCATCTCGCGTGCCGCCGACGTCCCGCTCGCCGTCGACCTGTTCCGGTACATGGCCGGATGGGCGACAAAGATCGAAGGCAGCACGATTCCGATCTCGGTGCCGTACACGCCCGGCGCCGTCTACCACGCATACACGGTGCGCGAACCGGTCGGCGTCGTCGGACAGATCATCCCATGGAACTTCCCGCTGCTGATGGCCGCGTGGAAGCTCGGACCTGCGCTCGCCGCCGGATGCACCGTCGTGCTCAAGCCGGCCGAGCAGACGCCACTCAGCGCGCTGAAGCTCGGCGAGCTGATTCTCGAAGCCGGGTTCCCCGAGGGTGTCGTCAACATCGTCCCCGGATACGGCGAGACGGCAGGTGCGGCGCTTGCGGCGCATCCGGACGTCGACAAGGTCGCGTTCACGGGCTCGACGGAAGTGGGCCGCCTGATCGTCCACGCCGCGGCGGGCAACCTCAAGAAGGTCTCGCTCGAACTGGGCGGCAAGTCGCCGAATGTCGTATTCAACGACGCGGACATGGACATCGCGATCGCAGGCGCCGCGAGCGCGATCTTCTTCAACCACGGACAGTGCTGCTGCGCGGGATCGCGGCTCTACGTCGAGCACGACGTGTTCGACAAGGTCGTCGAAGGCATCGCCGACCACGCGAGCAAGATCAAGGTCGGGCCGGGTCTCGATCCCGCGACGACGATGGGGCCGCTCGTGTCGGAGGAGCAGCTCAATCGCGTGTGCGGGTTCCTCGAATCCGGCGCCGCGGAGGGCGCGAAGGCCCTCGTTGGCGGCAAGCGCGTCGGCGACTCGGGGTACTTTGTCGAGCCGACGGTTCTCGTCGACACGACCGAGGACATGAAGGTCGTGCGCGAAGAGATCTTCGGCCCGGTGGTCGCGGCAATCCCGTTCAAGAACACCGAGGAACTGGTGCCGCGTGCGAATGATTCGGTGTACGGGCTTGCGGCGGGGATCTGGACCCGCGACGTCGGCAAGGCGCACGCGGTCGCGTCCGAGATGCGCGCCGGGACCGTGTGGATCAACTGCTACAACATCTTTGACGCGGCGTTGCCGTTTGGTGGCTACAAGCA
>JBGAKX010000097.1:0-16581 GCA_044224215.1 Blastocatellia bacterium
CGTCGGAGTTCTCGGAATGCTCACAGGTCCAGTTGTCGTGGGATCCGCCCGACACGGCCGGCGGACCGCCGCGAAACCTCCAGGTGATGGCTGTCGTTGGACGCGGATCCGATGGCCTCGATCGCTCGCCCCGGGGCGGCGTGACCGGGTACCGGGTCTACAAGTCCAGGACGAGGCCCGTCGCGCCCGTCCCGTCGAACCTGTTCACGTCGGTTCCCCCGTCGCAGACGAGTACGATGGCTCCGTCGTCCGCGGGCGGCTTCTTTGTCGTGACCGCCACCTACCCGGACGGTTCGGAGAGCACGCCGTCGAACGACGCGAGCACGCCGGGGGCCCCCATCATCGGGAGCGTGTCGCTCAAGGGGACATCTAAGGTCGTCGCAAATGGATCGAACTTCACGACCAACGTGATGTTGATTGCCGACGGCATTCCGTTCGCCCTGCCTGCAAAGCTCAAGCGAAACGGAACACGTGTGATTCAGAAGGGCACGCTGCTCACGTCCGAGACGCTCCGTCAGTTTCTTGCAAGCCGGCCAAAGGGACCCGACGCCAGGCGGAAGGTCATGCTCGGATTTCGGAACGACACCGGAGCGACGACGACCGTGATTCTCAGCGAATAGGCCGGGTCAGACGATCTCGGTGAGCAGTTCCTTGCGCGGAGCGGGGATCACGACCCGGTTGACGAGCAGGCCTTTTGCGCCGAGAACGCGGGACCCGGCATCGACAGCTGCCTGTACCGCCGACACCGACCCCGTCATCGTGACGAACGCCTTGCCTCCGAGCGCCATGGCGAGACGTATCTCGAGCAGGCGCACCTCGGCCGTCTTTGCCGCAGCGTCGGCGGCCTCGATGAGCGAGGCGACCGAGAACGACTCCAGGATTCCGAGCGACTCGAGATCGCCGACCGTGTTCGATCCATAGATCGCGGGGAAGATGTCGTCATGCAGGTTGGGGATGACGAACGTGTCGATGACGAACCCGCGGCTCACCTCGCGTCCGGCCTCGACGCTCGACGTGACGGCGGCGACGTCGCCGCGCACCATCGTCATGTACTTGCCCGAGCAGATCGATCGCGACAACAGCAGGTCGACGTCGGCGGCCTTGAGCATCGTGTCGGCGACGTACATGCCCGCGGCGATGCTCGACAGTTCGAGGAGTCCTATGGAGTTCTTGTTCATGGATCAGGCTCTTGAGATGACGACGGTGTCGCCGACCGACACGACCACGCCGGGAATGCTTGCGTGCACGCGAGCGCCGAGCGCGCCGCCGGGGATTTCACCGACGAGCTGGCCTTCGCGCACGGTCTCTCCAGCGCGCACGGCCGCCACAGCGGGCGCGCCAATGTGCTGCGCGAGCGGGATCGTCACGCGCGCGGGCGACGGGGTGTCCGCGACGAACGGCGTCGGAACGTCGTAGTCGACGAGTCCGAGCCGCGCCACGAGCTGCTTGAGAGGCGTCCGGCGGTATTCGTACATCGGGTGCGGAGTCACCGTCTTTGGCCCGTCCCACGCTGCGCCGGCAGCCTTCAGTTCGCGCTTGGACTTGTCGCACGCCTCCTTTGGAAAGAGGTCTTCCGGACATGCGTACAACGTGCACAGTCCGCAGCCGCAGCAGAGCGACGCGTACTGGTTCCAGATGCTCTCGCCGGACTGCGTGAACCCGAGGCTGCGCATCACCTTGTGCGGCTGAACGTCGTAGCCGAGCGTGAATCGCGGGCACAGCTCGGTGCAGAAGCTGCACTGGTCGCACGCCGACTTGCCAATACGGTGCATGTTCTGCTCGGGTTGGCCCTTCCGCCGGACGAGCGTGTGCTCCTGTGGAAGAACTACGAGTCCCGCGCACGTCTTCGTGATGGGCAGATCGAGATCGGTCTCGAGCTTTCCCATCATGATGCCGCTCACAAAGACCGAGAACTCGTCGACACCCGCGCCGCCTGCCACGGCGATAGCGTCGCGAAAGCTCATGCCGACCGGCGCGACGAATGTCGTCGGCTGGTTCACGGCGCCGGCGATCGTTACGAACTTGCGCGTGACCGGAGTCCCGTCCGCGGCGGCCGACACGTTGACGAGCGTCTCGACGTTGCTGACGACGATTCCCACGTCGAGCGGTATGCCCTGCGGCGGAATCAGCCGCCCGGTGGCCTCGTAGACGAGGATGTACTCGTCGCCGGACGGGTAGAAGTCGCCGAGGAGGTGAAGGCGAACGTCGTCCCCGTCAAGCGCGGCCGTGAGCGCGGCAATCGCCTTCGCATTCTTCTCCTTGATGCCGATGATGCCCTTGCGGGCGCCCGTCGCATTCATGAGGAGCCTCACGCCGCGCACGACGCGCTCGGCGAGGTGGAGCATCACCTCGTAGTCCTTGTGAAGGAGGGGCTCGCACTCCGCACCGTTCGCGATCACGAAGTCGACATGCGACGCCGCCTTGACGTGTGCGGGGAAGCCGGCGCCTCCAGCGCCGACGACGCCCGCATTGCGCACAAGTTCATCGATCTTCATTGGGCGAATCCGCGTTGGAAGCGATTTCGAGCGTGAATGCTAAGGGCATCCGGGGAACGAGTCGACGTACTCGACCGTGAAGTCGGGAAACGAATCGACGACTTGCACCGTGAAGTCCGGCGACGAGTCGACGATCTCCCATTCGCCGGGATTGTCCGGAAAGGACGAGACCTTCTTGACCTTGATGTCGGGGAACGAGGTCACGATCTGGATCTTGTAGTCGGGGAACGACGTGACGAACTGCACCTTGCCGTGGAGCTTGCACGCGTCGGGGTTACCCGGAGCAATCGCGTTCGGACCGGCCGGAGGAGCGACGCTCGCGGACGACTGCGCAGCCGGCGCCGCGAACGTCATTACAATCGCCGCGGCAATGACGACCTGCAGGTGATTCATGGCGCCTCCTTGATATGGTCCCGGGTGAGAAATCCGGTCGCGCACGTGTGCCGAGGATTTCCGTTTCCAGCGTCCGCGCAGCGAATTCTCTCGGTCCCGACCTAGTCCTGTTACTTCTTGTCGCTCGGTTGAAGTACCTTGGCAAGCGGTCCGAAGGCGGCATCGCCACCCTTCTTCTTTACGGATCCCAGGAGGATCGGCACGAACTTGCCGATCATATCCGGCTTCATGCCGAGCGCGTTGAACGGTCCAATCAGCGAAGCCAGACCGCCCGCGCCGCCTGGCAACGCACCTGCTGCCGCGCCTGCGAGTCCGCCTGCGCCCGGGAGCCCCCCGGATGCACCCGGCAGGGCTGCTTCGACGGGCGCAGCCTTCAGCAGCGTATCCATCTCAGGGACGGCCTTTGCAACCTTTGCGAAGTCACTCGGATTCATCGAGTTCTTTGCAAAGCCAAAGAGCGCTCCGGCGCCTCCGGTTGCCTGCTCGGGAGTGACGCCGAGGTTCTTGGTTAGCTTTGACACGAGGCCCTTGTCCTGGGCGTACGCGCCCGGTGTCCCGGCTGACGCAGCGATCGACACGATGATCGCCAACGCGATCCTTCGGCTCATTCGCATATCGATACTCCTGTTTCTGATACTGGCGCGCCGCGACGTCGCTCGCATCCGGGCTGGGCGCCGGAGCACGCGCCGATGCTATCAGAGGTTGCCGCCGCGGTGAACTGCTTCACGAGCCCGGCAGCCCAGGGCGAACCGGCCTCGTTAACAGGACATCAACGTGCGCGTGAATAGGCACACCACCGCGAAAATCGGCGCAGTCGCGATAATTCGCGTCGGGGATGTGCTCGGCGAGCCAGACATCTTCTGGCCCTTCGGTTCACCTGTACTCACGGCTGTGGAGGGCAGTCCCGTCGCGGTCGCCCCGTACTGCGCGTGACGCAGTGCCCTGGCGCTGGGGGCACGTGAATTGCACCCGCGTAAGGATGCCAAACGAGCGTTCAGACACGTGACACCGCCCTAACGCCGCGTGCCGGACAATCCTCGGATTATGGAGGGCAACCGTGGCATCAATGAAGAAGACACGCAAGAGAGTCGGACCCAAGGTCAGGAAAGCCGCGCGTGCCCGCAGGTTCCAGTCGCGCAGTGAGCGCGTTGCCGCTGGCCACGCCCTGCGCGAGCGCGTACCGCGCCAGAGTCACGCGGACTGGATACCGTCGACTTCACGCCGGGATCCCGTCGACGTTATCGAGGAGTCGAACAGGGGCCGGATTCCCGAGCTCACTCCGATCCGCTATGGCCGCATGGTTCGCAGTCCGTTCACCTTCCTTCGTGGCTCGGCGGGCCTCATGGCCTACGACCTCGCAACCACGCCGACCACGGGTGTCCGGGTGCAGTGCTGCGGCGACTGCCATTTGTTGAACTTTGGGTTGTTTGCTACTCCGGAGCGAAACCTGGTCTTTGATCTGAACGATTTCGACGAGACCCTCCCGGCGCCATGGGAATGGGATCTCAAGCGCTTGACCGTGAGCTTTGCGGTCGCGGGGCGCTCCAACAGGTTTTCGGATTCGGACACAGCCAAGGTCGTCGTGGAGTGCGCACGTTCGTACCGGGAGCGCCTGCGGGAGTATTCCCACATGAGCCCCCTCGATGTCTGGTACGAGCGCCTCGACATGGAGAGCATCATTGCGTCAGCACCTGACGAGAACGCCAGGAAGGTCCGCGAGCGTCTTGCCGAACGGGCCCGCGAACGTGTGGTCGAGAACCTCTTCCCCAAGATCTCGGGAGACATCGGCGACAAGCGCCGCCTGGTCGATCAGCCACCGGTGCTCTATCACGTCTCAACGAAGGGTTTTGAGGACGCGGTTCGAGAGGGAATGGAAGACTACCGAGCGACTCTCTCAGATGAACGCCGCGTCTTGTTCGATCGATACCGACTCGAGGATTTCGCGCTCAAGGTTGTCGGAATCGGGAGCGTGGGCACGCGCTGCTATGTGGCACTACTCATATCCGAGGAGGATCAACCACTGCTGCTTCAGCTGAAGGAGGCACGCCGGTCGGTACTCGAGCCCTACACGAAGAAGAGTCGCTATGACAATCAGGGGGAGCGTGTCGTCATGGGACAACGGCTGATGCAGTCCTCCAGCGACATCTTTCTGGGATGGGTGCGAGGACGAGGCGGCCTCGACTTCTACGTGCGGCAACTGCGGGACATGAAGTTGTCGATTCCTGTCGAGGCGTGTTCCGAGATCCAGCTCAAGCGGTACGCTGAGTTCTGCGGTTGGACCCTTGCGCGCGCGCACGCAAAGGCCGGCGATGCGGCCACGATCAGTGGGTACCTGGGAAAGAGCGACGCCTTTGACGAGGCCATCAGCTCGTTCGCCTTCGGATATGCGGATCAGACGGAACACGACCACGCAGTACTTGTCGAGGCCGTTAACTCGGGGAGCGTTGAGGCAATTGTCGAGGAGGAGTGATCGCCGGCGAGATCGCAAGCCCTATTTCGACGCTGATCGGAACGCTGCGAGCCAATGGGTTCGTCGATGGGCGCGTCGTGCACCGCGGTGAGTTCCTCTCTTTTGCGGCCGGTGTCGGTCTGGATATCTCTCGCGACAAATCCAGGGCGATTCGTGGTATAGAACGTCAAAACGGTACCGGTTCGTGGCGAGGTGCACCGATGCGTCTTCGCAGCGTGAAGATCTGGGTTGTCCTCTCGGCCGCCATCATCGGCGTGATGCTGTTGGCAGTCGACGGCGCGGATTCCGGTCAGGGACGGTCCTCGCCCGACATCCCCCGGACGTGGGACGACGAAGCAATGCGCGGGCTCGAACTCCCGCTTGCGGACGCCACTGCAACTCCCAGGCAGGTGAGTGCGGACTTCTACTACCGGATGCCCGTTCGACCGATATACCGCACGTACCCGATCTATCACCCCGATCGTGAGCCGCGCGGGTACATGGCATCGCTCGAACGGCGCGAACCGGAGATCGTCTTCGATTCGTCAAGACTGAAGACCGATGAGGACTGGGTCCGGGCCGGTGCAATCGTGTTTGCAGCGCCGATCGAGTACGAATACGGCGAATCCCTCAACGCGGTCGTCAGGACCCGTGAGTGGTACAGAAGGAACAAGATTCGCTTGGCAGCGGACGGCACGGTTCCGTATCTGCGATACGTCGTGCGCGAGAAGGGGAAGGTTGAAATCGGAATCCTCGCGTGCGCCATGTGTCACACGAGGGTGATGCCGAACGGGACGGTGATCACGGGCGCGCAGGGCAATTTCCCGGACGACCGCAGCGATGCCTACGAAACCAGAGTTCAGCCTTCAACCAAGTCAGACCCTGCCGCCGTTCTGGACCATACACGCAAGTTCATGCGCAGCTCGTACGCAGCGCCGTGGTTGCGCCCCGATCCGAATGCCCGGTTCGAGCGGATGGCCCTCGACGATATCCTCAAGGTACAGGAGGCCATCATTCCCGGGGTGTGCGCGCGTCAGGGCTCGAGCCCGTGGTATCCCGTGCGAATCCCCGACCTGATCGGCGTCAAGGATCGTCGCTACCTCGATGCATCCGGGCTTGTCCGCCATCGCACGATTGGCGATCTGATGCGGTACGCCGCGCTCAACCAGGGTGCCGACTTGATCGCGGCGTACGGGGATTTTGTGCCGGAGGGACCGGTTCCCGATCCGGCGACGCTCGATCGGTACAGCGACGAGGAACTCTATGCGCTTGCGTTGTACGTGTACTCGCTGAAGCCACCGCCCAATCCGAATGTGTTCGGACCCCTGGCTGCGCGCGGCCAGAAGGTGTTTGAGCGCGAAGGCTGCGCGATGTGCCACACGCCGCCGCTTTACACAAACAACATGCTCACGCCGGCCGAGGGCTTCGAGGTCAGTGACGAGCTCGCTGCCCAGGTCGACGTCATGCCGTTGTCGGTCGGAACCGACCCGGATCTGACGCTTCGCTCGCGCCGCGGAACGGGCTTCTACAAGGTGCCGTCGCTGAAGGGCGTCTGGTACCGCGGGCCGTTCGGCCATATGGGTCAGGCAGCGACGCTCGAGGAGTGGTTCGACCCACGCCGGGTGAGGGACGATTATGTCCCGAAGGGCTTCCGGCGAATCGACGCAACGCGTGGCGGGATCAAGGGGCACGAATTCGGCCTGGATCTGTCGATGGCGGATCGCCGAGCGCTGATTGCGTTCCTCAGGACGCTGTGAGGCGACGAGCGTTTGTCGTTCGCGGTCGGCTGCCGTGTTGCGTCGCTGCCAGCGGCGGGGCATGATCGACGTCGTACCTGCTACCGATTCCAACGGTCCCATCGAAAACCCCACAACGAGGAGATGCTCATGAGCAACTATCCACCGCAGGGTGGCTATCCGCCGCCGGGTGCGTATCCAGGGGGTGGCGCGCCTCCGCCGCCAAAGAAGAGCAACATGAAGTGGATCCTCCTTGGAGGCGGCGGGTGTCTGCTCGTGATCATTCTCGTGATCGGCGGGATCATTGCGCTCGTCGGCGGGGGTGTCTACATGCTGGCGAACAGCGAGGCGTCACAGACGGCGCAGCGGTTCGTGCAACAGAGCTCGGTGGTCAAATCCGAGCTCGGGGAGCCGCTTTCGACGTCGTTCGCATCGGGAAACATCAACACGGACAACGGCGTCGGAACGGCCGAGATCACGGTCTCCGTCACCGGACCGAAGGGTTCGGGATCGGCTGTCGTAAAGATGGGGCAGAAGGGGAGCGGTCCGTGGTCGGTGACGTCCGCGGAATTCACCGGACCCGGGGGCGACGAAGTCGACCTGAAGTGACATCACGAGTTTTCGGGCGTGCCTCCCTGTGGCGCACGATTGGTGATTCAGGACTCTCGAACAACCTCATTGTCAGGTGGTTCAGAACACGGTCCGTGGCTCGTCGGGCCGTGGCGTTGCTCGTCGCCTCGTACCTGATCTCGCCGTTCGCTGTCGCGCAGGCCCGCGTGTCAGACACGGACGCGGTCCGAATCGCCGTATTTCGGCATCGTCTGGACGCGGTGCGCGACTCGGCGGGGCTGCCTCAGCCCGTCTTTGTCGCGCTCGGGAGCCCGCGCTCGAGGTCCGATCCGTCGCGAGTCGTTCTGGCCGGCCTCGCGATTGCCGGAATCGACGTTCGACCGTTCAGCCAGATGCGACGCTTCGAGAAGCAGTGGCTTGCGTCACATCCCGCGCCGCGCGGTGACAGCGAAGCCGAGAACGCGGGCATGCTCATGACCATCGAGCACCTGCATTTTGGATCCGCCTCGGACGCATCAGCAGACATCGTCATCATCTGGTATGCGGTCGGCCGGGGCGACTATGGTTCGACCGAGCTCCATCGCGTGAGCCTCCACCGGGCCGACGAGACGTGGGTTGTCACGGATGACGTCGTCGTCAGCTCTGCCGGGTAGCGTGGGTGCGTCGGCGAACCTTTCCGCCTGAGTATGCCATCCATCGACACGTGGTATTCACCTCGGATGCGCGCCGCGCGCTCGTGCTGGCGTTGCGTGATATGGCGCAACGGAAATTTGCATGAGTTGCCGCTGCAATTGAGGTACCTGATCGCGATGCGGTGACCGGCAGGCGCGCCTGAAAGCGTCCGGAAATGACTCGTCGATACCGCTGGCGTCAGCCCGTGGCAAGGCGTAGGCTTTTTCTGGCGATAGCCAATTCATTCCTGAGTCCGCCGAACGAATCCAGCCCGTGTGTGCTTGGATCGACTTCGACGAGGACTCAGACGTTCGGCTCTCCGTGCCCGGTCTGCGCGCCGGAGGGGGAGTTACGGAGGAAACGAAATGAATACGAGCCGATCAGCATTCGCCCGGGCTTTGGCGTTGGCGTTTGTTGTTGTGCTTTCGGGGGTGGCCTTTGCGCAGACCCCGAATGGCAACGCCGGCAATCAAACCCGGGTGCAACAGATAGCATCGGGAGAGAAGACGAAGATCAAGGGGGTCATCGTCGTCCGCGATCCGGACTCGATCACGGTTCGCGATTCGAACAACATTGCAACCGTCGTTGCACTGACCGACATGACGAGCGTCAAGTCGAACGGCGGATGGTTCCGCACGGGAACGAACTACGAAGTGACGAATCTTCTGCGCGGTCTCATCGTGGAGGTCGAGGGAACCGGTAACGCGAGCGGACAGCTCGTAGCCAAGAAGATTCGGTTCGACAAGCAGGACCTGAAGACGGCGACGGCGCTCGATTCCCGTGTCGTGCCGGTCGAGGATCGCGTCTCGACACTCGAGCGCGATACCAAGTCGCTGAGCGGCCAGGTCGACGAGCTCTCCGAGCTGTCGAAGATGGCCAAGGCCGAGGCAGAGCGTGCGAACACCGAGGCTGCTCGTGCGAACGCCGGTGTCGATGCAACGAACGCGCGGATTTCGAGCCTCGACAACTTTGACCTGAAGACCCAGGCGTCGGTGCTGTTCAAGGTCAACAGCGCGGAGCTCACGCCCGAGGCGATGGCCGTTCTCGACACGCTTGCCGAGGAGGCCGCGAATCAGGACGGGTACATCCTCGAGGTTGCCGGCTATACCGACATCACGGGAACCATGACAAAGAACCAGATGCTCAGCCATCAGCGTGCCGATGCCGTGGTTCTGTACCTGACCGGTGTGCGGAGCATTCCGCTGCGGCGGATCGTCACGCCCGCTGGATACGGTTCGCTCAAGCCCGTGGCTGACAACGCCACGCGCGAGGGCCGGATGCAGAATCGGCGTGTCGAGGTGAACCTGCTCGTCAACAAGGGCATCACGACCGAGGTGGCGTCGACGACTCCGTAGGCGCGATTTCGATGCGTGACACTTTCAAGGCGCGGGGAGCCTGGCTCTCCGCGCCTCGTCGCATCGCAACGGGGGTTGGCTTACAAACCGACTTTTGCCGGGCTCGGCTTGAGTCCGTGCGATGAGGCCGCCCCCGTGCGAGTTGGCGTTGCTCTCTCGACTGATCCTCACCGGTCCTTCGGACCAGTAACGCTGTGAAGAGATCAAGCGAACTGACGTCGGAGTGGGCCATTCGTGCTGGGACGAGCCACGCGACGGAGACGCATACGATATGCGCAATTATGAAAGTGGAAAAGCGGGTAGTACGGCGCATGAAACGATGTGGTTGGCCCCACGAAACGGAGCCGGCCGGTCACACGACCTCCGTCCCCGACAATGTGTCAAATCAGCCCGAGGTGGCAGCTCGCACCAATGAAGGATCGTGATGGGATCGGGTGCGAACTAGGTCGCCTGGGTAGGTCGCCTAACATGACCGAAGGGATATCCTGGGAACCTTCCAGGACGCGCACAACTTCGACGGTTTCCTCGGTAATTCGGTAGAAGATTACTTAGCGGCGAGTGGGAAAGCTGCGGAGGTCCACGCCAAGCTCGGGGCGTGCGCGTCCCATTTCAGGTGTGCTCGCCAGTAAGAGCAGCGTCTCCTCGATGCGATCGAGCACGCCATCGGCTATCGAAGCATCCGCCTCCGTGGCAACGTAGACCCAGATGCCAAATACATCGACTTCGGCCTCGGGTCGCCGCTCAAGCCGTTTCACCGGGCTCGCTCGGCTTCAAAGCGCTTGCGAGCTTTGGCCGTGATGGCTCCCATATCGAGTGGTGCAGCGGGTCCGCTATCGAGCCCTTTCTGTATCTCGCTGCGAAGGGCTTCCAGCTTGGCCTTCCGGAACTGGTCCTGCTCCTCGAGCAACCGAAGGGCATCGCGCACACCCTCGCTCGCGGAGTTGTAAAGGCCGGAATCGACCTTGTCTCTGACGAACGTTTCAAGTTGCTCGGTCAAATTGACGTTCATAGACTCTGAATGTTCTAACCTGAATGCTAGAACTACACGAAATGTCCAACATTGTTAATCATGGATATGTCGATGGCCGTGCCGGGGGAGCTCGTTTTATCCTCATGCTCGCGTCCGATAAGGGTAGTACAGCGCGAACGTTGTGTAACAGGGACTGCAACGTGTCGCAAACCGGAGGTGGAGGCGGTAGACTAGCGCGGTGGAAGCGATGAGTGCCGACACCATTCCGGAGATCGAGACGCGTCTAGGTGTGAGCCTTGAACGGCTTGCGGCGTTCTGCCGTTCCCACGACATTCAGCAGTGTGATCTCTTCGGATCAGTCCTCACCGAACAGTTCGGCGCCGGAAGCGACGTGGACATTCTCGTTACATTCAGCCAAGGGCGAACTCCATCGCTTTTCGGCCACATGCGGCTTGAGAAGGGACTCTCTGAGCTGATAGGCCGCCGAGTTGACCTGATCACGATGGGTGCGCTGCAGGCATCTGAGAACGACCTGCTGCAGGATGAGATACTCTCGTCCCGACGAACTGTCTATGCTGAACAAGCGAGATAGCGTCGCGGCTAAGGACATGCTTGGGGCAGCCAGGCGGGCGGTCGACTATGCCACGACCGTGAGCATCGAGGAGTTTGCACGGGACCGAATGCGAATCGATGCGGCCATGGCGGCCGTAATGATCGTGGGCGAGGCTAGCAAACGAATCTCCGTTGAGGGTAGAAGTGAGTTTGAGGGCATCAACTGGCGGGAGCTCTCCGATGTACGCCAGTACGTGGTCCACAAGTACTTCCTCGTCGATCCGGGCGAGTTACATCGAGCCATAGTAGAGACAGTCACCGGGATCATTCCGGCACTCGAACTCACGCTGGCCAAGGAAAATCTCCGTTCGTCGCCTGATGGCGGGTCTTTCGCACTCTAGTTAGCGAGAAAGCCGGCTAGAAATCGCGGGGCTAGTATCGGTGAATTCGCGTCCGATAAGGGTAATTATGACGACTGACGTCGATTTCGACCGCGACGCGTGAACGTGCTCCGGGGAGTCCACATACTCAGATTCGGTCGACGGTGAGCGTTTGAATGGCGTGGTTAGGATACAATCCGCTGTTTCCGCCTATGGCCGAAACGAAGGACGACTAGCTTCTATGCGACGAACCACTGGAATTGCCATCGCGACCATCATCATACTGTCACTCAGTTTCTCGGGCTCAACGCCTGCGCTCTCGCTCAGCCCTCAGTCCCCAGGAAGCGACCTCGACCCGAGTTTTGGACTTGGTGGCAAGGTTCTGACCCAGTTGTCGGAGCCGTGGCGAAGCTCAGCCATGGCGCTCCAGAGCGACGGCGATATTGTCATGCTCGGCGTCCTGAATCCTGACGCTGAGGACGCGTCAATCGTATTGGTTCGGTATCGCCTCGATGGCCGCATCGATCAGAGCTTCGGTTCTGGAGGGATCGTAGAAGTTCCGCTCCCGTATCGGTCAAGTGCAGGCGGGATAGAAACCCAAACTGACGGAAAGATACTTATCGCCGGGGGCATGTACATGCCGGCCACGAACTCGTACACAGGACTCGTAGCACGACTCCTACCGAATGGGGCACTCGATCCGTCGTTTGGCACCGGGGGCTACCTTACAGTCGATTTTGGCGGCTATAGCTTTATTCGGCACGTGCGAACCCTCCCTGACGGTCGGATTGTCGCGGTCGGAGTGCTCAACGGTACTCTTGCGCTTGCGCGCTTGCTGAGTGACGGGACGTTTGACGAGTCGTTTGGCCAGCACGGTATCTCGCTTGTTGAAGGCAGCGGTTCGCCATTGTGGGGGACGGAACTCACAGGGGTAGCATTGCAGGTCGACGGGACGATGATCGGCTCAGCAGCGTCGAGCACCAGTATGCAAGTTGCCAAGTTAACGGCAGACGGCCGACCAGACGTTTCGTTTGGCGAGGGAGGTATAGCACGGGTATACGTGGATTTCTGCAACGGATCTGCCAGCTCTGACATTGCGCAGCGCGTAGCGGTTCGGCCAAGTGGGCGCATTGTTGTCGCAGGTGCGTCGCACTCATTCTGTACGCCGTCTGGCACACGACTCGTCCTCATGCAGTTTCTTGCGGATGGCGAGGTCGATAGCAGTTTTGGGGTGAACGGACGGGCGCTGGCTCAGGTCGGCCAATGGAGCAGCATCGTTGGTCTTTCACTTGATATCGACGGGAGCATATGTGTTGGCGCGACAATAGGCGTTGACGAAACACACACTCAGTTCGCTGTTGTGCGCTTCCTTCCGGGAGGCCTCCTGGATGCTTCATATGGGACGAGCGGCGCGGTGTACGCCGACTTTGCGGAACCGGACGTAGGCGCAACATCCTTTGCGGTTCAGCAAGACGGAAGGCTGATTGTTGGTGGAGCTGTCTCGAATGATGGCGTAGGCATCGCGCGCTTTCCGAGACCTACACCACCCACTTATGACTACTGCATCCAAGGTGATCACACGGGTGACCTCGTCCAGGTCAATGTTCCCTATGGCGCATATACACAAACGAACTGCGCCTCGGGCAATGTAACTTCGGGGCACGCCGTCGCGACAACCGTCGGGAGGTGCAAAGTCCGGTTGACGTCCGACGACAGTATTCGGATGAAGATCACGGTGAACGACTGTCGAGGTCGCGCGAAGGGTACGATTAACGACGTCGTGACTGGCGCAAAGATTCGCATTGACGACGACAATCTATCGGACGACAGCTGTGGTTGCAGGTAGTACTAGCGTCGCCCTCGAATTCCGCTACAGTGAAGAGTAGATGCTGTGCCTGCTGCAGGTGTGCACTTGACTGATCGTGACAGTGGAGTGGTCACCGATCGCGCCTGATAAGGCCGCCAACTTCATAACGCTTTGAGTTCCCGCGGGGCGGGGCAACAGTGAAGTCGGCTCCGCAATGGAAAGAGACGACGCTAGACAACTATTCTATACGTGTTATATTCCATATGTGGAATGGAGCGTCGAGTACACGGATGTATTCGAATCCTGGTGGGAGAGTCTCGACGAGAGCGAGCAGGAGGATGTTGCAACGTACGTAGAGCTGCTCGAAGAGAAGGGGCCATCGCTTCCGTTTCCGTTCAGTAGTGGGATTATTGGGTCGCGCCACCTGCATATGCGCGAGTTGCGCGTTCAACACGCCGGGCGGCCATACCGGGTTCTTTATGCGTTCGACCCGAGGCGGGTCGCATTGCTCCTGCTCGGAGGCGACAAGACCGGCAATGACCGGTGGTACGACGAGTTCGTGCCAAAGGCGGACAGGCTGTATGACGAGCACCTTGTGGCGCTCGAAGACGAGGGATAGCGAGATGGCTAAGAAGTTCGACACACTGCGAAGCAAGATGTCGCCAGAAGCGCGGGCTCGTGTCCGCGCAAAGTCAAAGGCGCTGATTGCCGAGATGCCGCTCCACGAACTCAGGGCAGCCCGAAGTCTGACCCAGGAGAAGCTCGCTGAGCAGCTTCACGTCAACCAAGCCGCCGTTTCGAAACTCGAGCGAAGAGCCGATATGTACGTCAGCACGCTTCGTGGATATGTGAGAGCGATGGGCGGAGAACTCGAGATCGTCGCGAGATTTCCTGACGGGGAGGTTCGGATCGATCAGTTTGACGACGAGGGAGTCCGATAAGCCAGAGGGTTCTATCTGGCGCGAGCGACGGCCGGTATGCGTTCTCCGTATGTTGCAGCACGATAACCCGCAGATTGCGCGGCTCGATGCGTCGCGCGATGGGATTCTCGAGCGACGACATTCCAGATGACGGATGCCGTCCACTTGCGGATTTGCGCTGTAACGACTCCGCATCCTTGGTCTCGTCGTCTTCGCGAAGATCACACGCGCCCGAGGAAATCGAGGACGAGCTCGTTGAATTCGTTGCAGCACTCGATGTGCGGCGCGTGACCACAATCCTCGAAGATCCGCACCGAAGCATTGGGAATACCTCGCGCCGCGATCGCCGCGTGTGCCACGGGTAGCAGTCGGTCCTGCCGTCCCCACACGACGAGCGTAGGTGTCGCGATCCGATCAAGGTTGTCGACGACGCTTCGAACGACGTCTTCCCTCACACCGCGGACGGTGACAAGAGCGCGCAGAATTTCCAGTGCGGAACGTCGCGCCTCGGGCGACGAGGCGCGCGCAATCGCCGCTGTGACGATCTCGTCCGAGATCAGCGTGCGGTCGCTCACCGCCCTCTCAAGGAAGTACCTCACCATTCCGCGCGACGGCCGAGTCACAAGCTCGCCGACGAACGGCACAGTTGCAATTCGCGAGCTGAGCGCAAGGTCTCGTCCGAGGCCTGCGCTGCTGACGAGCACGAGCGCCCTTACGCGGTCGGGATACGACATCGCGAACTTGAGCGCTACCGCGGCGCCCATCGAGTGTCCGATGATACGTGCATCGTCCACGTCGACCGACGTCATGAAATCCGCGACAAATGCGGCGAAATTGGCAAGGGAGTGGTGGATCGCCGGTTTGTCGGACAACCCACAGCCGACAAGGTCGACGGCGTGCACGCGGTACGACGAGGCGAGTGCGGCAACGTTGCATACCCACGTCTCGACGGTCTCGCCGAAGCCGTGGAGAAGCACGACAGGTGGACCACTCTCACCGGCTATCCAGTAGCGCACCCGTACGTCGCCAACGGTGACGTAGCAATCACGCGACACCCAGCTTTCGAGAGGCGCCAGGATGCTTCGCGCGTTACCGCACCGAGAATGCGTGTTCATTGCGTACGGTGCCTCCCGAGCACACGATTCCCGTCGTCGCCACCGACGTGCCGACGTTTCGCAGACGTCGTACGAGCTCGAGCGCCGTCGCTACCCAACTGCGCGCTCGAGGTGCCGTGGACGCCCATGGCGAGCGTTGAGTCTCGCGCGTCCGGCAGATTGTAGCTCGCTCACTCCATAATGCGCCTACGTGCCGCGATTCACGAGCACATTCGTACGATTGACGTCCGGCCATTCCGCTCGAACCGTCATGAAACTGAGTTCGTTAACGCATCGCACGTTCAACGCGCGCTCACTCCATAATGCGCCTCGGAAACGCGATTCACGAGCACATTCGTACCAATGACGTCTGGCCATTCCTTTCGAACGGTCATGGAACTGAGTTCGTTAACGCATCGCACGTTCAACGCGTCTACTCGAGCAAGGAGTTGTCCATGATTTGTGTCTCCATGCTCTGCATCGCCTTCGTCCTGTCAGCCACGCAGAGTGCGCCTGACAGGCTTCCCGTTACGGCCGACCAGATCATCGCGAACCACATCGAGGCCCGAGGTGGTCGCGAGGCGATTGCGCGCGTCCACAGCGTCGTGTTCCGGGGGACATACTCCGAACCTGGATTCGAGACGCCGAAAGCTGCTATGGCCCTCATGCGGCCGTATTACAAGCTTGTCGGCGACCCCGGCGATCTCTCGAATGATTTTCGCGAGGGCTACGACGGCAGCGCGTGGGAGTTCTACGGCGACCCGGGAATCGTCCTGCGAACCGTCGGCGCCGCAGCCGCAGCCGCGCGCCACCACGCCGACATCGACGGACCGCTCGTCGACTACCGCTCAAAGGGCTCGACGGTAACGCTCGTCGGAATGGACAGTGTCGACGGCCGCGCGGCGTACTGTCTGCGGGTGCAAATGCAGGACGGATTCGAGGAGGACGAGCTCGTCGATGCCGAGTCGTGGCTGTTGATCGCGTCGCGCAAGGCCGCGCCGATTCATGCGTTTGGCGCCGATGTCCGGTCCGAGACCCGGTTCTCCGACTTTCGCGCCGTGGGTGGCGTGCGCTATCCGTTTTCCATCCGCGAAGTCGATCTCGGGACAGGAAAGCCGCTCAACGAGATGAAATACTCGTCGATCGAAATCAACACGCCAATCGACGTCGCGGTATTCTCGCCGCCCG
>JBGAKX010000098.1:0-16380 GCA_044224215.1 Blastocatellia bacterium
CGACGACGCGCAGCACGCGCCGGTCGACGGTGACCTCCGTGGCGTCGTAGCCGGTCACCGCGTCGAGCCAACGGCGGTAGGCCTGCGGCGCGTCCACGCGGTCGAGGCCGCCGGGCACGCGGCGCGTGAGCGTGAGCGCGACCTGCGAGCCGAAGCCCGCGGCGAGGTGGATCGCGTACTGCACGGGATAGCGGCCGCCGCGCGAGAGGTTGATCGGCCCGAGGTCGGGGTCGGGCTCGCGCAGGTTGGGCACGGGCGGCACGATGCCGTGCTCGAGGATCTTCACCGCGATGACGTCCTCGATGCCGACGCCCATCGGGTGGCCGGTGAAGCCCTTGGTGTTCGAGATCACGACCTCGTTGGCCGCGGCCCCGAACACGCGGCGCAGCGCCGCGATCTCCGCGGCGGCGCTCCCGCCGCGGGCGGGCGTGTAGGTCTCGTGCGAGACGAACACGGTCTCGGGTGCCATCGCGCGCCGGTCGACGCCGAAGCGCCGCTCCGCCGCCGCGACCAGCGACTCGACCGCCGCCGCGACGTGGTCGACGTCGAGCCGCGTCGCGTGGAACGCGCTGTTGCGCACCTCGCTCGAGAGGAGCTCGACCTGCGCGCGCATCCCGCGCTCTTCGACCGCGTCCTGCGCCTCGACGACGAGCGCCGCGGCGCCCATGCCGAGCAGCGTGCCGTGGCGGCGCCGGTCGAACGGCAGCGCCGCGTCCTCGACGCGGTCGTCCGTCGCGGCCGCGCCCGTGGCGAGGAAGCCCGCGCCGATCCACTCCATGAGGTTGTCGCCCGTCACGTCGTCGGCCGACACGATCACCACGCGGCGGCACCGGCCGGCCCGGATCCAGTCTTCAGCAAGGCCAACGGCCTGCGTGGTGCTAGCGCACGCCGAGTTGATCTGCGTGTTCGGTCCACGCGCCCCGATCAGTTCGGCAAACTGCGAGTGCCCCATCGCCAGCACGCGGAACAGGAAACGCCTGTCGAACTTGTACTCCGTCCGCTCGATCTCTTCACGAAGCTCGGAGATTCGGCGATCGATCTCGACGAGTGCATTCGGGTCGTGCTCGGCGTGTGGCCTGAGTGTCTCGAGATCGGTGAGACGCGTCCTTCGCGCGTGGTCTTCGTGGTAGCGGGACACGTACTCGGCAAACGAGTCGAGGCCCGGGAATGCCGAGGTGAAGATGATGCCCGTATCGTCGCGCATCGACTCCGGGAGCCCCCAGCCGTCGGGCAGGAGCGTCTGGCGCGTTGTCGTCTTGTACCGCAGGACCAGCGGGATGCCAGCGTCGCGCAGGGCGTCGAGACCGGCACCGATGGCAAGTTTCGTCACCACGTCGAGCGCCGGGATCCGGTCCGCCGCGACGCCGAATTCGGCCTCGAGGTCGAGTTCGCCGCCGCGCGCGGCGAGCTTGATGACGTCACCCGGGTCCTCGATGGTGTCGAACGTCGCGCCCCCGTTCTCGCGCTTCACGAGACGCGTGATGTGCTTGTCGAGCATCGCGCGGCGGAATCGGTTCGGGATCAGATCGATGAACTGCTGGCCGTGCAGGATGCGACTGACGTTCGAATCCTCGAAGATGCGTTCGGTGCCCGGAAGCCCGATCGCCGCGCCGGTGATGACGACTTCGGGCCTGGCGGCGACAGCGCCGGTCGGCCGCGCGCCCGATCCACCGTAGATCTTCATTCCGCGGTCGAGGAACTCGGCGAACAGGTGCCCAAGCTCCGAGATGGTGTCGTTCGATGCTGATGTCATGTGGTCCTTCCGTTCCTCCGGCTGGGTTGCCGCAACAGGAGACTGCGGCTGCCGGAAGTGAGCGCTGGCAGGTGTGGTCGCGACTTCGGCTTGCGGGTGCGTCTCGGCCGGCTCTTCGATTCCGACACCAAGTCCCGCGGCGTAGAGTCCGCACAACGCCTGATTGAACGACGCGATATCGCCGTTCTTTGGGTGATTCGAGAAGAGCGACTGCGTGCCGTCGCGGTCTCCAAGCACGTCGTCGACAAAGCCCTGCAGCGCCTTCTTGGGCCCCGTCTCGACGAACACGCGCGCGCCGGCGTCATAGAGTGTTTCGAGCCCCGTCACGAACTGGACGGGCGATGCAACCTGGCGCCCGAGAATGTCGAGCATTCGGGGTCGTGCATCCGGATCCATCGGGTAGAACGTCCCGTCGACGTTCGCGATGATCGGAAGCTTGGGCGGCACGAGGCGCAGGTGGTCGAGCTCGTTCTTCAACGGCTCGCTCGCGGGCGCGACGATCGTGGTGTGGAATGCATGGCTCACCGGGAGCTGGACGGCGTTGAAGCCTGCCGCGAGGAACGCGTTCATCGCGCGTTCAACGGCTTCGCTTGCGCCGCCAATGACGGCCTGGCTGCGACTGTTGACGTTTGCGATGACGACGTAGCCGTCGATCGTCGACAGAATGCGCTCGATCTCGTGAATCGGCGCGAAGACGGCGACCATCCATCCCTTGTCGCCGACGGAAACGCGCGTCATCTCGCGTCCGCGCGCGCTCACGGCGAGGAGTGCGTCCTCGAACGGCAATGCCTCGGAGGCGACTAGCGCGCCGTATTCGCCCAAGCTGTGGCCCATGACCATGTCCGGCTTGATACCGTATGCCGCGTACAGGCGAGTGAACGCCTCGTCGACGGCGAGCACGGCGGGTTGCGTGATCGCGGTCTGGCGCAGGCTCTCTTCGGACTGCGCGATGGCATCGGCGTCGGCGGCATCGGCGAACAGATACTCGGTGATCGGCTTGCCGAGGAGAGGCTCCATGATGCGGTCCGCCTCGTGGAAGACCTCGTCGACGATGGGCTCGACGTGCCTGAGCGTGTCGAGCATGTTCACGTACTGCGAACCCTGTCCCGGGTAAAGGAACGCGACCTTCGGCGCCGGGCCGTGTCCGCGGAAGATCCCCTGGGCGCGAAGCGCTTTCCACATTCCCGCGTTGTCGGCGGCGATCGCCTTCAGCGCCTTGTCGATCTTGCCCGCGAGATCGGCCGCATCGGCATAGTCGATCGCGATGCGCTGGTCGGCGCGAAGATCGGATGCGTGCGGAGCGCGCGGTTCCGGCGCGCGGCCGGATTCCGCATCGGCAAGCAGGGACCGGAGGCGCGCTTCGATCTCTGCCGTTGACGATCCGCCAACGAGCAGTGCGCCCCTCAAGGGCCGTTTGGGCTCGGACGGCGGAAGTGCGGCGTTCGGTGTCGTCGCAACCGACATGGATCGCGAGCCGTTCGACTTCAGGCGACCGGGTATGTACTCCTCGACGACCACATGGAAGTTCGTGCCGCCAAAGCCAAATGCACTCACGCCGGCCCGGCGCGCGCCGCACGCCGCTTCGGGCCACTGCCGAAGGTCCGTGTTCACGTAGAAGGGTGACGTCGCAAAGTCGATGTTGGGGTTCGGGCTCTTGAAGTTCAGGCTGGGGGGCAGGACCTTGTCGTGGAGCGCAAAGACCGTCTTCAGGAGTCCGGCGGCGCCCGCGGCGCCTTTCAGGTGTCCGATGTTCGACTTGACGGATCCGAGCGGGATCGACCGTCGCTCGGCGCCCGCGGCGCCGATGATGTCGATCAGGCTCTGCACCTCGACGACGTCGCCGACGCGCGTGGAGGTTCCGTGGCCTTCGACCAGCGTTGCGGTCGCGGGCGACAGCCCTGCGTTGCGCCAGGCGCGCTCGACGGCGAGTCGCTGACCGACGGGATTTGGCGCGGTGATGCCCTTGCCGCGGCCGTCGCTCGAGCCGCCGATTCCCCGTATCACTGCGTAGATCTTGTCGCCGGCACGCTCGGCGTCCTCGAGGCGCTTCAGGATGAAGATCGACGCGCCCTCTCCCATGACGAATCCGTCGGCGCCGTCTGCGTACGGCCTCGTTCCCGTCGCCGACAGGGCGCCGATCTTGCAGAACTTCGTAAAGGTCGAGACCCCCATGTTTCGATCGACGCCGCCGGTGATGACGCTGTCAAAATCGCGCTCGACGAGTCCTTCGATCGCGGCGCTCATCGCGGCCATCGCGGATGCGCACGCCGCGTCGGTCACGTAGTTCGGCCCGTGCAGGTTGAACAGGTTTGCGATGCGACCGGGCATGCAGTTGGCGAGCTCGCCGGGCATGGTGTCTTCCGTGATCTCCGGGAAGTACCCATTGAAGCGCTCGTGAAACTGGTTGAGGATGGCCGACCGGACGTCGGGGCTGAGTGCCTCGAACGACTCGGCCGCCGACAGTTCGCGGGCGAGCTCGGGGAACCACACGCGGAACGACGTGACGTAGTGTCGTTCGCCGGCCATCGCGTTTCCGAGGATGACCGCGGTGTTTTCGAGATCGAGCGGGCGATCGGGGTAGCCAAAGTCGAGGAGCGCCTCGCGCGAGGCACTCACTGCCCACTTCTGCACGTCGTCCATGGATTCCGCAACACGCGGAGGGATGGGGAGGTGCCACGCTGCGGGATTCCAGTCGAATTCGCGGACCCAGCCGCCGATCTTGGAGTAGGTCTTGTCGGGGGCGTGCGGGTCTGGATCGTAGTAGAGCGCCGGATCCCAGCGCTCGGGGCGCACATCGGAAATGCTGTATCTGCCCTCGCGGATGTTGTTCCAGAAGGCGCGGGCGTTTGGCGCGTCGGGGAGGATTGCCCCGACTCCGACGATTGCGATGGCGCGATATGCGGTGTCTTCCATGGCGTGGTACCTGAACTGGTCGTCAGTTCGTTTCGAGCCGGCCTCCCTGGGCCGGAGTGTTCGCGGGCAATGCATCCGCGAGCTCATGTGTCGGAAACTTCATTGTCGCCTCGTCATCCAGGGTTACCCGGCGGCCACGCTCGCCCTGTGGTAGACGGCGTCCGCGATCTGGTCCATGTCGGCGACGAGCCCAATCTGGGCGCGATTGATGTCGTCGGTACGGAGTGCCGCGGCGAGTGTCGCCGCGTCGGCCTCGCCGGATCCGATGACCCACCGGAGCGACTCGCTGGCGATTCGCGATGCCGCGTCGCGCGCGCACACGCGACTGATGGCCGCAAACGCGTCGGCGTGAAATCGCCGGTCGGCCTTCTCCGGGAGCTTGCCATCCGCAGTCCGCGCCGCGCGTCGAACGACACACGCCGCGCCTTCTGCCAGAGCGATCAGCTGGCCAATGCGAAACAGAATGTGCTGATGCCGCGTCAGGCGGCCGATTCGCACCTGCTCGAGCGCCTCGGCGAGCGCGTGCAGGGCAAGCGCCGCGATGCCAGCCCCGATGTGCGGGTGCTGCGCGTGGAGCACTTCGAGCTTTCGAGCTTCGTCGTGATAGTGCTGGCCACGGGTCTTCAGGTGTGACTGCCAGCGGTCCCGGCTGATGGTCATCTCCATGATCTCGGAGGTGCCTTCATAGATCGTCGTGATGCGCACGTCGCGCTTGATCTTCTCGACCATGTATTCGCGCGAGTACCCGTAGCCGCCGAGGGCCTGGATACTGGCGTCGGCCGCATCGTTTCCGGCCTCGGATGCCAGGTACTTTGCGATTGCGCCTTCGGTGTTCAGGCCTTCCTCGCCGGCGCTCAGCCGCTCGGCGACCTCCTCGATGTAGGCACGGCCCGCTTCGAGCCGAACGACGTTCGGCACGATCAGCTTGTGGGTGTAGCCCTGCTTTTCGGAGAGGGGGGCTCCGGCCTGGATGCGGCCGGTCGAATAGTCGATCGCGCGATCGAGTGCGGCCCAGCCGCCGCCGAGGCCGAACGCGGCGACCATCAGGCGCGTGTAGCCGAACACGAGCTGCGCCTGCACGAGGCCCTGGCCTTCGACGCCTCCGACGAGGCGGTCCGCATCGACGTATACGTCCTCGAACGACAGTGGCGTCGTGTTGCTTGCGCGGATGCCATGCTTGTCCTCGTGACGGCCGTGCGAGAACCCTTCGGCACCGGCTTCGACGACAAACCAGCTCGGGCCGCCGGGCGCATTGGCGAGCACCGTGAAGACATCGGCAACGCCACCGTTGCTGATCCACTGTTTGCTGCCGTTGATTCGGTACCCGACGATTTGCCCGTCGGATTCGACGCGAGCCGCCGTCGAGCGCATCGCGGCAAGGTCGCTGCCGGCTTCGGGCTCCGTGGCGCAGTAGGCCATCAAGATTCCTTCGTCGGCGATGCGCGTCAGCCAGCGGCGTTGCTGGTCATCGGTTCCTCCGGCGAGAATCGGGTCGCTGCCGAGAAACGTCGCCAGAACGCCCGTTGCGATGCCAAGATCGATTCTCGCCATCACTTCGCAGACCCGGTAGACGTCGAAGGCATCGCCGCCCATTCCGTTGAAGTCCTCGGGGACAAACAGAAGCTGGATGCCGATCTCGGACCCGCAGAGCTCGCGGACGATGTCCATCGGACATTCGTTTGCGGTGTCGAGTTCGAGGAGCACCTTGTCGGGGAGTTTGTCGGCTGCAAAGTCGTGAAGGGACTTGAGGATGAGATCGAGTGATTCGCTGTCGAGTCCGGCGCCTGGCTTCATGTCTGTTCTCTCCGTGTCATCGTTGACCCCGCGTTTGTAGAGAGACGAACAAGGCAAGAACCGTTCCGAATCGGGATTACCTGGAGCGAGTCCGGGATCCGGCTCCGTGTGGCACACGCCGCCTGCGATGCCTGAACAGGGCAGTGCGCGGATGTGTCCGCCAGCCGGGCTCATTCGCCCGGGCACGTCTTTGCGGAGCCGGCGAGACGGTCGGTCGGGCGTGGAGGCTGCGTCGACGTGACCTCGCTCCGGCTCGGGCTCCGATGAGTGATTTCGCTCACCGTGGGGCGAAAGGCTCCACATGTGAGACACATAGCGGCCGAGTTGGCAGGTGCGCGTACGTCCGATAACGCATCGTGTCGGACACATCCAAACGCCTTGGCACATCGGCTGGACGCGCGGTCCGCGCCTCGTCCACCGTTGCGAAGCCGACCGGTCACCCGTGTCGATGCCCGGCGGCGCACATCTTTGTCGCTGGTATGGAATTCGCAAGTAGGATCAGGGCGGGGCCTGTGCTGGAGTATTGCGGCAGCCCGCTCTATGCTCTCCGGACCGTACCCGCTGCGGCGCGCAGCCTGTGAGGCGAATCGACGAGCCTGTTGAACCGAGGTTGCGGATCGCGGCGCCGGACGATCGTGTCCATGACCACAGAGACGACTCAAATGCCGACCACAACGACACTTCAATTTCGCAAGGGCGTGCTCGAACAGTACGCCGACGTCTACACTCACGCGGTCCTCGCGGCGCTCGAGGCGCTCGCGCCATTCAACAGGGACCGCCACGACCTCATGCGTGCGCGCATCGAGCGACGCAACCGCAGAGCTGCCGGCCACGAGCGCATCGCGTTTCTCAATCCGGATGCGCTGATCGGCCGCACATCAATTCGTGTGCAGGATGCTCGCGACGGGAAGTTCGAAGGGTGCGAGATCCCCCGGGATCTGCGCCGGCAATGGATCCAGGGCACCGGTCCTGCCACGAGGCCGCGAGCGAGCACCGAGAGCAGCCTGAGGAACGTCGCGTATGCGCTGTTGTCGGGCGCCGACGGATGGATGTTCGACGGCGAAGACGCCCTCGGACAGGTCACCACCATGTCGCTCGAAAACCAGCGAAACCTGAAGCTCGCGATTGCCGGCGACCCGCTCTTTCTGAAGGTCGCCGAGCACGTTGCCTCCGAGATGAACGCATGGTCGGCAGGGTTCTTCGGGCGGCCGATCATTGCGGATTGGCGCGAGCAGCTTTCGTTCACGACAAAGATCTTTCGCGCGCGTGGTCTGCACCTCGACGACCGCCACGTTCGCGAGATCGACGGGACGGGATTCTCCGCGTCGATCGTCGATCTCGTGCTCTACGTCGTAAACAACCACGAGCAGCTGGCTGCGTCGAATTCGTCGATCGTGCTCTATCTGCCCAAGATCCAGACGGCCGAGGAGGCCGCGTTGTGGAGTGACATGCTTTCGGCGCTCGAAACACACCTCGGCATCGACGACGGTACGATCAAGGCGTATGTCCTCGTCGAGCAGATCGAGGCCGCATTCCAGCTGATGGAGATTCGCGCGGCGCTCGGACGCCATTTCGTGGGCTTCAATACGGGACGCTGGGACTACATCAACAGCGTCGCTGATGCGATGGCGTGGGATCCAGGCTTCACCAATCCGAACATCGACGCGATCGGAATGACCTACGGTTACATGCGCAACTACGAGGACCGAGTGCGCCGCGCCGTGAACACGCCAGACAGCCTGGGCAACTGCGCACTCTGGCAAGGCGGCATGGAACCGAACATTCCGGTCGGGTCCGAAGCCGGCGTTGCGGCCGGCATGGCGAGGGCGAAATCGGGTGGCGAACGCGAGCAGCGCGCCGGCGCAAGCGGGAAATGGGTCGCGCACTGGAAGATGGTGCATATCGTGCGGCCCGTGTGGGAGGAGGTCGGCGAGGACAATCAGCTTGGACGAGCGTTCCCCCGACTGACCTACACCGATGCCGACGCCGAAGGGCTCGTGCTGCTCGAACCCGCCCCGCGGACGGTGCGCGGTGCGCGCGACCTGCTGTCGGTGGCACTGCAGTACGGAAACGCGTTCAGCCAGGGCTTCCAGGCGGCGGCGCTCAAGCCCGCCGACTTCTTTGGCAACGACGACGTGCTCTACCTGATGGAAGACATGGCGACGGGCGAGATTCGCGCAAGCATCCTGTGGGAGTGGCTGCACAAGGGTGCGCGTCTCAGCGATGACGATGCGCAGACGGGTGCTCGCGCGGGCGACGCGTTCGACACGCGACTCTTCGAGCGACTGCTCGAGGAGGAGTACGCCAAGCTCGTCGCGGCCGGGAACCGCGACGTCCACGACGACTCCAAGACAACCACGCTGCCGATTGCGCGCGAGATCGTCGCAACCTACGTCACGAACCGGGTCAAGCCGCCGTGGTACATCGATCTGTTGAATCTGAATCTCGACAACACCGACCTCGGCACCGCTCGAGCACGAATCGCGGCCTACATCGAGGCGTTCGAGCGCGACGGGACGCGAATCACCGAGTGCCAGGACTTTGTCGACTGAAGCAAGGAGCCATCGTATGACATCCTCAGAAAAGCGACCCATGACCTCGTTCGAACAGCAGGTGGACGAGACCCGGAAGTGGTTCGACAGCGATCGGTTCACGGGCATCGTCCGGCTGTACACTGCGCGACAGGTTGTCGAACAACGCGGCACGATCACACAGGATTACTCCGTTGCGCGCGACGCAGCCGCGGCGTTCTACGACAGGCTGCGCCAGCTGTTTCGCGAACGGCGCAGCATCACGACGTTCGGCCCGTATTCGCCCGGTCAGGCCGTTGCCATGAAACGCATGGGAATCGAGGGGATCTACCTCGGCGGCTGGGCGACGTCGGCAAAGGGCTCGACGAACGAAGACCCTGGTCCCGACCTTGCGAGCTACCCGCTCAGCCAGGTTCCCGACGAAGCGTCGACACTCGTCCGCGCGCTGCTGACGGCGGACCGAAACCAGCAGTACCTGCGGTTGCGGATGACCGACGCACAGCGCGCTGCGACGCCGGTTCACGACTTCCGGCCTTTCATCATCGCAGACGCCGACACCGGTCACGGCGGCGATCCGCACTTGCGGAATCTCATCGGGGGGTTTGTCGAAGTCGGAGTTCCGGGGTATCACATCGAAGACCAGCGGCCGGGGACCAAGAAATGCGGCCACCAGGGTGGCAAGGTGCTCGTGGCGCAGGACGAGCAGAACAAGCGGCTCAACGCGGCGCGATTCCAGCTCGACGTGATGGGCGTGCCCGGGATCATCGTCGCCCGGACCGATGCCGAGGCGGCGAATCTGCTCGACGGCAGCGGCGACGAGCGCGACCAGCCGTTTCTGCTCGGTGTGACGAACCGCGACGTTCCGGCATACAAGCCGTGCTACATCGCGCTCATCCGGCGGCTGCACGATCTCGGAGTCCACGAATTGAACGGCCACATGCTGTACGCAATTCCCGAAGCCGAGTACCAACGTGCTTCCGAGTGGCTCGAGGACCGAGGGATCTTCAGGGAGGCGGACGAGGCCGCCGACGCCTATCGGAACAAGAAGACGGTCTCGCTCGACGCAATGTTCGACGGCCTCGCGAACCGGTTCCTCGAGGTGTGGGAGGCCGAAGCGCGGCTTCAAACATTCGGCGAAGCGGTCGCCGACGTCCTCGAGTTCAATGCGGCGGAAGGCGAGCAGCTCGAGATGAGCGTCGACGATTGGCGCGCGTTTGCCGCCACGGCGTCGCTCTTCGCGGCGCGGGCCCGAGCACGAGACCTGGGCGTCGACGTCGATTGGGACTACGAGACCGCAAAGACGCCAGAGGGCTACTATCAGGTTCGGGGCGGTATTCCATACGCAATTGCCAAGTCGCTTGGCGCAGCGCCGTTCGCAGATCTCTTGTGGATGGAGACCAAGACTGCGGATCTCGCCGATGCGCGCGAGTTCGCCGAAGCCATCCACGCCGTGTATCCCGACAAGATGCTTGCCTACAACCTGTCGCCGTCGTTCAGCTGGGATACGACCGGCATGAGCGAAGACGAGATGCGGAAGTTCCCGGAGGAGCTCGGCAAGCTGGGATTCGTGTTCAATTTCATCACGTACGGCGGGCATCAGGTCGACGGCCTGGCATCGGAGGAGTTTGCGACTGCCATACGTCAGGACGGGATGCTCGCGCTGGCTCGCCTGCAGCGAAAGCTGCGGATGGTCGAATCGCCGTACAGAACGCCGCAGACACTGGTCGGCGGACCGCGTGCCGACGCGGCACTCACTGCGACGTCGGGTCGCACCGCGACGACGATGGCGATGGGCAAGGGGTCGACACAGCACCAGCACCTCGTGCAAACCGAGGTGCCAAAGAAGCTGCTCGAGGAGTGGCTGTCGATCTGGAGCGAGCATTACGAGCTGCCGGGGGGTCTGCACGTCCAGTTGCGGCCGCATCGCGCCGGGTCGGAACTTCTCGAACTTGGCGTCTTCGATGCAGGTGGCGAGAAGGTCGCGAATGTTGTCTTTGCGCCGATCAGCGATCGGCGCGGCCGCGTGATCCTGTCGGTGCGCGACCAGAACACGTTTGCCGGCTCGTTGCGCAAGAAGCGCCTGATGACGATCGTTCACCTGTTCCTCGTCCACCGGTTCCGAGCGGATTCGGTGCACTACGTCACGCCCACCGACGACAACCAGTACCAGGTGGCGAAGATGATGTCCCACGGCATCTTCACCTCGGTGAACACCGAAGTGGGCCAGATCATCGTCGCGGACGTGAATCACCAGCGGATTACCGAACTTCTCGCGCACGACCAGGAGGCGCTCGTCCGGCTGATACGAAAACAGGACTGATTCGAATCGTCCTCGTCAAGATTGACGCACGCCGCCGCCCGTCCACGAACGAAACGGGCGGCGGTTTGCGCTCCACGGTGTTGCCGAACCATGCCCGCTCGTAGTACGTTCCCGCGAATTCCGACCGCCGCTTTCTGCCGACAATGAACTGATCCTGCCCGTGTGACCGGAGGGGAGATGCGCTGCATCGTGTTTCGGGTTCTGCGAACTCCGTTGATCCTTTGCATCGCGCTCGTGGCGATGCCGATGCTCTGCGGCGCGGTGGCCGCGCGCACTGGCACGCGCCTCGTGCTCGTCGGTGGCGGTGACTTTCCCGAGGAGGCTCGACGGTGGTTCGTCGCGAACGCCGGCGATTCACAGGCGCGGATTCTCGCGATCACATGGGCGACCGAGTATCCGGAAGAGACATTCGGCGACATCGTGGCGGACTTCGTCGAGTATCGTCCGGCCGAGATCTTCGCCGCGCCGCGCGCGCCGATGACACCCGAAAAGCGCGCCGAGTTTCTGCGTCTGCTCGCAAGCGCGACGGGCGTGTTCTTCTCGGGCGGAGACCAGGCACGCATCATGGACGTGCTTGCCGACACCGAGCTCGCGGATGCGCTCAGGCGCCGCTTCCGCGAAGGTGTTGTGTTTGGGGGCACGAGCGCGGGAACGGCCATCATGTCCGACGTGATGATCACGGGAAACGGGAACTTTGACGTGCTCGACGGTTCGCAGGTGGAGACGCGGCCGGGCCTCGGACTGCTTCCAGCGGACTGCATCGTCGATCAGCACTTCATCGCGCGCCGTCGGCAGAATCGGCTGCTTGGTCTGCTCATGCAGCACCAGGGCTATACCGGCATCGGCATCGACGAGGGAACCGCGCTGATCGTCGAGGATAACGTGTCGGCACGGGCGGTCGGCGCGAGCAAGGTGCTGGTGATTCGTCCGGAGGCAGCGGCAAAGTCGTTCGCGCTGCAGGTGGTCGTGCCGGGAGATCGGTTCACCCTTGCGGAGGCGCACACACGATAGCGGCACGTTGGCGCGCTGCAGCTCGCTCCCGATGTTGCAGATTCGACGTACAACCAGGAGAGTGCACGAATGAGCTGGACGCGCAGAGGATTTCTCGGAGCTACGGGTCTGACGCTCGGCGGCGCCGTGGCGGGACGGGCGGCTGGCCGCCAGGATCGGCCTGCGAACGCGCCGGCGGCGGCCGACCGGACGGGCAAGCCTCCGATTGCCGTCGCGAGCGCAAACGGGCTCGCCGCCGTGTCGACGGCATTCACGCGCATGACGATGGGCGCCGATCCGCTCGACGCCGCCATCGCGGGCGTGAACCTCGTCGAGCTCGATCCGCTCGACAACTCGGTCGGCTACGGTGGCCTTCCGAACGAGCGCGGCGACGTCGAGCTTGATGCGAGCGTGATGCACGGTCCGACGCGCCGCGCGGGCGGTGTCGCCTCGTTGCGCGGGGTTCGCACGCCGTCGCTCGTCGCGAAGACCGTGATGGAGCGGACGAATCACATTCTTATCGTTGGGCACGGCGCACGGGAGTTTGCAACGGCCCACGGGTTCGAGGACGTCGAGCTGCTGACGCCCGAGTCGCGGCTTGCGTGGCTTGCGTGGAAGGAGACGTTGTCGTCCGTCGACAACTGGGGCCCGAGCCGGTACGTGCCGGAGCCGGCGTCGCCGGCCGGAACACGAAGCGCCGGCGGCGAGCACTCGAGCGATGCGTTGCGGCTGGCCGATCAGATTGCGGCCGGCGACTCGGCGCGACGCGCCGAATTGCTAGCATGGGTTGACCACGTGATCGCGCATCCGCCGACCGGAACCATCAACTGCATTGCAGTGGACGCGGCGGCCGACATCGGCGGCGTGACGACGACGTCGGGCCTTGCGTGGAAGATACCGGGTCGCGTCGGGGACTCGCCCATCATCGGATGCGGTCTGTATGTGGACAACAACGTCGGTGCTGCAGGATCGACGGGCCGTGGCGAGGAAGTGATCTACAACAACGGCTCGCGGATGGTCGTCGAGTACATGAATCGCGGAATGGCTCCCGAACAGGCGTGTCTCGAGGGCCTGAAGCTTGTTGTGGCGCGATATGGAAGCAGTCCCCAGAAGCTGAAGGACATCGACGTGAACTTCTATGCGCTCAACAAGAAAGGGGAATTCGGCGCGGCCGCCATCTGGAGCCACACGCGCGGCGACGACGGTTCTCTCGAACGAAGAAAGTTCGCCGTTGCGGACCGGTCCGGTGCGCGGCTTCTCGACAGCGCGTTCCTGTTCGAGATCGAAAAGCACGTCTAGGTAGGGGTGCCGAGTGCGGCGCCGCGGCGAATCCGACTTTTGAAGGCGCTATCGATCGTTGCGGGCGGGTCATCCGGCGCGCGGACTGTGTATACTTCGTGGGACCCTTGTCGCCGATCGCCCCTCGGAGGCCCCACATGCACAGACTGTCATTCGTCGACAGAGCGCTCGTCGTCTCTGCCGCGCTGCTCGTGACGGCATTCGTCACGTGCCCCGCGACCGCCCAGGTTGAAAAGCCCTCGCGCAGTACCTCGTTGCCGTCCGTCGTGTACAGCCCTGGGACCGCACCCGTAACGCTGTCGGACGGCACGGGCGACAGGTCGCTCACGGTCGGTCTCGACGGCTATGGATCGTTCGGCAGCGCGACGCCGGCCGGTGACGCGTTGTTCGATCCCGTCGGTTCGATCGGTCCGGCAGGAACCGTCTATCGGTCCGGGGTGCTTCTGGGGTCGAACGGCAGCTACTTGTCCACGGACGAATACGGCAACCTCCCTCCGATCCCGTTCACGAGCGTCACTGCGACAACCGCGATGAGCACGTTCAATGCCGGATCCCTGCATGTCGTCCTGACGCAGTCGGTTATGCGGACCGCGAATGGATCGATCCTCGAGCAGGCGTACAACATCACCAACATGGCGGCGTCCACCCAGTACTTCACCGTAACGAGATATGTCGACGGTGACCTCGCGTTCGACGGGTCGTACAGCAGCGACTTTGGCGGCGTCTCGCCCGACCAGCGGACACTCTACGAGTTCGACGCGGGGGACGACCCGGGCGCCGCATCGACGTTCGTCGGAATCACCGATACCGGCGGCGATCCCGCAGGCTTCACGATTCAGAGCTATCCGTTTCTCGATTCGATCCTCGAGAGTGCAGGCATACCCTCGGGTCTACTCAACCAGGTCGCAGGCGACAACAATGGCGACGGCGTTACGGATACGGGCTACGACGTCACGCTCTCGCTTGCCAGCAGTCTGACAATTCCGGGGGGACAGAGCGTCGTCTACACGTCGACGACGCGGTTTGGCGACCAGTCGCTGACGCCGCGCGCGATGCTTGTATGGGATCCGCCGGATTTTGCGGGCGGCGGCGACAACCCACCGCCGCAGCATCTCCGAGCCGTGCCGCTCTCGTCGGCTCCCGGGGTCGCGGCGGCGGACGTCGAGCAGCCACAGGGCGGCGTTACGGGGTACAAGGTCTACTCTTCCTCGACGTCTCCCGTTGTGCCGGGACCGAGCACACTGTTCACGTCGGTCCCGCCGGGTCAGCTGTCGTCAAACGTTCCGACGTCGGGAGGCGGCTCGTTCTTTGTCGTGACAGCGAACTATAGCGATGCGAGCAGCGGTCCGTCGAACGAGGCAACAGCCGATGTGCCGGCAGCTACCCTTACAACGCTCAAGGTGACGAGCGCCAAGGTCGTCGGAAAGGGTTCGGGATTCTCGTCGACGGTCACGGTGTTTCTTGACGGAATTCCGTTCGCGGCGCCCGCCAAGGTCAAGGGCTCCACGAAGGTGGCCCAGAAGGGCACGCTCGTGACCGGCCAGACGGTCGGCGACTACCTTGCCAGCCATGGCGGTGTCGCCCTCGTGCAGTTCCGAAACAGCAACGGCGGCATCGCGGCGCGGCGCTATCCGCAGTAGATTGTTCACACAGGGGTTGTTTCACGCAAAGACACAGAGTTACGCAAAGGCGCAAAGCAACATTACATGTCGTTGGCCGCGTCTTTGCGAACTTTGCGATCTTTGCGGCTTTGCGTGAAAATCACAGGCGCAATTCTGAGCCTCGTGAAACACACCGAGTAATGACGGTTCACCGTTTCACGGGATCTGCAAGCTTCGCGTCCGCCTTTGCAAAGGCAGCAAGCATCGTGTCCTCGGACGGCGGGCGCAGCACTGACGACGCCGCGAATTCCTCAGCCTGCGGATAGTCCGTTGCGCGAATACGCGCCACCGCACGATCGAAGTCGTATGCCGTATGGCGTAGCTGGACGTCCGGTCCGAGGAGCAGCCAGTCTGCGCCGGGTTCTCCGAACGGCATCCCGACGCTGCCGGCGTTCACGACCCGAATCCCTCCAACGCTGCGGTCGAACTGCATGTGGGTGTGGCCGCACACGACGAGCGCGACGTCGAGATGTTCGAAGATCGGCACGAGCAGCTCATCCGGCGTCAGCCGTGTGAAGCACTCGTCCTCGTCGCGCGGCGTCGCGTGACAGAAGAGCACGTCACCGATGCCTTCGATGGCAAGCCGCACCGTCATCGGCCACCGGGCGAACGCCTGGGCGTCCTCGGGGCGAAGCTCGCGCGCCGTCCACGCGACAGCTTCGCGCGCCTGCGGCGGAAGCGCTCGCGCTGCCGTGCCCGTCATTTCGGCAAGGACGGCAACCTCGCAATTCCCCCTGAGGAATTCGACGGGACGATCGAGATCGAGTAATCGAGCGAGCGTCTCGGCGGGCATCGGCCCGGGAACGACGTCGCCGCCGACAAGGATCAGGTCGACCGACGCGTCGCGAATCTCGTCGAGCACCGCTTCAAGCGCCGGCAGGTTCCCATGAATGTCGTAGATTGCCGCGACTCGCATTGCGGGCCTGCCCCTCGCGGCGGCGGCTCGAGAACCCGACTATCGCCCCGGCGCCGGCCTGCCGACGTCAGGGTGAAACGGGAACGCCTCGAGCGGACCGGTTCCGTCGTCCACTTGGCGGGAGCCGTGGCAGAACCCTGCGTCGCGAGGTTCGGACGGCACAGTCCCCGAGTAGGTCGGCATCCGACGCACGCGCATCTCCT
>JBGAKX010000099.1:0-16066 GCA_044224215.1 Blastocatellia bacterium
GTGCTTCGGAACACGTGCTGCGGTGGTCGCATGACAGTTAATTTGACTCCGGAGCACCCCGCAGGGGTGCGCGACAATAGCCGGGGGTCAAGGAGCGTAGCGACGACGACCCCCGGTACGTCCAAAGAGCGCTCAGGACCCTGAAAGGGTCCGCCTACCCCAGCCCCGCCGCCGCGGCTTCGTCGAGCAGCCAGCGCAGCGCGCCGCTCTTTGGCTTCACCGTTTGGGACGGCAACCGATCCGGCTCGTACGGTCCGCGGATCACCTGCGGAACGACGTCGACCTTTGACGCGCCGGCGACGAGAAACTGGACCTCCGCCGCGTTGTCGAACACCTTGGGCGTCATCGTGATCCGGTTGCTCTTGAACTTCTCGACCCACACAGCGACGACGATCTTCTCGTGCTCGTGCATTGCCGTCGTCCCCGGGAACATCGACGCCGTATGCCCGTCGTCGCCAAGCCCCAGGTGCATCAGGTCGAACCGCGGCGCGTCGTCAGGGCCAATTCCAAACGCCGCCCGGACCGCCGCCGCATACTGATCCGCGACCTCGTCGGGCGTGCCGTTCTCGGTCTCGACACGATGCACGTTTGCCGCAGGGATCGGGACGTGCGTCAACAGCGCCTCGTTCGTCATCCGGAAGTTGCTGTCCGCGTGGTCCTTTGGGACGAACCGCTCGTCGCCCCAGAACAGGTGCGTCCGGCTCCAGTCCACGCGGTCTCGCCACGCGTCGGTCGACAGCAGCTCGAACAGCGCCTTGGGCGTCGACCCTCCCGAAAGCGCCGCCATGAACCGGCCGCGCGCGGCAATCGCGGCGTCGGCGAGCGCGACAAAGCGCGTCGCAGCCTCGACGTTCAACGCATTCTTGTCGGCACAGATGATGATGTCCGGACTTCCAACCGCCAGATCTTCGCTCGCCATGGTCGCACTCTCCTCTGATTATGGCGCGCGGCGCCTCATCCGCGCCGCGCAGCCTCGTGGACTATGAACCCGCCAGACACGCGCGAACGCGCGCCGCGATCGCCTCGGGCGTGAACCCGAACTCCTTCATCAACGTCTCGTAGGGAGCCGAAGCCCCAAATCGCGTCATGCACACCACGCTTCCCTGCCTCCCGACGTACCGGTCCCACCCCTGCGACACCCCTGCCTCGACCGCAACGCGCGCGGTCACCGCCGGCGGAAGGACGCCGTCGCGGTACTCGGACGTCTGCGCCTCGAACAACTCCCACGACGGCATGCTCACGACCCGGGTTGCGACACCGCCGGACTCGAGCTCGGCCGCAGCGGCGACCGCGATCGAAACCTCCGAGCCCGTCGCGATGAGGATCGCCGCAGGAGCGCCCGACGACGCCTCTTTCAGAACATATCCGCCGCGCGCGAGTCCCGACGCGGCGCCGTACACCGAGCGGTCCAGCGTCGGGACCTTCTGTCGCGTCAACACGAGCGCGACGGGCCCATGCGCGTGCGCCGTCGCGACACGCCAGGCCTCGGCAGTCTCGTTTGCATCCGCCGGCCGGATCACGGTCAGGCCCGGGATCGACCGCAACGACGCGAGCTGCTCGACCGGCTGGTGCGTCGGTCCGTCCTCTCCGAGCCCGATCGAGTCGTGCGTGTAGACGTAGATCGTGTGCTGCTCCATCAGGGAGGCAAGCCGGATGGGCGGCCGCATGTATTCCGAGAAGATAAGGAACGTTGCGCCGTACGGGATGATCGCGCGCGACAGCGCCATGCCGTTCATCACCGAGCCCATCGCGTGCTCGCGCACGCCGAAATGCATGTTGCGGCCCTCATAGCTTCCCGGCTGGAAGTGGCCGAGCCCGTCGACGATCGTGTTCGTCGAAGGCGACAGGTCGGCCGATCCGCCCATCAGCTGCGGCACGCGACGGGCGATCGCCGTCAACACCTTGCCCGACGCGGCGCGCGTTGCCATGTCGTCGCCAACCGCAAACACCGGAATATCGTGGTCCCATCCGTCGGGCAATGTGCCGGCAAGCCGCGCGCGCAATTCACTCGCTTCCGCCTCGTGCGCCGACCGGTAGGAATCGAACGCCTGCTCCCATTCGGCTTCCCATTGCTGGCCGCGCCCCACAGCCTCCCTGAATCGGGCGAGCGCCGCGTCGGGGACAAGGAACGCCGGCTCGATGGGCCAGTCGAGGTGCTCCTTGGTGCGCCGTACCTCGTCGGGACCGAGCGGCTCGCCGTGCGCCTTTGCCGTGTCCTGGCGGTTCGGGCTCCCGAAACCGATGTGCGTCCTCGCAACGATCAGGCTGGGGCGTCCGGTATCGGCGCGTGCCTCGGCGAGCGCGGCCTCGACTTCGCCGAGGTTGTTGCCGTCGACACGCAATACCTGCCAGTCGTAGCCCTGGAACCGGGTGCCGACGTCCTCGGTAAACGCGAGGCTGGTGTTGCCCTCGATCGAGATGTGATTGTCGTCATAGAGGACGATCAGCTTGCCGAGTTTCAGGTGACCTGCAAGCGAAGCGGACTCGCTGGCGACGCCTTCCATCATGTCGCCGTCGCTCGCGATCGCGTACGTGTGATAATTGACGATCGTGTGGCCCGGTCGATTGAAGCGGGCGGCGAGATGCGCCTCGGCGATCGCCATTCCGACCGCGTTCGCGAATCCCTGGCCGAGCGGACCGGTCGTCGTCTCGACGCCGGGAGTCAGACCGTGTTCGGGATGGCCCGGCGTGAGGCTCCCCCACTGCCGAAACTGCTGAAGCTGTTCGAGCGGTAGGTCGTACCCGGTCAGGTAGAGCAGCGCGTACAGCAGCATGCTGCCGTGTCCGGCGCTGAGCACGAACCGGTCCCGGTTTGGCCACGCAGGGTTTCGCGGGTTGAAACGCAAGAACCGCGTCCATAACACGTACGCCATCGCCGCCGCGCCCATCGGCATGCCGGGGTGGCCCGAGTTCGCCTTCTGAACGCCGTCGACCGCCAGAAAACGGATCGTGTTGATGCTCAGCTGATCGATGTCCTGCTCGTGCGCTGCTTCGGGGCGTGATACCACGGATGTCTTCTCCAGATTGGGGTAGGAACTGTCGGCCTAGTGCGTCAGGACGATCGTCCGGTAGAGCGCCTGCTGTCGGTCGACCGCCGTGCGGTACCGCTCGTGTCGCGCCGGGTCGGGCGCGAATTCGGCGCCGGTTCCCGCCTGGACGTCGGCAACATCGCCGATGGCGCCGATCCGTTCGAGTGCGAGCAGCGCCGCGCCACGGCACGATGGCTCGGGCTCCGTCGAAAGGCGGACGGTCCGGCCGAGTACATCCGCAATGATCGCCGCCCACGCCGGGCTCGAGACCAACGCGCCACCCGAGCCGATGACTTCGGACCCGGGCGGAACGACGCTCGACAAGTGATCTGCAATGAGCTTGAGTCGGTAGGCCACGGATTCTAGCGTAGCCCGCAAGATATCAACAGGCCGGCTGTTCAGCGCGAGCCCGCTGATCGTCATCCGGGCGCCCGCCGCCCAGCCGGGAGAGCGTTCGCCACCCGGAAACGGCAGGATCGTCAGTCCGTGAGTGTCCGGATCGAGCGCCGCGATTGCGGCGTCGCCCGTCGATTCGCCGTGCGATCCAAGCAGGTCCCGAAGCCACGCAAGCATCCCGCCTCCCTCGTTGAGCGCTCCGCCGACGATCGAGCGTCGGTTGTCGACCGAGTAGCGCCACAGACCCGCTCCGCCGACGGCCGCGCCCGCATCGACGACCACGCGCAGTGCCGCGGACGTACCGATCGTGAGCCCGATCTGTTCGCGGCGCGCGCACCCGCTGCCGATGTTCGCGCAGGCGCCGTCGCCGAACGCGGGAAGCCACGGAGTCGCCGCAAGTGCGGGCCATCGTGCGGCCCATGAGTCACCGAGACCCGCAACCGGCGCGTCCGACACGACAGGCAGCCGCGCACGATCGACGCCAATGGCCGCGCAGAGTTCCACATCCCATTGCGACGTTGCCTGATCGAACAACCCGGTCGCCGACGCCATCGACAGGCTGCACCTCGGTTCACCGAACAGGGCAAGAAACAGGTACTCGGCAAACGACATCCATCGATCGACGCGCGCAAACGTTTCTGGCTGGCGCGTGGCGATGAAGTGGAGTTTTGCCGGCAGGTAGCTCGCGTGGAGCGGCGCTCCGGTGCGCGCGTGAACGGCGGCACCGTCGAGGGATTCGCGCAACACGCGCGCGCTCGCGTCTGCGCGGGTGTCCGCCCATGTGAGCAAGGGCGTTACGGCGCGACGCGAACTATCGACGCCGACAAGGCTGTGCCAGAAACACGACACGCCCACGACGTCAACGGCGACGTTCGCGGCGAGCGCACGATCGACGCATCCCGTAACGAGTGCGACGAGCGCGTCGGCATCGACGACCGCACTTCCGTCCGGGCGTATCTCGAGCGCGTAGGGACTGCGAGCGGCGGAACCGCCGACTTCGCTCCCCGCCGTGTCGTACACGGCCGCCCGCACGGACGACGACCCGACGTCGATCGCAAGCGCGCATGTCATGCGTGGCCCTCGCGGGCGCGCAAGCGGCGCGGATGAACACGGCGATGCGCTCGGCGGCTCGTGTTCATCCGCGATGAATGGCTACCTGGGCCGCGTGTAGCTGAATGGCGCCGACACGGAACCCGTTGCGTTGACGACGGTGATCGAGACTGTCTCGCCGGGCGAGATCGACCCGCCGCCAGTCTTCGACACCAGCTTCGTCGTAGGCGCCTTCTTGTTGTTCTTGGTATCGGTGAGCGTCACGCCGTTCACCTGGATGCGCGCTCCGGGCTCGAAGCTCCCACCCACGACCGTCAGCTTGGTGTTCTTGACGCTGGCGCTCGCGATGGACGGAACCAGTCCTTCCGGCGCGTTAAGCGTCGTGAAGAATGCGACGTTCGTCGCGTCGACGCCCGCCGACGCGACGAATACGATCTTGCCGTCGTCGTTGACGATGTGCGTCGGAAGGTTCGCGGCGATCGCGAACAGACCGAATACGCCGCTCACGTCGCCGGGGGCCGGATCGCCCTGAAGCACCAGCGCCGTCACCGCTCCCGTGAACCGGTCGCGCGAGAAGAGTCCGGCGCCGTGTCCGTCGCCATTCGATATCGGCGCAAGAAAGAAGAGCGATCCCTCGCGATCGGCGCCCATGCCGACGTTGAACCCGCCAAAGTTGATCGTGCCCGGTGTTCGTGGCGCAGGCATGCCGTTCGTCACAAACGTCGTCGTGCCGGTCAGCGTCACCATCCGGATTCCCGCCACCCCCGGCGCCATGAACGAAATCTCGCCGTCGTCGTTGTCCGCGATCGTGATGTTCGGATTTGCCGTAACGGTCGGGTCGGCGAGCGAGAGGTTTCCGGCGAGACCGGTGAACAGCCCGCTCGTGCCTCCGTTGACCGTCGACGCAAAGACGACGAGACCGCTCGTGCTCGACGCGAGCGTCGATTGCGAGATTGCACCCCACGTTCCACCGGTTACGCTCGCGTCGCCCGTGGCGGCCACGAGGTCCTCGGCAACGGCGCTCTTCCAGCGCACGAGCGCCGTGGAACCACTGTCGGGCGTCGTTCCGAAACTGCACTGGAAATACACGCCGCCGAATCCATCGGCGGCGACCGCCAGACCGACACTCGTGATGACCCGGTCGCCCGGGATCTTTGCGCCAGTCCTTGCGACGAGCGACAGAACACCGAACGAGTACTTCAACACGGCGTCCATCCCGGGTCCGCCGCCGGTTCTCACCGTCAGAAACACGTTGCCGAGCCGGTCGCACGTATAGTGCCCGATGTCCTGGATCGTTCCGCCTCCCGGCGCAGGGGCCCCCACACGCGTGACCGCGCGCAGGACGCCGCCCGACTCCGTGAAGATGCCGTATACGGACTGGCCGTTCAGGATGACGTCCGATCCAAAGACAATTGTCTCGCCCGAGATCGTCGGCAGTCCCTTCTCGATCGCCCGCTCGACGGTCGGAGCAAAGATGCCGCCACCCGGCGCCGACTCGCCGGTTGTCGCTACAGTGCGGGTCCGTGTCTGAGCCGACACCGCAAGCGCGCCAGCGAGAATGATGAAGCCGAGTCCGAGCAGCCTCTTGGAAATACTGAGCATTGTTCGTCCGCCCCTTCCTTGATCGTTCATGAGCCCAGGTACCGGGGGCCTGCTACCAGGCGCGCGACCACTTGGGGCCGCCGCCCGTTCGCAAGGATGAGTCTATTCCCGCACGAACCTCGAGCAGCCGTCCGAGAAGCCACAGAAGGTCCGAGAGCCGGTTCATGTATGCAAGCACGTTGTCGGCGGCGAGCAGCCCGTCGTCCGCGAGTCGGACGATGTGACGCTCTGCGCGCCTGCAAACGGTTCGCGCGACGTCGAACGCAGCCGCGGCCGAATGTTCGCCGGGCAGCGCCCAATCGCCAAAGATCCCGTCCGTCGCCTCGATGCGGGCCACGTGCGCGTCGAGCGCCGCCACCATCTCGTTCGTGACGGGCATGTCGCCGTGCTTCCGGGCCGCCGGGTCCGTCGCGATGGCGGCGCCTACCGCGAACAGCTCGCGCTGAATCGTCTTTGCGATCCCGCACACCTCTTCGTCATCGGCGATCGAGCGGGCAAAACCGAGCGCCGCGCCGAGTTCGTCGACGGTGCCGTACGCCTCGACCCTCAGGTCCGCCTTTGAGACGCGGGCGCCCCCGATCAGGCCGGTCGTGCCGGCATCACCCTTCTTTGTCGCGATACTCATAGTGCCCACCAAATCCGCAAACAACGCTAGAGAGAGACGATAGACTGCGCGTGATACGAGGGTCAACCGGTTTCATGCCGGCCTCCGGACCGCGACATGACGCGACATGTTTGGAATTCTGAGCCAGTTCCGTATACTCCCCGGAACTCGATGCCTGCCGCCAAGCGCAAGAGACTCCGCCCGACCGAAGTACCTCTGGTGCTGTATGCGCTCGTATCAAAGAAGGCGCTCCGCCGATCCATCCCGACGAGATTTCTGAAGCGTCCGAGCGGCAAGCCGATCGTCCTCTATGAGCGCCGCCGGCAGGCGGCCCAGCGCTCGACGGGCACGTCGATCATGCTGCGGGTTTCGGCCCGGGCGTCCATGAAGTCCGGCGTTGTGTTTTACAAGGGCCAGGGAACGAGATACGAAGCCGCGCGAATCCCCCTCAAGTACATCGGCTGTGCCAAGCTGCCCTCGTGGCTGCGCGACCTGCCGGTCATCGACGCGGCCGGCGGCGTCGTCGTCACAAATGGCCCAAAGGCGCGCATCCTTCTTCTGTCCAAGAGCGACGGCAAGGCGAAACGATGGGTCCTGCCAAAGGGTACGCGCGGGCGATCGGAGTCGAGGCGGGGCGCCGCGAGGCGCGAAGTGCTTGAGGAGAGCGGGCTTGGGAGGGTCGACGTCGGGCCGTTTCTCAATCGTGAACGGTACTTTGACGTCGAGAACGGCCGGGTTGTCTTCAAGGAAGTGAGCTACTTCTTCATGCGGTGCCCGAAAGGAAGGACGCGGTTGCGCGTCAACCGGGCCGAGGGCTTCAAGAGCGGCCAGTGGATGCCGATCGACAAGGCGCTCGCCGCCACGAACCCCATCCGGGCGCATCGGTCCATCCGCAAAGCCCGTAGTCTTCTCAATTCCAGGCAGCGCTAGTATGAATTCTTCGAATACCTTGTAGTGCACCCTGTAATAAGTCGTTGACACTGTCCACCCGCCGTCATAAGATTCGGCCCGTTTCCCCTCGAATATTCAATTTGGAGGATCTAGATGAAGAAAGCCGTCGTTTCTCTCGCCGCCGTTCTGGTGCTTCTCGCCTCGTTTGCGACCCCGAGCTTTGCGGCCGGTACGAGCAACTCCGCGTCCAATTCCAAGTGCTCGATCCGCGTCAGCGGACCGGCCACTGCAGCTGCCGGCGAGACGGTCCGTTTCACGGGCACGATCACGCTTATCAATGATGGCACGTCTTCGCGCAAGCCGGTCATCTATGAGCTTGGCATCTCCTCGAATGGCGGTCCCGTGGAGCGCATTCCGCTGCGTTCGGGCGTCAAGACCATGAACGTTGGCTCCAGCAAGACGGCGACTCGTTCGATCACGATCAACGATCGCGTCACGCCTGGCGACTATGTTGTGTATCTGCAGGTGACGGTCGACGGTGAGCCGCTTGTCGTCAGCCTCCCGATCACGATCACGAAGTAGCACTAACTTTCCGGATCCGGCTGGATCCGTTCAAAAAGGGCCGAATCCGCTGTGATTCGGCCCTTTTTGCGTCAACGGATGGTTGTTTGTAAACACCTCGCAGTATGTGGTGTAATGCTCGGCGCCCGCATTTCGCCCATCCCCGTATTCAGGAGTAGATCTCAGTGGCTAACCGTCATCGGCTGACTACCGTCGCGCTTGTCGCGCTTCTCGTGTTTCTTCTTCCCAGTGCGTCGCCGCGCGCCGCAGAGGGACCTTCGGGTGACTACTACTACAACGCCGGCCGGCGAGTGCCGATCGTGAGATCTTCGACGCGGGTGGCGCTTCACGTGAGCGGAGACGCGGCGCGGTCGAGCGCCCTCCAGATGCTCGGTTCGGTGGACGGCGTTCGAGCCAGTCGCGACATCAAGTCGAGCGGCGTCATCGAGGTCACCGTGCCCGATTCGAAGGCTGTCTCGACCGGGCTCCGGTCACTCGGCCGGTCCGTCGGCGGCAGCATCCTACCTGTCTTCTTCGAGCCGGGGGCCGAACGCGACGAATCGACGCTGTTCATCAGCGACGAGATCGTGGTGCAGTTCCGGCCGGACGTCGCACAGGGGACGATCGACGCGCTCAACGCGCGTCTGGGAGCGGACGTCGTCGAACCGCTCACGTTTGCGCCGAACGGCTTCAAGCTGAGGGTCAACTCGGGCGACCTGGACAGGAACGCGGTCACCGTCGCGAACGCCTACTTCGAGACCGGGTTGTGTCTGTTCGCGCACCCGAACTTCCTGGCCCACCGGTCGCTGAGGTTCATTCCAAACGACCCCCAGTTCACCAACCAGTGGCATCTGAAGAACACCGGACAGGGAGGTGGGACCGTGGGCGCCGACGTCAAGGCCGAACAGGCCTGGGACATCACGCAGGGGAGTACCACGATCTCGGTGGCGGTTGCAGACACCGGCATTGACTACCACCACGAAGATCTGCAAGTGAACATCGACGGGACGGTCGCAAAGGTCCACGATCCTCGCGATGTCGTCCACGCAGACAACGATCCGTTCCCGCAGCCTGGCGACGCGGACGGTTCGCACGGCACGGCTGCGAGTGGTGTTGCTGTCGCATACGGCAACAACGGCATTGGTGTCTCAGGCTCGGCTCCAAAGTGCCGGCTGGTGCCGATCCAGCTCTATGCCGAATCAACGTTCACACCGAACTCCACCGAAGCGGACGCTTTCACATGGGCTGCGGATCACGCCGACGTGATGAGCAACAGCTGGGGTCCGGACAATCCTGGAACGTTGCTGCCCGACGTCACGCGCGCCGCGATGGACTACTGCGGGACGAACGGCCGCGGCGGCAAGGGCACCGTGATCTTCTTTGCCGCGGGCAACAGCAACTTCAACATCGACCAGAACAACAACGACACATACAGCGCGTATCCAGGCGTTGTCGCTGTCTCGGCGACCACGAACAGTGACACCAAGTCCAGCTACAGCAGCTTTGGCCAGTCGATCGCGGTCGCTGCGCCGTCGAGTGGCGGATCCCGGTCGATCACGACTACCGACGTGACGGGGAGCGGTGGCTACAGTTCGGGAAACTACACGAGCACGTTTGGCGGCACTTCGTCAGCGTGTCCGCTCGCCGCCGGCGTCGGCGCGCTGATCCTGTCGAGAAATCCAAACCTCACGTGGCGCCAGGTCAAGAGCGTGATTTCGCAATCGGCCGACAAGATCGACCCCGGCTTTGGTGCATACGACGCGCTCGGCCACAGCATCTACTACGGCTACGGCCGCGTGAACGCGCTTCGCGCGTTGCAACTCGCCGTCGCCGGCGGCCCCGACACGGTCGGTCTCTACACCGGCGGCACGTTCTTCCTGCGCGACTCGAACTCGGGCGGGCCCGCCAACGCGGCGTTCTCGTACGGCGCGGCGGGCTCCGGAATCAAGCCGCTCTCGGGAGACTGGGACGGCAACGGCACGTCGACCGTCGGCATTTACGACACGGCTACGGGCAATTTCTTCCTTCGAAACACGAACACGCCGGGCGCCGCAGACATCGTCTTCTCGTTCGGCGCCGGCGGTGCCGGGTACGTTCCGCTGGTTGGCGACTGGGACAACAACGGTACGGACACAGTCGGTCTCTACAACCCGGCAACCGGCAGCTTCTTCCTCAAGAACACGAATTCGGCTGGCGGAGCGGACATTACGTTCCAGTTTGGAGCCGGCGGTGCGGGTTACATCCCGCTGGTCGGCGACTGGAACGGCGACGGGACCGACACCATCGGACTCTACAGCCAGGCAACCGGCGCAGCATTCCTCAGAAACGCCAATGCGGCCGGCGGCGCCGACCTGGTCTTCACGTTCGGTAGCGCAGGCAATTCATACGCGCCAGTGACCGGCGACTGGGACAACGACGGTTCGTCCTCGCTCGGCCTCTACGACCCGGCGACCGGCGCGTTCTTTGTCCGGAACGGAAACTCGGCAGGGCCTGCCGACTGGACGTTCGCATTCGGCGTGGGCGGCGCGACGCCGCTTGTCGGCAACTGGGACGGCTACTAGTTCCCGGCTCTCACAGAGGCGCAGACTGACCGTGCCTCTGTGAGAGCAATATCGATTCGAGCGCGAGCTGGCGATTGACGTTCTGGCGCAACTGCTCGCGCAGACCCGAGATCGCCTCGACCCACTCGGCGATGCGCTCGGGAACGACTGCGGCCGCGATCTCCGCGAGCCGGGCGGCGATGTCGGCGTTCGCGACGGATTCGGGCGTTTCGCCGTGCGCGATGCCGTAGATGTCTCGACAGAGCAGCACGAACGTCTGGAGCCGTGATTCGAATTCGGCCCGGTCCTTTCGGCCGACGTCGGCCAGGTACTGCGCAGCCTTCATCAGCCGGACGCGGTCCTGTTCACCCGCAAGCAGTTCCAAGAGTCCGAGCATCTCCTTTCGTTGCTCGCGGTACTCGGACAGGTCGGTCGCGACCGCGCGCCCGATCCGTCCAGCGGCGATTCGCGCGAGGAGGTGCGTCTCGTCGGCCGGTCGCTTGAAACTACGAGTGAGAAACTGTTCGATCTCGTCCGACTCGACGGGCGCGAACCACAGCGTCTGGCACCGCGACCGGATCGTCTGAAGCAGCGCATACGGCTGATCCGTCACGAGAACGATGAGCGTCGTTGGCGGAGGCTCCTCGAGCGTCTTGAGCATCGCGTTCGCCGCCTCGTCGCGCATCTGGTGGACGCTGTCCACGATCATCACGCGTCGGCGACCGTCGAACGGCTGATACTGCGCCTCGCGCGCGAGCTCGCGCATCTGCGCGATCTTCAGGAGCGTTCCTTCCGGTTCGTACACACGCACATCCGGATGTTCGCCCGCGTCGCCCTGACGGCAGCCGAGACACGCGTCGCATGCATCGCCGTCGACGGGCTGGTGGCACGTGACGGCCTTGGCGAGCTGCCGCGCGAACGTCATCTTGCCGACGCCCTGCGCGCCCGCGAACAGGAGAGCGTGCGGCAGGCGATCGCGCACGATCGCACGCACAAGCGCATCGCGCACGCGCGCGTTTCCGGCTAGGTCACGGAGTGACATCGCACATCCCGCGATAAGAACTCGTCGACGTGGCGATCGACGGCGGCGCCGACTTCGACAACGGAGCCCGATGCGTCGACGACGCGAAACCGCTCAGGGTTGGCGAGCGCGATCGCGAGATAGCCGTCGCGCACGCGCTGATGGAACTCGCGGACTTCGAGATCGAATCGTGTGAGCGCCTCGGAGCCCGACGCGTTCGCCCGGGCGGCAAGGCGAGCGAGCGAAACGTCCACGGGAATGTCGAACAGGATCGTGAGGTCCGGCTCGAGGCCGCCGGTCGCGATTCGGTTCAGCGCAGCGATCACATCGATCCGCAACCCGCGGCCGTGTCCCTGGTACGCGACGGTCGCGTCGATGTACCGGTCGCACAGGACGATACGCCCGTCGGCGATGGCTGGCTCGATCACCTCGCGAACGTGCTGTGCGCGGTCCGCCGCATACAGCAGCATCTCGGCTTCCGGTGCGAGCGAGGGTGTTCGAGCCTCGAGAAGGAGCGCTCGCATGGCGGCGCCGGCGGCCGTGCCGCCGGGTTCGCGCGTGACGAGCGTCGGGATGCCCGCCTCTGACAGTCGGGCAGCCTGACGCTTCAGCTGCGTGGTCTTTCCACTGCCGTCCGTGCCTTCAAAGGTGAGGAACGCTCCGCGCACGGACGACCCTGCCCTATTCCGCGTCGTCCGCAGGCTCGGGCGCTGGCTCCGGCTCGGGCGCACCCGGTCCGCGCTCGCCGCCGTATCCGCGCGAATCATGAGGCCGGTCCGACCCGTATCGCGGTCCGTGCTCGCGATCGCCCGGACGCCCGGGACCGCGCTGCATCCCGCCTCCGCGCGGCAGCGACACGGTCGAGATCGCATGTTTGAAGATCAGCTGTTCCTGGGACCCTGCCTCCAGAATCAGCGAGTACTTGTCAAAACTCTTGATGCGACCGGTCAGCTTGACACCGCTTATCAGGTAGATCGTGACACCCATCCGTTCACGCCGCGCCTGATTCAAAAAATTGTCCTGAATGTTGTTCTGCGGCAGCGACTTGTCCATTCGTTGCCCGCCTCCTTGGTCGGTTTTGTTTGGTTTGTTGGTTTTTTGATGCGCCACGCATTCGGCGTGCGACCATTACCGTACCGAGTCGTTGTCAGAGAGCCCGCCAACGCCGCGTGGGCCTTTGAAAAGCTAGCACACTGCCGGCGAGCGCGGCAAGAAACGGCCTTTACGGCTTTGCGGCCTCTGCGACTCTGCGGCTTCGCGTCACCGCCTTCTCTGTGTGCGGGTAAACACGCCGTGGAGTTTCGACTATACTGATAGCCTGCGGGAGACAGGAGCGTCGGTGAGACCCTTCAAACTTCACGTCAAGACGACCTTGATCGTCTCCGCGGTCGTCGTAGCCATATTTTCGATCGTTGCGTACGTGTACACCGTGTTCGCCATCCGGCTCGAACACCGGCAGTACGAGGAGCGCGCGCTCCAGCTCGCAACGTACGTCGCCGACCGCTACGCGCTCCGGGGCGCCGCGTTCCGGGGCGAAAGCCAGTCCGAGCTCCTGCAGGGATACGGATTCGACCTGACGCTGCAGCAGTGGTACCGATTCTCGACGCCGGTCAACGGCGTTGTCGAAGTCGAGTCGACGGGCGTCGTGCCGGGCTCGTCCGGGCCCGAGCGCGCGCTTACACCTGACGAAGTGCAGAAGCTCGTTGCGCGCGACTTCCCGACACCCGAGCTCGTCGAACACACCGACGGCCGCTTTTCCGTGTTTGCGGTGGCGCCGGTCATCGTCAACGACCGTATCCGCGAATACGTCGTCGGCGCCATCGGCGTTCGGCTCGACATTCCGGCATCGAAGAGTCTCGCGTGGCAGATGACGCGGCTCACGATCGCCGCCATGGCGCTGATCGTGCTGAGCATCGCGGTCACGACGTACCTGCTGTTCAAGCGTCTCGTGTACGACCCGGTGGACACGCTGCTGACCGGCATGGCGCGCGCCGAGCGCGGCGATCTGACGGTCGAGGTCCCGCTGCGTGCCGAGGACGAGATCGGGCTGCTGACGACTCGCTTCAACCACATGGTCGACCGGTTGCGCGAGAACGCCGAGGAACGCGCCGAACGCGCGCGCCAGCTCGAGGAGCGCGTCCGCGACGCCACTGGCGAACTTGCCGAGATCAACACGCAGCTCGTCCAGAAGAACGACACGCTCTTCCGGATGCAGCGACAGCTCGGCGAGATGGAACGCCTCGCGACCGCCGGACAGCTTGCCGCGCAGTTCGCACACGAGGTCGGCACGCCGCTGAACCTGATCTCGGGACACGTCCAGATCCTCGCGTCGAAGGAGACCGACGAGAGGACGCGGAAGCGGCTCGACACGATCGCATCGCAGATTTCGCGAATCGAGCGAATCGTCCGCACGATGCTCGACCAGACCCGCCAGCGGGCGCCGCGTCTCGAGCGGCTGGATCTTGGCGCGCTCCTCGCCCACTTCTTTGACACCATCATGCCGTCGCTCGCGGCGCGGAGGGTTTCGCTCGATTCGCACATCGAAGCGGACCTCCCGATGATCTTCGCCGACGGCGACCAGTTGCAGCAGGTCTTCATCAACCTCGTGAACAACAGCCTCGATGCGATGCCCGACGGCGGCCGACTCACGGTCACGGCCGTTCGGGTCGACGAGGCCGTGCACGTCGAGTTCATGGACACAGGCCACGGCATCAACGAAGCCGATCTGCCACACGTGTTCGAGCCGCTCTACACGACGCGCTCCGAAGGCGGCGGAAACGGGCTCGGTCTCGCCGTGTCCCAGAAGATCGTGCGCGAGCACAGCGGCAGCATCGTTGCAGGTAATCTTTCCGAAGGCGGCGCAAAGTTCACCATCATCCTCCCTGTACCGGATCCGCCGATCGAACGCGACGAGCCCGTTTCGGAAGGCGTCGGAGCCGACGACTCTCATCAATGAAGAAAAAGAACATTCTCGTCATCGACGACGACCGCGAGACGTGCGACTTTCTGACGGAGATCTTTTCGGACCAAGGCTGGACGGTCGTCTCGGCGACGACGCCCGACGAGGCGGCGACCATCGCGTCGCCAAACCTCGACCTCATCGTCTCGGACATCCGTCTCGGGGCGCGCATCGACGGCATCGAGCTGCTCAAGCGGTTCAAGCGCGACATGCCCGAGATTCCGATCATACTGATCAGCGGGTTCGGCTCGCTCGAGACCGCGGTCGAGGCAGTCCGAGAGGGCGCGTTCGACTTCATCTCCAAACCATTCAACGTGACCGAGGTCGTCGCAACGGCGCGGCGGGCGATGGAACGGCGCTCGGATTCGCACGAGCCCGCCGGGGCCGACATCGACGAGCTACTAGAGAACTATTCGTCGTCGGGACTCGTCGGGCGCAGCCGTCAGATGATCGCGCTCTACAAGGAGATCGCGGTCGTGGCGCCGTCCAAGTCGACGGCGCTGATCACAGGCGAATCCGGAACCGGAAAGGAGCTCGTCGCGCGCGCGATTCACAATCACAGCCCGCGCGCCGACCGCCCGTTTGTCCCGGTCAACTGCGGCGCGCTCACCGAGACGCTGCTCGAGAGCGAACTGTTCGGCCACCAGCGCGGCTCGTTCACCGGCGCGACGGCCGACAAGAAAGGGCTCTTTGAGGAGGCCGACACGGGGACGATCTTTCTCGACGAGATCGGCGAGACCTCGCCGGCGCTGCAGGTCAAGCTGCTGCGTGTGCTGCAGGAGGGAGAGATCCGGCGCGTCGGCGGCTCGAGCGCCATCCGCGTCGACGTTCGTGTGATCGCCGCGACAAACCGAACGCTCGAGGACGAGGTGAAGCGCGGAACGTTTCGCGAAGACCTGTTCTACCGGCTGTCGGTCGTCACGCTGCGCGTGCCGCGCCTGCGCGAGCGCGTCGAGGACATTCCGCTGCTCGTGGCGCATTTTCTGAAACGTGCGTGCGCCACGACGGGCCGCGATGCCATGCTCTCGGACGACGCCATGCGGATGCTGACGCACTACTCGTGGCCGGGAAACGTGCGCGAGCTCGAAAACACGATCGAGCACCTGGTGCTCTACAGCCGCGACGCCCGCATCACGAGCGACGACCTGCCCGCAAAGTTCCGCGAGGCCGTGCCGGAGATCCGGACCGGGCCCGTGGACCTGTTCGTCGATCTGCCGACGCTCGACGAGTTGGAGCGCCGTTACATCATCCACGTGCTCGACGCCGTCGGCGGAAACCGGACGCGCGCCGCAGAAGTGCTTGGAGTCGATCGGCGCACGTTGTACCGAATGGCCGAGCGGTTCGGGGTCAAGCTGGACGCCGTCGCCGAGTAGGGCCGTTCGCTATCGCCGGTCGAGCATGACGGCCTGGCCG
>JBGAKX010000100.1:0-16251 GCA_044224215.1 Blastocatellia bacterium
AGCTGGGCCACCGGCGGCTCTCGATCATCGATCTGTCCGCGGCCGGCCACCAGCCGATGCCCGATGCTACCGGCCGCTACTGGCTGACCTACAACGGCGAGATCTACAACTTCAAGGCGCTGCGCGAGGAGTTGCGCGGGCTCGGGCACGAGTTCGTTTCAGCGACCGACTCCGAGGTCATCGTCCACGCGTACGCCGAGTGGGGCGCCGCGTGTCTCGAACGCTTCAACGGAATGTTCGCGCTGGCGATCTGGGACACCGAGCGTCGTGTGCTCTTCGCCGCTCGCGACCGGCTCGGGATCAAGCCGTTCTACTGGACGATCACCGAGCAGGGATTCGCATTCGCTTCGGAGATCAAGGCGTTTCTCGATCTGCCGGGATTTGACCGAACGGTCGACTTTGAGGCGCTCAACCAGTACCTGACGTTTCTGTGGGTGCCGGATCCGCGGACTATCTTCCGGTCGGTCCGAAAGCTCCCGCCTGGTCACTATCTGTATTATTCTGAAGGAGATACAGGTCCGGCAATCACCGAGTTCTGGGACGTCCGTTTTGACGTGGACCGGACGACGAAGGCAGACGACTGGCGCGAGCGTCTGCTCGAGGGGCTCGGAGCCGCGGTCGAACGTCGGTTGATCGCGGACGTTCCGCTCGGGGCGTTTCTGTCTGGCGGAGTCGATTCGTCGCTGATCGTCGCGCTGATGACGGACCGGATGGACCGCGCGGTGCAGACCTACACGATCGGGTTTCGCGAAGAGGACCAGCGGTACGACATCCAGGAAGACGACGTCGCATACGCGCGAAAGGTCGCCGACCTGTTTCACACGGACGCGTCCGAGCGCATCATGCAGCCCGACGTGATGGACCTTCTGCCGCGTCTGGTGTTCGCAATGGACGAGCCCGTCGCGGATCCGGCGATCATCACGAGCTTTCTGATCTGCCGCGAGGCGCGCGAGACGCTGACGGTGCTGCTGTCGGGAATGGGAGGCGACGAGCTGTTCGCCGGCTATCCACGGCACAAGGCGATGCGCCTCGCGAACTACTACAACGCGGTGCCGGCGGCGATGACACGGCCCGTCGTGGACCGGTTGCCGGCGACGCGGCCGGGTCGCTTGAACGCTCCGCTCAGAAATCTCAAGAAGCTGGCAAAGTCGGCGGCAATGCCGTGGACCGACCGGTACCTCGGGTTCGGGACCTACTTCACGGATGCCGAGAAGCAGCGGCTGTACTCGCCGTCGCTTCGCGAGGCGACCGAGGGAATGGACGCGTATCGCGAGCACCGTCGTCACCTTGCGCGCGTCGCGACCGAGGACCCGCTCAACCAATTGCTCTATCTCGACCTGAAGACGTTTCTGCCGTGTCTGAACCTGACGTATACCGACAAGACGAGCATGGCGGTGGCGCTGGAGGCGCGCGTGCCGTTTCTCGATCACGAGTTCGTCGCGCTCGCCGGACGGGTTCCGCCGGAGTTGAAGTTGAAGGGACTGCACAGCAAGTACGTGCTGAAGCGCGCCGCCGAGTCGCGCCTGCCGCGCGAGATCGTGTGGCGCAAGAAGGCAGGCTTCCGCGCGCCGGTGCGCGCGTGGCTGGCGAATGAACTGAGGCCGATGGTCGACGAGTTGTTGTCACCCGAACGTGTCGCGCGTCGCGGGTATTTCGACTATTCCGAGGTGCGCCGGATCGTCGACGACAACCTGTCGGGCCGCGAGGACAACAGCCTGAAGGTCTATCAGTTGCTGACGCTCGAGCTGTGGCACGAGGCGTTTCTGGATCGCTGATGGGCGCCGACCGGGTCATGTTCGGACGGGTGCCGGTCGACGCGATCGACCAGGCGTCGGCAATCGACCGGATCGAGGCGATGATCGCCGAAGACCGGCCGCACATGATGGTGGTCGTGAATGCGTCGAAGCTCGTGCTGGCGGCAGGGGACGAGCGTCTGACCGGAATTCTCGAGCGTGCCGATCTCGTCACGGCGGACGGAATGTCGGTGGTGTGGGGCGCACGCGTGCTCGGTGGGCGGTTGCCCGGGAGGGTCACGGGCATCGACACGATGGAGCTGCTGGTTGCCCGCGCCGCCAAACGCGGGTGGCGCGTGTTCTTTCTCGGTGCAAAACCCGAAGCCGTCGCCGCAGCCGTCGACAATCTGCGTCGCGCGAATCCGGGGCTTGCAGTCGCGGGATTTCGTGACGGCTATTTTCGGGGGCGCGGGGCGGAAGTTGTCGCGACAATTCGAGCAGCGGCGCCGGATGTGCTGTTCGTCGCGATGGGGTCTCCGGCGCAGGAGTTCTTTTTCGACGAGCACCTTGGCGATCTGGGTGCGAGGTTCTGTCTGGGGGTCGGGGGAAGTTTCGACCATATCGCGGGGCTGAGCAGGCGTGCGCCGGTGTGGATGCAGCGTGCGGGTCTCGAGTGGCTGCATCGATTCGCGTCCGAGCCGCGGCGGTTGTGGCGGCGGTACCTGATCGGGAATGCGCGGTATGCGGCGCTCCTCGTGCGGTTGCGGCTGCGGCGGCGTTGATCGTGTAGACTCGGCGTCGTATGGCCGACGAAGAGATCGATCTGGACGCGCTGGCGCGCGAATGCGAGGAGGAGTTCTTCATCGCGAGCGGGCCGGGCGGGCAGCACCGCAACAAGGTCGAGACGGGGGTGCGTTTGACGCATCTGCCGACGGGGATCGTGGTGACGGCGACGGAGCGGCGGTCTCAGGCGGCGAACCGTCGGGCGGCGCTCGAGCGGATGGCGGAGCGTCTGGCGGAGTCGCGGCGCGTGGAGAAGCCTCGGCGTCCGACGCGGCCTTCGCGCGCGGCGAAGGAGCAGCGGCTCGGCGAGAAGAAGCATCGCGCCGAGATCAAACGCACTCGGCGGGATTCTGGCCGCGAATAAACGCAAATTTGTGGAATCTGCGGAATCTGCGGCTGTTCCCTACTGCATGAAGAACAGGCTCAACCTCGGGATGCGATAGTGCTCGCGCAGCGAACGCGCCACGAACCGGTCGAACGTCTGCTGGTAGATCGCCTTGTCCATCGCCTTCCTGTGCGGCTTGAGCTGCTTCTTTGCATCCGCCCGCGCCGGCTCGAGCACATCCGTCGCCGCACCCTCCACCAGCGCCTTTTCGATCAGCGCCTCGAGCGCCGTCAGATCGCGCTCGAGGTTCTCCGTGTTCAGATACACCTCGGCCGCGATCGCCGTCCGGATCTCGTCGAGCCGCCCCGATGCCCTCTCCAGTGCCTCCGCCATCGCCGGCGGAATATCCGCCCCGAGCGCACGAACCAGATCCTCGGCAGCCCGCGCGAGATATACCTCGACCGTGTCGCGCGGAAACTCCCACTCGGACGGCTCTCCCGCCGACTCGTCCGCACCGACCATCGACTGCCGGTGCTCCTCGAACGCCGACTCCACCGCCTGCTGGCAGTAGAAGATCGAGTTCACGCGACGATGCGGATGCGGCCGCGAATCGAACTGGTCGAACGCCGACTCGATCGCCCGCAGTACCACGTGCAACGGGATGCCGATCTCCTTCCAGCTCTCGATCAACGCCCAGTCGAGCGGTGATACCAGGAGATGCGCGCCGCGCCGGCGGACGAACGTGTCTTCAACCTCGGTGAAATAGTTGAAGTAGTTGAGCCCGCGCTCTTCATCCATGCCGGTTCCGCTCGTAGATCAGCCGCAACCCCTCGAGCGTCAGGTCCGGATCGACCGTCTCGATCAGGTCCGTTCCCTTCCCGATCATCGTCGCCAGACCGCCCGTCGCGATGACCCGCGCCGAACCGCCCAGCTCGTCAACCATTCGCCGCAGAATCCCTTCCACCATGCCGACGTACCCGTGAAAAAGACCACTCTGGATGGACGTGACCGTCGACGTCCCGATCACGTGCTCCGTGCGAGCGATCTCCACCCGCGGCAGCCGCGCGGCACGCGCAAACAGCGCTTCGGCCGAAACCTGGATGCCGGGACATATCACGCCGCCAAGATACTCGCCCTTGGCAGAGATCGCGTCGAACGTGGTTGCCGTTCCAAAGTCGACGACGATGCACGGCCCGCCGTATCGCTCGTACGCCGCGACGCCGTTGACGATCCGGTCCGCGCCGACGTCGGACGGTGGGTTGTAGAGCACCGGCATGCCGGAGTTGACCGCCGGATCGATGAACAGCGGCTCGACGTGGAAGTAGACCGACGACATCCGCCTGAGCGTGTAGTTGAGCGGCGGAACAACCGACGCGATCGCGACCGCCGTGATCTCGTCCCACTTCACGCCGCTCAGGTCGAACAGGTTTCGACACAGGATTCCGTACTCGTCGGTCGTGCGTTGCCGCTCGGTCGTCAACCGCCAGCTGTGGATCATCCGGTCGCCGTCGTACAGACCGAGCACCGTGTTGGTGTTTCCAACGTCGATTACGAGGAGCATCGGTCGGAAGGCTACACCGGCGATACCCGGGCAACAACCCGGCTAGTCACGCGCCACGCCCGGCTTGAGCGTGACGTCGCCCGCCGACAGCGTGGTCGTATGCCCATCCGCCAGTCGCACGCGCAACGTTCCTGCCGGCGTGATTCCATCGGTCGTCGCCTCGAACACCTCGCGCCCGTCGTCGATCCGCACGACGCGTCCGGTCGACATCGGCGACAGCGCCGACCATTCCGACACGATGGCGTCGGCGCCCGCGGTCTCGAGACGGCCGTACCACCGGCCGAGTCCTGCGAGCAGCGGAAGCAGCAGCTCCCGCGCCTCGATCGGAACGCCTTCCTGATCGAGCGAGGTCGCACGATCGCTCATCTCGAGCGGAACCGCTTCGACGTGGAGGTTGATACCGATGCCGAGCACCACCCAGTCCGCGCGATTGTCGCGAAAACTCGCCTCGGCGAGGATTCCGCAGATCTTGCGGCCCGCAACGAGCACGTCGTTCGGCCACTTCAGTTCGACCGGCATTACGGCGAGCCCTGTCAGCGTATCGGCGACCGCGAGACCAGCCGCGAGCGAGAGCAACGCCACGTCGGACACCGAGATCACCGGGCGCAGAAGGACCGACGCGTACAACCCCGCACCGGCGGGACTTCGCCAGGCGCGCCCGTGCCGTCCGCGACCCGACGTCTGCTCGTCCGCGACAATCACAAGTCCTTCCGCGGCGCCGTCGTCCGCCAGTTCCTTCAGCAACGAGTTCGTCGAATCGAGCTGCGCATAGATGCGCGCTTCACCGGCGAGCCTGCCCGCCAGGTAGGGGACGACGTCGCGAGGACTATCCATTCTGGTTGCGTTGCCCGACGACAATGTCGATGTACCGGTTCGTCGCGTCGAGGGCCGCCTTGGCGGCGGCCTGTATCGGGTCGTCGCCCGCGCGACAGCTTCCGAAGAGCTGGATCTGGCGCCCCTCGAAATTCATGTCGATCAGGAGAACCACTAGTTCCTTGCCGAGCGCGTGGACCCGGTCGACCTCGTTGAGGTTGCAGTAGAAGGCACGCTCGACGAACGACTCGACCGCGTCGAGCGTCGCGAGCGCCGCGCCGCGCAGGGCTGCACCGTGCTCGCCGGGATCGAACAACGGGCTGCGTCCGTGAACCGGCGCGCCTTGCCACGACACCGTGACCTCCGTCCAGATCCTCGAGCCGTCCGAAAGGCCTTCGACGCGATCGAGCTTGAGACGAACGCGTTGATTTGAACTCATGGCCTGTCCTCCTGGGGCGTCGCGCCGAAAGCTACATCGGCACGATCTTGAAGCTGATATCGGCAGCCGGAGCCGAGTGCGTGAGCGCACCGACCGACACCAGGTCGACACCCGTCTCGGCATAGGAGCGGATGTTCTCGAGCGTGATACGGCCGGATGCCTCGAGCAGGATGTCATCACCGCCCGGCTCAGAGCGAACGAGTTCGACGGCTTCGCGCAGCCGTTCCGGACTCATGTTGTCGAGCAGGATCGCGTCGGCGCCGCACTGCAGCGCCTCGCGAAGGTCGTCGATGGATCCCACCTCGATCTCGATGCGCAACAGGTGGCTCATGCTCTGCTGCGCGCGCGTCATCGCCTCGCGGATTCCGCCCGCGAGCGCGATGTGGTTGTCCTTGATCAGACAGCCGTCGTCGAGCCCGAACCGGTGATTCCGGCCGCCGCCGATCAGCACGGCGTACTTGTCGAGCATCCGCAACCCCGGCGCGGTCTTCCGCGTATCGACGACCTGGGCGCGCGTTCCGTCGATCGCGTCAACATAGCGGCGCGTGACCGTCGCGATTCCCGACATTCGCTGGATCAGATTCAGCGCCGTCCGCTCACCCATCAGCAGCACCTGGGCGAGCCCTTCGATTCGCGCGAACTCCTGCCCTTCCGCCGCGCGCTCGCCGTCATAGACGAACGCCTCGAGCTCCATTCCGGGCTCGAGGTTCGAAAAGATCGCCTCGGCGACCTCGAGCCCCGCCACGACGAGCGGCTGCTTTGCAAGAAAACGGCCGCGGCCTCGCACCGACGGCCGGACGGTCGCCTGCGTGGTCACGTCGCCCCGGCCGATGTCCTCGCCGAGAAATGCTGATGCCATGTTGAACAAGACGTTCGGGTCGAGATCCATGGCGCTCTAGAGTACCGCCACGTGCCGCGCGAATCTACTTGATTCCGGCGATCCGCCGGGCGAGTTGGAACTCCGCGCGTCCGATCTCTCGCACGCCGATCAGAATGCCGAGGTAGAGCACTCCAAGAATGGCACATTCGACCGCCACCGCGATCTTTGGCAGGATGCTCCCGCCGAGCGGCGCCACGAGCGCGTCGAGCGGAATCGCGAGCGCAATCGCGTACACGGCGGCGGCCGCGATCCCGACGCGGACAATCGTCATCGGCGCGACGATCGCGCCAAACCGCGACGACACGACCACGGACGCTGCAGCAGCCCCGACCGCCATCGCGATCGTCGTCCCGACCGCCGCACCGACGAGCCCGTACCGCGGAACGAGCACGAAGTTCAGCCCTGCATCGATCGCAAGCGTCACTGCGACGACAGCGACCGACACCCACGGCCGGCCGACGCTCGAGATCACCGAGCACAGCACCGTGATGACCGCAAAGCTCAGCATGCCGAGCGCGACGATGCGCAACGCCGGCGCGCCGGCGGCGTAGGGCGGCGGATAGACGAGGTGGAGCACTTCGGCCGCGTTCGCCGAGAAGATCACCGCGGGGAGCGCGCAGATGATGAGCGTCGCGCGGATCGTCTCGCGAACGTAACTGCGGATCGCGTCGAGGTTCTCGCGGAAGGCGGCCTCCGACACGATCGGGAAGATGACGAACGTGATCGAGATGATGATCTGAAAGACGATGTAGGCGAAATCGAGCGCGGCGCCGTAGACGCCCGCCGCCTCGCTCGCCGCCTGCGGATCGGCCGAGATCGTCGCCTTGACGATCAGCAGGTCCGTCTTCATCAGCAGGTTGTTGACGAGGAGAAAGACGATCAGCGCCACCTGGAACTGCAGCAGGTTTCCAAAGCCGACGGGCGCGTCGCTCGCGCGTCCCCGCACGCCGACAACGAGCGCGCCGACGAGCAGCGCGGCGAACGCCGCGGCGGCAAAGCCCGAGATCGCTCCCGTCAGCGTGTACCCCATGGCGACGGTGCACGCGATGATCAGCACGAGCTTGGCTGTCGAATAGAACGCGTCGATACCGGCCTGTTTGAGGAACTCCTTGCGGCCGTTGAGAACGCCGACAAAGACCGCATAGAACGCGTAGCTCGCGGTGATGAGCGCCGCAAGCCGCAGGTACGGCGTGAGACTCGCGTCATTGAGTGCCGTCGCGACGAGCGGGGCGGCGAGCGCAAATGCCACGGCGGCTCCGCCGCCGAGCACGCACTGCAGCAGGAGCGCCTTTCGCTTGATCGCGTCGGCGAGCTCCGGTGTCTGCGAGACGAACTTCGAGACGGTCTGCACCGTGCCGGTGACCACGACGGCGTTGATGACCGACACGAGACCGATGACGACCTTGTAGACGCCGAGGTTTGCCGGCGACACGAGACGCGGCAGCACAAAATAGATCGCGGCGCCGGTCACCATGAACCACAGCTTGGACGCGGTGATGTAGATCGTGCCGCGGCCGGCGCGCGTTGCGACGTCTTCGGTGTCCTGGACTTCGGTCGTCATCTGGTCGTCACGTTCGGGTGTTTCCTGCGATCGAGGACGTCGGCAATCATCGCCGCGATCCGCTCCGCGGTTCGCGAAATCGTGAACTCCTCGGCGCCCGATACGGCACCGGCCGAAAGCCGGCTCCGCAACCCGGCGTCTCCGGCAATTTGCCCGAGCGCTCGAGCGAGCGCTGCCGCGTCGTTTGGTTCGACCAGCAATGCGTTCCGGCCGTCGTCGAGCATCGTCGGCAGTTCACCAGTACGCGTGGCAATGATCGGACGGCCGGCGGCAAGCGCTTCGGACGCCACGACCGGAGCGCCTTCCTGTCGTCCATTGCCGTCCACGATCGATGGGATCACCACTGCAGAACACGCCTCCAGCGCCAGTCGTCGCTCACGGCGGCCGAGCCGCCCCAGAAACGAAACGCGGAGTCTAGCGGCGGCGGCCTTTGCGCGCAACGCCTCGCTTTCGGGACCGTCGCCGGCGATCCAGACTGCGACGTCGGGCGCGGCTGACGCGGCGTCGAGCAATACGTCGACTCCCTTGATCGGCACCAACCGTCCGAGAAACAGCACTCCGGGAGTGTCTGACAGGCTGTGCGCCCGCCGGAACGCGTCCACGTCCGACGGGTCGGGCCGAGGGCCGATGCTCGCGCCCATCCTCACAAGGTCGGCAGGCGGCGCCTTCGGACCGGCAAGTCGTTCAATTGCAGAGAGTTGCCAGCTGGCGGCGCACGCAACCCGGTCCGACCTCCCGAGAACCCATCGGGCGATGCGCGCGCCGTACGCGGTCGCGGACAACAGGTGGACGTCCCCGCCGTGCGCGACTGCCACATGCGGCCGGTCGGGGCGGCGCAACGCGGCGCCGACGATTCCGGACGGCGCCAGCCAGTGCGAGACGATCGCGTCCGCCCAGGCCGACTCGCGGCGCGCAGCACGCGCAAACGCGCCGAGAAACACGACCGCTTCGGCCTTTGCCGCAGGCGAGCTTTGCAGCGCCGCGCCGGCGTCGCGATCCGACGAAAACGCCTTCGCGCCTGGCGTCGGATAGGTGAAGCGGACGATCTCTATGGGAGCGAATCCGCGGTCGTCCGTCGGACCGAACGCCGCCGGCGTGACGACGCGGACGTGGTGGCCGTGCGACGCGACGAGCTCGGCGGCGAGGTCCGCAATGTAGCCGCAGACGCCGTCGTCGGGCGTCGACGGAAACGAGCTCGTCAGAAAGAGCAGGCGCGCCACGACCGCTATTTCACCACACCAGTCGCGGGCGGCGAACCCCGGCGAACGCGCCCGTTTGCTGAACTTCACGGCCCGCGACCCGTACTACACCCGGTGTCGAACCAACGGGATCGGTTGTAAATCTCTGTAAAACGGGGTGAAGTCGTCGTCACGGCCGACGCGCGAACCGGCCGTGTGTCCCTATAATCCGAGAAGCATGTTCCGCCGGCGCTACATCATCTGGATCGGAATCTGCGCGATCATCGCGCCGCTGCTCGTCAACCTGTGGACGCAGTACCGGTCGCTGACCGAATTGCAGAAGACGTCGCCGCTCGCCCGCCAGGCCTCGTGGGAGCATCGTCTCGGCGACGTGGCGACGGACGTGCAGGGCTTTTATCGCGACCGCGCCATCCAGGCGCTGAACCTGCCGCCGCAGGCGATCCTCAAGGACAAGGACGACGACGCGGTCGAGGTGTACTTCAGGAACGCGCCGGCCGAAGGCGTGAAGTGGTACTTCATCAGCTCTCCGTTCTCGAACGAGCCGAACCTGGTCAAGGTCACGCTCTACGATCCGGCGACCCGCACGATGGTCCGCGAGAAGCGGTCCGAGCACTGGGCCGCCTTCTCGGCGTCGTCGTCGTACTTCAGCCTGATCCTGCGCGACGCGTCGGTCGACCGCGACCGGCTCGTGTTCGGCGTCGACGATCCCGACAACCGGATCATCGCAAAGCCGATCACCGACGCGTCATCGCGAGCGGTCGGCGTGGCGGGGATGATCGTCGATTCGAACTACTTCAGGAACAACGTGCTGCCGCAGACGCTGCCGGACGCGCTCCGCGAGTCGTTTTCGCAGGCCGAGCTCGACGAGATGACGGTGTTTGTCCTCGACGACGCGGGGCGTGTGGTCACGTCGACGCGGCCGGTCACGAACACGAAGGCCGACGTGGTGGTGCCGCTGCAGCTCGCGTTTTCGAACTGGACGCTCGGCGCGACGACGCACGGCCTGACGCACGAGGAGCTGGCGACGCGAAACTTTGATCTGAACATCTCGCTGACGGTGCTCAATTCGATCGCGCTCGTCGTTGGCATCGCGCTGGCGCTGCGCGCCGCCGGCAAGGAGCTCAAGATCTCGCAGATGAAGTCGGACTTCGTGTCGAACGTATCGCACGAGCTGCGGACGCCGCTCTCGTCGATCCGCGTGCTGGGCGAGTTCCTGCGGTCCGGCCGGGAGATCGAGCCCGACAAGCTGCGAAGGTACGGCGAGTACATCGAGACCGAGAGCGAGCGGCTCGCCAAGCTGATCAACAACATCCTCGACTTCTCGAAGATCGAATCGGGCCAGCGTACGTACGAGTTCGCCGAGCACCACATCGAGTTCATCGTGGCCGAAGTGCTGCGGATGCACGAGGTGCGGCTGGTGCAGCAGGGGTTCCAGCTCGAATTCGAGGTACCCGACGAGCCGCTTCCGGTGGTCTCGCTCGATCCGGATGCCGTGACGCAGGCGATCACGAACCTGCTCGACAACGCGATCAAGTACTCGGGGACTTCGCGGACGATCGGCGTGCGCGTCTGGAGGGACGGGGACTGGGTTTCTGTGTCGGTGACCGACCTCGGCGTCGGCATTCCGCAGGACGAGCTGCGCAAGATCTTTGACCGCTTTCACCGCGTCAGCACGGGCCTGGTCCACAACGTGAAGGGCAGCGGGTTGGGCCTGTCGCTGGTCAAACACATCGTCGAGGCGCACGGTGGCCGTGTGCAGGTGACGAGCGAAGTCGGCTCGGGAAGTACGTTTACGCTGCAATTTCCTGCCGCTGCTCGCGTTACAGACTCACATGCGCCCAAACGGGCGCTCACGGACGACGTCTTTCACCTTGATTTCGAACACGGCGCAGAGCCTCGGGGGAGCAAGCCATGATGGAATCCGTATTGCGCGTTGCCAAGGAAGTGCCCGATCCGCGACCGACCGGGCAGGTTCTGATCGTCGAGGATGACGAGGCTACGGCCTTTGCTCTCCGCGATGGTTTCGAGTACGAGGGGTTTGGCGTCATGGTGGCATCGGACGGCGCGAGCGCGGTCCGGATGGCCGCTTCCGAGCGCCCGACGCTTATCCTGCTCGACGTGATGCTGCCCGAGATGAGCGGTCTCGACGTCTGCCGCCAGATCCGCGCAAGCCGCAACGACGTGCCCATCATCATGCTGACGGCTCGCGGCCAGGAGGTCGACAAGGTACTGGGCCTGAAGCTCGGCGCAGACGACTACATCACGAAACCCTTTAGTTTCATGGAGTTGATGGCGCGCGTCGAGGCGGTGTTAAGGCGCAGCCACAACGGCTCGGACACGACGACGTTCTATGAGTTCGGCGACGTTCGGCTCGACTTCCGCATGCTCGAGGCCACAAAGTGCGGCCAGTCGCTGGACCTGTCGCCGCTCGAGTTCAAGTTGATGAAGTTCTTTGTGGACAACCGGCAGCAGGTCGTGACGCGCGACCAGATGCTGCGGGCGGTCTGGAACTCGAGCAGCTCGCTGTTCACGCGAACGGTCGACATGCACGTCGCAAAGCTCAGAAAGAAGGTCGAGGACAGCCCGAATCACCCGCGATTCATTATCACCATCTACGGGGTTGGGTATAAGTTCCTCGGATGAGCGAGTCCGTCGACTGGCAGCACAGAGCATTCGGGCGCACCGGCCTCGTCGTGCCGGCGCTGGGGTTTGGCGCCGGGCACATCGGGGATCCCGCGATGTCCGAGGACGACGTCGGAGCGCTGTTGAACGACGCGGTCGACGCCGGTGTTCGACTGATCGACACCGCGCGTGGCTATGGCATGTCCGAGGAGCGGATCGGCCGGCACCTGTCGTGGCGCCGGTCGGACATCGTGCTGTCGACAAAGGTCGGCTACGACATTGCGGGCACCGAGGACTGGACGTACGAGTGCGTCGCGCGCGGCGTGGACGTGGCGCTCGGGCGGTTGCAGACCGACTGGATCGACATCGTCCATCTGCATTCGTGCCCTGCGGCGACGCTCGAGCGCGGCGACGTCATCGCGGCGCTCGACGACGCGGTTGCGGCCGGAAAGGTCCGCACAGCAGCGTATTCGGGCGACAACGAGGACCTCGCGTGGGCCGCGGAGTCGGGCAGATTCGGGAGTCTCCAGACGTCGGTCAACCTGTTCGATCAGCGGGTGATCGACGGCGGGTTGCGGACTGCGGCCGAGCGAGGGATCGGTGTGATCGCGAAGCGGCCGGTTGCAAACGCGCCGTGGCGGTTTACGGAGCGTCCGGTGGGCGACTACTGCGAGCCGTACTGGGTGAGGATGCAGGCGATGCGGCTCGACCCCGGGGCGTGCGAGTGGCAGGAGTTCGCGCTGCGGTTCGCGGCGTATCTGCCGGGTGTGGGCAGCTGCATCGTGGGCACGCGGAGTCTCGAGCACCTGGTGCACAACGCGGAGCTCGTCGCGCGGGGGCCTCTCGCGGAGGATGTCGTCGCCGGAATTCGCGACGCGTTCCGGCGCAACGACGACGGGTGGACGGGCCAGACGTGATCGAGATCGCACAATTCGTGAGCCAGAGCCGGGCCCGGTAGGGCGCGGCCCGTACTTTCGCACAATTCATGAGCCAGAGCCGGGCCCGGTAGGGCGCGGCCCGTACTTTCGACGTCGATATGGATGTGCGGCAGGCCGAGCCCTACCGGGCCCGGCTCTGTGTCCGCTCACCCCGCCGCGCGGCCTCGAACAGGTACTGCTGCGCCAACCCCGCGTACTCCCCGAACCTCGCCCTCGCCAGCTCGCCGATCACCCGATCCGTCACCCGCTCGTCGTCACCGAGGTACAGCGCCGAGTACGCCTTGCGGACCCACGTATCGACCGGGAACACGTCCATCCGCCCGTACCCGAACAGTGCGATGCAATCCGCCACCTTCGGCCCGACACCGGGCAGACGGCAGAGCTCGGCCCTCAGCGCCTCGTTGGTCAGCCCGTCGAGCGCCGCGAGATCGATCTCGCCCGCTGCGACCATGCGCGCCGCATTGAACACGTACTCGTCGCGGTAGCCGAGGTTGGCGTCGCGCCGAAGTTGTTCGACGCTCACCTCCGCGAGTTGCTCGGGTCGAGGAAATGCGCGTCGCAGTTCTCCGTCCGCGGCAACCTCCGACCCGACCATGTCGCACAGTGCCGCGATCGTTCGTCCGATCCGGATGATGTTGTTGTTCGCGGACGCGATGAACGTGATCGCGGTTTCGAACGGCGGCTGCCTCAGGATCCTGAGCCCCGGCGCCGTCACCGGAAGCTTTCCGTCGCGATCAAGCTGCGTGCGGATCGCGCCGTAATCGCGACCCGCGTCAAAGTACACGTGCGCGGCGTCCGCAAGTCCGGCAAATACGGAGTTTCGCGGCGAGACCACGAGCCCGTCTGCACGCACGGTGACGCGCACCGGACGGTCGCCGATCCAGCCGTCGGCCGAACAGTCGCCCGTCCGCCGCCAACGGAACGTCTGCCCTCCGAACAGCGTCACCTCGAGATCGATCTCGTGGAGCCCGTCGAGCAGCACTTCGCGCTTGTTGCGTCGCGCCGTCATGGCCGGTCAGTATACGCGACGCGATGGACGCGACGGTTCGAGACGCGGTGTGGTTCCGGCGACGGCTTCTCGACTGGTTCGATCGGAGCCGGCGCGACCTGCCGTGGCGGCGGACACGCGACGCGTACGCCATCTGGGTCAGCGAGATCATGCTGCAGCAGACGCAGGTCGCACGCGTCGCCGGCTACTACGAACGGTTCCTCGCGGCGATGCCTACGGTCCACGACCTGGCCCGGGCCGACCTCGACCGCGTGCTCGAGCTGTGGGAAGGACTGGGCTACTACGGCAGGGCGCGCGCAATGCACCGCGCCGCCCGCGAGCTCGTTGCGAACCACGACGGCGTGCTTCCCCGCACTGTCGACCGTCTCGTTCGGCTCCCCGGATTCGGGCCATACACCGCCGCGGCAGTTGCGTCGATCGCGTTTGGCGAGCAAGTGGCTGCGCTCGACACCAACGGTTTGAGAGTCCTCGCGCGGCTCGGCGCGATCGACAGCGATCCGGCGCGCGCAGATGTGCGGCGAGCGATCGACGCGCTGGCCGCGCGGATACTCGCGCCGTCCCGGCCGGGCGATTTCAACCAGGCGCTGATGGATCTCGGCGCGGCGGTGTGCACTCCGCGCGCGCCCGTGTGCGACCGGTGCCCGCTTGCCGCGCGGTGTGCGGCCCGAAATGCAGGAAACCCCGAACGGTGGCCGTCGAAGTCCAGACCGTCTCAAAGGCCGCTCGTGAACGCCGCATGTGGCCTCGTCGCACGGCGCGGACGATGGCTGATGGTTCGCCGGCCGGCACACGGACTGCTCGGCGGGTTGTGGGAGTTCCCCGGCGGACGGATCGCCGACGGCGAAACACCCGAGTCGGCGTGTGCGCGCGGAATCCGCGAGAAGACTGCGATCGTCGTCGGCACGTGCCGCGAAGTCGACGCGGTGCGCCATTCGTTTTCGCATTTCCGCGTCGTGCTGCATGTGTGCCGATGCACGCGCAGTACCGGACGAGCCCTCGCGTCGAGGACGCGCTGGGTCGCGCCTGACGAGTTCGCGACGCTCGCGATGACGCGCACGGCGCGGAGGATTGCCTCGTCGATCACGGCAACCGCATGACCGCATGCCGGGGTGCGGGGTCACAGGGCCCTCCACGCGGCAACGACACGCCTGAGCGCTTCCTCCAGCGGACGCGCGACGTCCTCGAGCTCGGGCGCTTCCTTGCGCGCGGCTGCGATCGTCGTGAACGCGCGGCCGATCTGCGTCTCGATCGGCTCGACGGCCCGGTCGCTTTCGCGGTCCCAGATCGTCGACATGATCGTGTCGTGAAGGATCAGCACGTCAAAGCCGATGCGGTCCGCGAGCCATTCGGGAACGCGAGTCTTGGCCGCGTCGTCGAATGTAATTGCGCACTTCGACAGCTCCTGCATCGCGTGGTCGAATTCGATCGACGGTTGTAACCGCGTGTCGTCGTTCACGCGCCCCGACGGATCCGTCTCGTTTGATTCCTCGGCATCGTCCTCGTCGTCGCCGTCGGAGGCGTCAAAGATGATGTGCCCGCCGCTGTCGCGCGCGTGCTGGCACAGCGGGCAGTCGTCAAAGAAGTACTCGTCGGGACTGAACTCTGCCTGCCGTTTCTCGAGCACGTCCGGCGTCGGGGTGTCGAGATGGACCAGCGTGAATGCGCCGACCCTCTGGAAGATTGCGTGATCGCCGTAGACGCGCCTGAGGCTCTCGTCGGATTCGAACTCCGCCGCGTCGGTGTCACTGATGTATCGCTCGCTCACGTGCGTTCCTCGCCGCCCGAAGTGTCGGGTGCTGCATTGTCGAAACCTCGGCCGAAAAGGTTGCGTCGGCGCCGAGACCGCGCGCGTCGAGCGACGTGCCGTCGGTCACGAATTCGACGGCGCCGCCGGTTCCCGTCTGCACGATGGACGCTCGCGAGCGCGCGAGGCGCGCGAGTGCGTCCGCGTGCGGATGGCCGTACGGAGACACGCGCGGCGCCGAGATGACCACCCAGCGCGGCGAGACCGACCCGAGAAACGCGTCCGTCGACGATGTGCGGCTGCCGTGGTGGGCGACCTTCAGCACGTCCGAGTGCAGCGCGATTCGACGAACACTCGCGCCGTCGACCAGCGCGCGTTCCGCCTGCCGCTCGACGTCGCCCGTGAAGAGAAAGCTTCGCGATCCATACGAAATCCGAACGACAAGCGAAGCGTTGTTTCCGCGTGCGGCACCGTCGTCGGGCCAGAGGGCGTCGACGCGAGCGCCTCCTATATCAAAGCTGTCGCCCGCTGAGAGATCAACCACGGGCACGCGCGATATTGCGAGCGCGCCCCGCAAGTTCTCGAGGTGCGGATCCGCCGAGCGCGCGACAAAGGCCCCTCCAATGGGCATTCGATGGAGAACC
>JBGAKX010000101.1:0-16408 GCA_044224215.1 Blastocatellia bacterium
ACACCGACGCGCCGCGCGGCGCCCCCGAGCGGGCCGCGAGCCCGATCGTCAGGATTGTCACGAGCTGCACCGCGCCCGTCGTGACGAACAGCGCCGCGACGCGAAACGCGCGCGCCGACGACCTCAGCCACCAGTGCACGATGGCAACGGGAGCGAGCAGGATGCTGTACGGGCCGCTCAGCCCCGAGACCACGAGCACCGCGAAGTCAGTAGCAGTGCCGGCTCGCGTGCGCGGCGGCTCGGCGATCACGATCATCAAGGCAACCAGCGACAGATACCACTGGCTGTACGTGAGGATCGTCGCGACGTGCTTTACGCCAGGCATCGCCATGAAGAGTGCCGCGAGGAGGAGTTGCGCCAACACCGACGGGACCGCCGTGCGCATACGCCGCGAGACGACGAACGCTGGCGGGAGCGCGTTTATGCACGCGCCGGCGACGAGCATGACCACGGGCGCCCACGCGAGCGGGACCGCCTGGGCGAACGCGGCCACCATGCGCGGAAGCAGTTGGAGGTAGCCGTTGCTCTCGGTCCACAGCGGTGCAAACGCACCAAGGTTGTGCGCCTGCGCGTAGAAGAGCCCGTCCTCGGCAAAAAACTGCGGCCGCAGAAAGAGATCGGGTCGCCGCGCGAATTGCGCCACGAGTGACGCGAGAAAGACCAGCACCGGAAGGAGCGCAGACGGCAGTCGGTCAAACGCTCCGTCCGCGCGCACGGACGCGCCGGCCTCCGGATCCACCGCCTTGCGTTCCGCGACTCCGCCTGGCTCGAGCCGCCTCCCGGTCGGATCGAAGATGGGATTCTCGACGACCCCGAGGACCGAGAGCCGGTACGCGATCGACGTCGCGAGCACGCCCATGCCGTAGACACAGCTCCGGCGAAAGTTGATCGAGGACGACTCGCCATCGTAGCGCGTCGGGCACGAGATCTCGCCGATCCTGAATCCAAGGCGAATCACCTGAGCGATCACCTGGTTGTCGAACACAAAGTCGTCGGAGTTTTCGAGAAGCGGGAGTCTCTCGAGCACCTCGCGCGAGTATGCCCGGTACCCGGTGTGGTACTCCGAGAGCTTCGCACCGAGCATGACATTCTCGAACACTGTCAGCGCGCGGTTCGCGAGATATCTCCACAGCGGCATGCCCCCGTCGAGCGCCGAATTCCCGAGGATCCGCGACGCAAGGACAACGTCGTACTCGCCCGAAGCGACCATCCACGCGATCGGTCCGCAGAGCTTCGGCGAGTACTGGTAATCCGGATGGACCATGACGACGATGTCGGCTCCGCGCTCGAGCGCGGCCGCGTAACACGTCTTCTGGTTGGCGCCGTACCCCTCATTCCGCTCGTGCAGGACGACCGTCAACCCCAACTCGCGGGCGACCGCCACCGTGTCGTCGTGGCTCGCGTCGTCGACGACGATCACCTCGTCGACGATGTCGTGCGGCAGGTCGTCATAGGTCCGTCGGAGCGTTCGCCCCGCATTGTACGCCGGCATGACGACGACGAGTCTCTTTTCGTTGATCACAGAGAGCAGAGAGTAAACCACGCGCAACGTTTGACACAGAGCCGGGCGCGGTAGCGCCCGGGCCCCAACCATTGACACAGAGCCGGGCGCGGTAGCGCTCGGGCCCCAACCATTGACACAGAGCCGGGTGCGGTAGCGCCCGGACTCCATCGGTATAGACCGGGCCCTACCGGGCCCGGCTCTGTGTCAGAACGGCGTGCGCTGGCTTCGACCCATTGCCGTGACCGCAGCCGCTGTGCTTACATTCCCGTCTTCACGCACCCACACCTCGGAGGACACAGATGCAGCTTCGATCGCTCGCCGCCCGCGCGGTAGCCCTCGCCCTCTTTCTCTCGGTCGTCCCAACCGTCTCGTTCGCGCGCACCGGCGATCCAAGCCCGCCGTCGGCTGCTGCCATGGGCTACGACGCCATCTCGGCCGACAGCATGAAGGCACACGAACGCTTCCTCGCCTCCAACGCCATGCAGGGCCGCGAAGCCGCCTCCCCCCAGCTCGAAATCGCCGGCGACTACATCGCCTCCGTCCTTTCGCTCGCCGGCGTCGCACCCGCCGGCGACGCATCCGGCCCGCCCGACAAGCGCGACGTCTCGTACTTCCAGAATTTCGAAGTCGCCGAGGTCACGCCCGTCTCCCAGGCACTCAGCCTCGAAACACGCGCCGGCGAAACCGTCACCCGCTACTCCTACGAGCCAAAGGTCGACTTCACGGCAAACATCACCTCGTCGATTTCGCGCACCGCGCCGCTCGTGTTCGTCGGCTACGGCTACACTGTCAAGGACGCCAACTGGGACGACTACGCCGGCGTCGACGTGAAGGGAAAGATCGCCGTCGCCATCGACGGCGCACCCGGAAAGGGCAGCGACGCGTCGTGGTTCTACAAACCCGAGAACCGCCGCCGGTACTTCGGCCGCTTCGCATCAATATATAAGGCGATGGCCGCAGCACAGGCCGGCGCCGTCGCCATCATCATCATCGACTCGCCGAACGCCGACGCCCCGCTCTCACGCGAACTCGCTGAAAACAAAGCGCCAAAGGACGATCCGTCCGCCAAGAACGTCCACAACCTGCCGCCGCGCCGCGAAATGGTCCTCGCCAACGAAGAGGCCGGAGCGGCCCTCCACGGCGGATTCAGCGGCGTCTCCACCGTCAAGGTCACCGAGCGCGTCGCCCAGAACATCTTCGAAGGCACCAACGAGTCGACCGCCTCCCTCCAGAAGAAGATCGACAGCACCATGAAGCCCGCCAGCTTCCCGCTCGTCGACCGCAAGATGACCATCGACGTTACCGTCGACTCCCGTATCCTCAGCACCCGCAACGTGTTGGGGATGATCCCCGGATCCGATCCGGCCCTTGCGGGTGAGATAGTCATGATCGGCGCCCACTACGATCACGAAGGAGCCCGTGGCGGCTACGTCTGGCCCGGCGCCGACGACAACGCGTCCGGGACTTCCGGCGTTCTCGAGATCGCGCGCGCGTTCGCCAAGAATCCCGCCAAACCCAAGCGAACAGTGGTCTTTGCGTTCTGGTCGTCCGAGGAAAAAGGCCTGCTTGGCTCGAAACACTACGTGGACCACCCGCTCTTCCCGCTCGACAAGACCGTCACCTACATCAATCTCGACATGATCGGCCGCGACGGAGACCCGTCCGCCGGCGGCGACCCGCACGCAGCGGTCGGCGGCCCAGTCGCGCCAAAAAAGGTCGATCCGAACGCGCCAAAGATCGATCCCGCCCTTTGGATGAGCGTCGAAGGCTCGCTCGGCTACAACGGGCTCGAGACCATCACGTACTCCGCCGCGAAACAGGCCGGACTCGTCACGACCTACAAACAGTCCGACATCCGGTTTGCGGCAAGCGACCACCTGTACTTCGCGCGAAAGAACGTCCCGATCATCTCCTATTTTGACGGCGGCAACGACGACTACCACCAACCCACCGACACGCCCGAAAAGCTCAACTACTCCAAGATGGAGAAGGTCGCGCGCACCTGCTACCTCACGCTGTGGGACCTTGCGAACGCGCCGGCGCGGCCCGTCAAGACCGAGCCCGAGAAGAAGCCCGATACGCCCTCGCCATCCAAGGGGTTCGACACTGAAATTTCTGAATCTGCGTTATCTGCGTCATCTGCGGCCCAGTCTTCGTCCCTCGCGCTCCCCAACGAGAAACACCTCCGCAACATCCGCCAGCTCACCAACGGCGGCGAGAACGCCGAAGCCTACTTCTCGTTCGACAACAAGTGGCTTTCCTTCCAGTCGACACACGGCGACCTCGGCTGCGACCAGATCTTCATCATGAAGCGCGACGGCACGGGCCTGAAGATGGTCAGCACCGGCAAGGGCCGTACAACGTGCTCGTATTTCCTGCCTGGCGGCAAACAGGTCCTGTACGCATCGACCCACCTCGGCAGCCCCGACTGCCCGCCAAAGCCTGATTTCTCAAAGGGTTACACGTGGGCGCTGTACAAGGATTACGACATCTTTGTCACGGACCTGAAGACTGGCAAGCTCACGCGGCTCACCTCGACTCCGGGTTACGACGCCGAGGCGACCATCTCGCCCGACGGAAAACGCGTCGTCTTCACCTCCGTCCGCGACGGAGACCTCGAGCTCTACTCGATGAAGCTCGACGGAACGGACGTCAAACGCCTGACGAACGAGCCCGGCTACGACGGCGGCGCGTTCTACTCGCCCGACAGCAAGATGATCGTCTACCGTGCCAACCACCCCGACACGCCCGAAGCGCTCGCCAAGTACAAGACGCTGCTCGCCGACGGGCTGATCGAGCCACGAGCCCTCGAGATCTGGGTGATGAACGCCGACGGCACCGGCAAGCGCCAGGTGACGAGCAACGGCAAGGCCAACTTCGCACCGTTCTTCCATCCGGACGGCAAGCGGATCATCTTTGCGTCGAACATGGACGATCCCAAGGGCCGCAACTTCGACCTCTACATGATCAACATCGACGGCACTGGCCTCGAGCGCATCACGTTCAACGACACGTTCGACGGCTTCCCGATGTTTACATCCGACGGCAAGTACCTCGTCTTCGCCTCCAACCGCCACGACGCCAAGCCCGGGGAGACCAACGTGTTCCTGGCGGAATGGGTGAAGTAATGCCGCAGATTAGCGCGGATTTGCGCAAATCTGCGGCCAGTCTTGACACTCTTGGAAGGGCCCGTCTATAGTTTCCCGGCTCATTCCTGAGTAGCTCAATGGCAGAGCATTCGGCTGTTAACCGAAGGGTTGTAGGTTCGAGTCCTACCTCAGGAGCTTCAGGCCGCAGATCCGCGTGATCTGCGGCCTTCGTCGTTTCCCGCGCCATGTATTACATGGCACGGACATTGCTCTATTGGTTCGACAACCGCATCGACGGCACAAAGTGCCTTCTTGAGCCGTGCGGCTTCCGTTCAGAAGGGGGAATCGGTGATGGAGAAGTTTATTGAAATGCGCACGACTGCATTGAAGCCGCTCATTAAAGCAGCGTCGGTCTCGAGCTATTTGCTTGTGATTGGAATGCTCGTCCTTTGGAGCTTTGTCACGACGGACTCGACACGACAGGCGTATGCGCAGCAATCCGGCCGCGCGAATCCCGTCAAACAACTCAACAAGACCGCCAAGAACCTGACCGAGGCGACAAAGAAGCTCGTCAAGAAGGGCAGCGAAGAGCTCGCGGTTCACGTCATATCCGTGCAGAGCCAGGTCTCCGAGACCGAGCTCCTTGCGCGTCCCGAATCCATCGACCAGATTGCTGGCGCCGCGATCGTGGCGCGAGTCACGAGCCTTTCGCTCGATGGTGTGCTTCAACAGGTCGCGTCAGGTGCCAAGCTCGGGACGATCGTCGTGGACGACGGCGTCGTGCCGTCGGTCGCGCAGACGCTGCTCTCGCGCGCTGTCATCGCGGTCAACCAGAACACGAGCGCCGCAAAGCGCGGCCTCAAGGATTCGGACTCGGACGGCATCCCGAACGCGATGGATGACGATGCCGACAACGACGGCGTCGCAAACGGATCCGACGACGACGTCGACGGCGACGGGATTGCGAACGCCGATGACGACGACGTCGACGGCGACGACATGGACAACTCCGGCGATGACGACATCGACGGTGACCACGACGCGAACGGCGATGACGACGACGTCGACGGCGACGGCCTGAGCAACAGCGACGACAACGACGATGACGGCGACGGCATCGACGATAGCTCGGACGACGACCACGACGGCGACGGCGTTGACGACTCGCACGAAGACGAAGGCAACGGGAACGGCAACACCAACGGCAACGACAACAACAACGGAAACGGCAACGGGAATACGAACGGAAATTCCAATGGAAATTCCAACGGAAACTCCAACGGGAATTCCAATGGCAATTCCAACGGGAATTCCAACGGGAACAGCAACGGCAATTCGAACGGCAACGACAACGGCAACGGAAACCGGGGCCGCTAAGAAACCAGCCGCAGATTTGCGCGAATTTGCGTAAATCTGCGGCTAATTTCCTACTGCTTCCACTTCGGCCGCATATTCGACGCCAGCACCCGCTTCCGCATACGGATCGACTTGGGCGTCACCTCCACCAGCTCGTCCTCGCGGATAAACTCCAGCGCCTGCTCCAGCGACAACTCCCGGTACGGCACCAACCGCATCGCATCGTCCGCCGACGACGCCCGCATGTTCGTCAGTTTCTTCTCGCGGATCACGTTCACATCCAGGTCCGCGTCGCGCGAGTTCTCGCCAACCACCATCCCCTCGTACACCTGCGTCCCCGGCTTCACGAACAGGTCGCCGCGCTCCTGCAGGTTGAACAGCGCGTACGTCGTCGCCGGACCTAGCCGGTCCGCCACCAGCGCGCCCGTCATCCGCGAAGGAATCGGCCCCTGCCACTCGATCCATCCCGCGAACAGCGTGTTCAACAGCCCCGTCCCCTTGGTATTCGTCAGGAACTCCGACCGGAACCCGATCAATCCGCGCGACGGGATCTCGAACTCGAGCCGCGCGCGCCCGCGCCCGTGGTTCACCATCTTTGTCAGCTTGCCCTTTCGCCGTCCGAGCGACTCGGTCACGACGCCGATGAACGTCTCGGGCACGTCGACGATCGCCGTCTCGAGCGGCTCTTCCGTCTGACCCTCGACCTCGCGCGTGATCACCTCGGGCTTTGACACCTGCAGCTCGTAGCCTTCGCGCCGCATCATCTCGATCAGGATCGCGAGCTGAAGCTCACCGCGTCCCGACACCTTGAACGTGTCGGGCGACTCGGTCTGCTCCACGCGGATCGCAACATTCGCCAGCAGCTCGCGGTCCAGCCGCTCGCGGATCTTCCGCGACGTCACGTGCTGCCCGTCCTTGCCGGCAAATGGCGACGTGTTCACGCCGAACATCATTGCGATCGTCGGCTCGTCGATCCTGAGCGGCGGCAGCGCCACCGGGTTCTCGGCCGACGCGATCGTGTCGCCGATCTCCACGTCGCCGAACCCCGCAAGCGCCACGATCTCGCCCGCCTCGACCTTTGTCGCCGACACGCGCTCGAGACCTTCGTAGACGTAGATCTGCGTCACGCGCCCCTTCACGATCGTGTCGTCGCGCTTGCACCACGCGACGTCGGTCGGTCCGTCGATCGTCCCGGCGACCATGCGCCCGACCGCGATGCGGCCGACGTACTCGTTGTAGTCGATGTTCGAGATCTGCACCTGCAGCGGCGCGTCCGCATCGACCATCGGCGGAGGCGTCGTCTTGATGATCTGGTCAAAGAGCGGGCGCAGGTCCGTCCCCGGCACAGCAAGGTCCGTCGTCGCAGTCCCCGCACGCGCGTTCGTGTAGAGCGTTGGGAACTCGATCTGCTGATCGGTCGCGTCGAGATCGATGAAGAGGTCGAACGTCTCGCTCACGACTTCGTCGCACCGCGCGTCCTGGCGGTCGATCTTGTTGATCACCAGGATCACGGGCAGGTTCAGCCCGAGCGCCTTGGACAGCACATAGCGCGTCTGCGGCAGCGGTCCCTCGGACGAATCCACCAGCAGCATCACGCCGTCGACCATCGACAGCACGCGTTCCACCTCGCCGCCAAAATCGGCGTGGCCCGGCGTGTCGACGATGTTGATCTTGTACTCGCCGTACCGGACGGACGTGTTCTTGGCCATGATGGTGATCCCGCGCTCGCGCTCGAGGTCCATCGAATCCATCACACGCTCGGCCACCGTTTCGTTCGCGCGAAAAAGCCCCGACTGATGAAGCATCGCGTCGACCAGCGTCGTCTTGCCGTGGTCGACGTGCGCAATAATTGCAATATTCCGTATATCGTTTCTGAGTCTTCTATTAGCCATTTGTAAAACCTGCCGCAGATTTGCGCAAAAAAGCGCAGATCAGACAATACTGCTCTGATCTGCGCTTTTCCGCGTTTATTCGCGGCTGTTACACGTCGAAATACATCGCAAACTCGAGCGGTGTCGGACGCAGGCGAACCGCGTCGACCTCCTTCTCTCGCTTGTATTCGATCCATCGCTCGATGACGCGCGTCGTGAAGACGTCGCCCTTGAGCAGGAACTCGTGATCCGCCTCGAGCGCCTCGAGCGCGCGATCGAGCGTCGCAGGCAGCTCGCGAACGTTTGCAAGCTGTTCCGGCGACATATCGTAAATGTCCTTGTCGAGCGGCTCGCCCGGATCGATCCGGTTCTGGATGCCGTCGAGACCGGCAAGCAGCATTGCCGAGAACGCAAGGTACGGATTGCACGACGGATCCGGGAACCGGACCTCGACACGCTTTGCCTTGGGCGACTGCGAGTACATCGGAATGCGGCACGCCGCCGAACGGTTCCGCCGCGAATACGCAAGGCGCGTCGGCGCCTCGTAGCCCGGCACCAGCCGGCGATAGCTGTTCGTCGTCGGCGACGTCAGTGCCGCAAGCGCGGGCGCGTGCTTCAGGATGCCGCCGATGTAATGCAGCGCCATCTCCGAGAGGCCGGCGTACTTGTCGCCCGCAAACAACGGCTCGCCGTTCTTCCACAGCGACTGATGGACGTGCATTCCGGTGCCATTGTCTCCAAACATCGGCTTGGGCATGAACGTCGCCGCCTTGCCATAGTAGAACGCCGTGTTCTTGACGATGTACTTGAACAGCAGCACGTTGTCGGCACAGCTCATCATCGACGAGAAACGGAAATCGATCTCGCACTGGCCGCCCGACGCGACCTCGTGATGGTGGCACTCCGGCTCGATTCCGACGTCCTGGAGATTCTGCGTTATGTCGGAACGGAGGTCGTGCAACTGATCGACCGGAGGAAGCGGAACATAGCCTTCCTTCTGACGGATCCGGTAGCCGAGATTGTCGTCGTCACGGCCCGAATTCCAGTGGCCCTCGGCTGCGTCGAACGAATAGCCCGACGAATGCGGATGGTTGTGGTACGAGACCTTGTCAAAGACAAAAAATTCGGCCTCGGGACCGAAGAATGCCGTGTCGGCGATCCCCGTGAAGTTCAGGTACGCCTCTGCGCGGCGCGCGATCGCGCGCGGGTCGAGACCGTAGCCTTCCTTGGTCAGCGGGTCGACGATATTCGCGAACAGGCAGAGCGTGGCTCCTCGTAAAACGGATCGATCCAGAACCGCGTCGGGTCCGGCATCATCAGCATGTCGGACTCGTTGATCGACGCCCAGCCGCGCAGGCTCGACGCCGAATCCGAGGCCTTCCTCGAACGTGCTCTCTGAGAATGCATTGATGGGGAATGTGAGGTGATGCCAGGATCCCGGCAGATCGGTAAAACGCATGTCGACGAACTTCACCTGCTCGTCGACCGCAAAATGCAGGACCGTTTTCGCGTCCATACTCTAGGGTGCTCCTCCAGGAGAGTGCGGTTTGGGAGCCCGTACATGCATACGCCGCCGTACGGGAGAACAGGGCATTATAAGGACGGGGCTTCGAGAGTCAAGGAACGCCCCTTTGTGTTCTGCTTTGCCGTCTTTGCGCCTTTGCGTCTTTGAACTTCCCCACGCCGGGAAGAGTTCACGCAAAGACGCAAAGACGCCAAGTCCTTTTGTTTCGCTGCTTTCCCTCAAATTCTGCTATCATTCGGCTACAGATGCCCGAGACACAGATCGTCACGGCTGCCATCATCGTCGACACGGACGGCCGAATCCTCATCGCCCAGCGCCCTGAAGGCAAATTCATGTCCGGATGGTGGGAGTTCCCCGGCGGAAAGCTCGAATTCGCCGAACCCCCCGAGCTCGGCCTCGCCCGCGAAGTCCGCGAAGAGCTCGGCATCGAGATCCAGGTCCTCGAGCCCTTCCACGTTGTGAACATCTGCCGCACTCCGGACACCGCCGTGGTCGTGATGTTCTACTGGGCGCGATGGATCACGGGCGAGATCAGCCTGCTCGACGCATCCGACATCGCGTGGGTCCGGCCCGCGGAGATCGCAGACTACCGATTCCTCGAATCGAACAAGCCGGTCGTCGACAAGCTGCTGCGCATCCCGACCGTCTGACGTACTACTTCCGCCATCGCACCGCCGCCGGCGTCACGCTCTCCACCTGAATCCGCGGCGCATTCGGCCCGCCAACCACGATCTCCGGCACGAACGACTGCCTGCCCGCCACGACCGTGATCCGCGCCGTGATGTCCTCCGGCTTCAGCGCGTTCAGCGCCGGCATCGGCCCGTGCAGCTTCACCAGCACCGTCGGCGGATCGGTCTGCGCCTCGATCGCGCCCATCACCGACACCGGCACGCTGATCGACCGCGACCCCACGTCCTCGGCAATCGACACGCGCAGCACCGGCCGTTCCGTCACCAGGATGTCGTTGCCCGTGATGTCCAGATCCACCGGCTCCTCGAACGACGACGTCCGGTTCAGCGAGATCGTCGTCGTCGGCACCTCGTTGATCTTGTCCAGCAGGCTGCTCGGGCCCGACAGCGTCACGTACTCCGGCACCGTCGTCGCTCCCGTGAACTTGTACCCGTTCGGCGGCGAGCCGGCGTACCTCGGCTGCACCTTCACGTCCTTTCGCGTGATCGGGTCCAGAAACACGCGCACCGCGTCCGGATCGACCGACACGAGCCGGATCCCCTCGGGCAACCCCGTCACACTCAGGTGCGCCATCTGCACGCCCTGCTGCAGCGTCGCGAGGTCCGCCTGCGCCACGAGATCGGTCGAGCGGGTCGCGACCGCGATCCGCAGCTCGCGCAGCAGGTCCTCCGGTCCCTCGACCGTGATCGCCACGTCCGTCGGCTCCGTGCTCGTCACCGAGAACTGCGGCGGAACGCGATCGAGCGACACGTCGACGCCGTGGATCTTGATCGGCGCCGCCGGCCGTGTCTGCCCTCCGACCGAGAACCAGATCACCGCAACCACCAGGGCGGCGAGCAGCTTCAGCTTGACGTCCGCAAACAAGTAGTCGTTGACGCGGTCGGCAAACTTTCGTGTCGTCTTGTCGCTCTGGTGTTCGGCCATCGTGCGCCCGTGTCCCGTCCCTATCCGCTCGTCGTCGAAATGTCGCTCGCCATGTCCACCGTCGTCTCGATATCGCGCCGACTCCGGCGTCGTCGTCGCCGCCGTTTCGGCGGTGCAAGCCCCTGCAGCGCCAGCCGCGGCTCGAACGACTGCCGCAGCATCTCGCGCAGCCGCGCCGAGTCGAGGTTCCGTGTGATGTTGCCGCCGCTTACGAAGCTGATCGTGCCCGTCTCCTCCGAAACCACCACCGCGACCGCGTCGCCGTCTTCGGTGATTCCGATCGCCGCGCGGTGGCGCGTCCCGAGCTCCTTCGAGAGCCGCGGATTCAGCGTCAACGGCAGAAAGCACCCCGCCGATGCGATCCGATCGTTGCGCACGATCACCGCGCCGTCGTGCAGCGGTGTGTGCGTGTCAAAAATCGTAACGAGCAGGTCATAGGTGAGCGCCGCGTCGAGCCGGACGCCGGCGTCGATCAGGTTCTGCAGGCCGACTTCGCGTTCGATCACGACCAGCATGCCGATCTTCTTGGTCGCCAGCGTCGTCGCGGCGAGCACGACCTCGTCAAAACTGCGGCGCGCCGATGTGTTCTCGCGCATCGCGAGCGGGTTTCTGAGCGTCTTGCCGATGTGCGTCAACGCCGCGCGGATCTCGGTCTGGAACAGCACGATGATGGCGATCGGCGAGTAGTTGAGCGCGTATCGCAGGATCGCCTGCACGACCGTGAGTTCGAGCCAGTGCGCCAGCTGGTAGAGCATCGCCAGCACCACGATGCCGAACGCCATCGGGACGGCGCGGGTGCCGCGGACCAGCTTCAGCAACTCGTATACGATCAGGAAGACGATGACAACGTCGAGAAAATCGCGCACGTTGACGTGCTCGATCCTGCTGATCAGCTCCCAGAAGTTGCCGTAATTGAACACAGATCCACCCGACGGACTCGACACGTGGTTGGAGAGAGTGATCCGAAGCGCCCTCTGGCAGTGTAATTGCTTGCAGTCGTTAGCGTCAAACCAGGTTCACGCAAAGCCGCAAAGGTGCAAAGCCGCTAAGCCATTACATATGTATCTCTGCGCCTCTGCGTCTTTGCGTCTTTGCGTCTTTGCGTGATGTTCCCCCGCCTCCCGCCCCCCAAATTGACCTCCTCCAAACCCCGCTGTTACACTCTCGACTCTTGCCTGGGGATGTGGCGGAATAGGTAGACGCGCGGGTCTCAAAAACCCGTGGCCGTAAGGTCGTGTGGGTTCGATTCCCACCGTCCCCATCGATTCGTCCCTGTTGCCTTGAACGTACTTGGAAAGCTCACCTCGACTCACCCGGAACGCTAGACTCCGGAGGCGCGATCCATGCCCATCGACTTCAACCTCCTGAAGACCCTCGCCGGCCACGGCTACGACGTCAATTCGGTGGCCTTTTCGCGCGACTCGCTGCTTCTTGCCTCCGGCGGTGGCGACCACACCATGCGGCTCTGGAACGTCGAAACGTTCGAGCAGCTCGTGTCCTCCGACCACGGCGACTGGATCAACGCCGTCTGTTTCGCACCGTCCGGGCAGGCCGTCGCCTCGGGCGCGCGCGACGGCTCCGTCAAGCTCTGGAACGTCGAGAACGGACAGGTCCTCGGGACCATCCAGGCCCACGCCAACAACGTCAGCTCGATCGCGTTCTCGCCCGACGGCGGCCGCCTCGTCACCGGCGGCGGCGACGGCCACGTCCGCGTCTTCAACCTCAAGGAGAAGAAGCTCGAACGCGACCTCGAAGCCCACAACGGCTGGGTCTGGTGCGTCGCCTTCTCGTCGCTCGGCGACCGCATCCTGACGTGCGGCAGCGACGGGCTGGCGCGCGTCTGGTCGGCGGACTCCGGCGCGATGCTCGTGACGCTTGAAGGCCACGCCGGCGACGTGCTCTCTGGCGCGTTCTCGCCCGACGACCGGTTCGTCGCCACGACCTGCAAGGACGGAAGCCTCCACCTGTGGGAGACCGAGTCCGCCCGCATGCTGTTCAAGATCAGGGCCCACGAAGGCGCCGCCAACGCGGTCGCGTGGCCGCCCGACGGGCTCCACATCGTCACCGCGGGCGCCGACCACAACATCAACGTCTGGCAGGTCGAATCCGCCCAGAAGGTCCGCGAGCTCACCGGCCACCAGGACTACGTCGCCTGCGTGACGTTCTCGCGCGATGGTCTCGAGATGGCGTCGTGCGGCGGCGACGGCACGCTCAAGATCTGGCAGGTTACCGAGCGGTCCGCGTACGCCGCGTCGTCGGATACCAAGGACCCCGATCTCGAGATCGAGTACGACGACGCCAGCTCGCGCGCCGACTCGGTCGTCTCGGCGTACGCCGCGGGCAAGAAGATCGCCGAATCGACGCTCAAGAACGGCATCCGGATCGCGCTGATGCAGTCGGCGCTCGACAAGTATTCCATCGCCGTCGGCGACGCGCAGCGCACCGCTGCGACGATCACCGGCGACCACGTCAGCGTCATGAGCGGCAGCGCGTCGCTCCTGTTCACGTACGGGCTCATGCGCGGCACCGTGATCTTTGACCGCACGGAGGGCGCCGCGGCGCCGTGGAACGAGGAAAAGGACTTCAGCTCGGCGGTTGCCGCCGACCCGAATCTCGAGAACGCCACCGGCGCCGATCTGACCGCCGCGTTCGGCAGCGACCTTGAGCTCGAACGCCACAACGCGCCGTCTGCCCTGCGGTACGAGTCGTTCGAAAAGCTCGGCAAGTCGCTCGCAAAGGAGCCGATCGGCAGCTCGGGCCGCCTGCTGCGCATGGTGCAGTTCGACGCGGACACGGTCTACCTGCTCTTTGATCAGCTCGAAGAGCCAACGGTCGTGTTCAAGGGCGAGCACCTCGACGTGCGAGACGGTAGCGGCCACGCGGTCTTCCGTCTGAACCTTCGATCGCTCGAGCCCGTCATCGGCCGCAAGCGCGCGCCTGCGGTGCCCGGCGTCGAGACGATCCCCGACAGCGAATTCGACATCGAGAGCCTGCTCGGCGAGCCGGTGCTGATGACCGAGCAGACGCGCGACCCGCTGCTCGTCCACGGTCTGTCCGAGATGGAGGGCGAGGCAGGGCCCAAGGTCAACAAGATCCTCGAAAAGGCGCTCTGGCAAAAGGCGTCCGACATTCACATCCCGTCGGGAACGCAGGTGCTCGTCCGCCGCCACGGCCGTCTGACCCCGCTTGGCGTGCGCAGCCACACGCCGGTCGAGATCGAGATGATGGTCGAGGAGATCCTCACGGCCGACCAGTGGAAGCATTTTGACGAGACGGGCGATCTCGACTTCAGCTACGAGATCAAGGGCACGGGACGGTTCCGCGGCAATGTCTGCCGCCAGCACCGCGGCGTCGACATGACGTTCCGCGTGATTCCGGATTCGATCCCCGACGCCGAGTCGCTCGGCATCCCCGACGCGGTCATTCCACTCACAAAGAACCACAACGGCCTGATCCTCGTGACCGGTCCGGCCGGCCAGGGCAAGTCGACGACGATCGCCGCGCTCGTCAACCTGATCAACGAAGACCGGCCGCAGCACATCATCACCGTCGAGGACCCGATCGAGTTCATCTATCCGCACCGCAAGGCCGTCGTGAACCAGCGCGAAGTCGGCCGGCACACGCACACGTTTGCGAACGCGCTGCGCGCGTCGCTGCGCGAGGATCCGGACGTGATCGTGGTCGGCGAGATGCGCGACCTCGAGACGATCGCGCTCGCGATCTCGGCATCAGAGACGGGCCACCTCGTGTTCGGCTCGCTGATGACCTCGAGCGCGTCGCAGACGATCGACCGCATCCTGGACTCGTTCCCGTCGGCGCAGCAGTCGCAGATCCGGACCATGTTGTCCGAGTCGCTGCGCGGCATCGTGTCGCAGCAGCTCGTACCGACCGTCGACGGCGAAGGCCGCGTACTGGCGTGCGAAGTGCTGATCGGCACGCCCGCCGTCGCCAACCTGATCCGCGAGCGCAAGACGTTCCAGCTGCCGTCGGTGCTGCAGACCAGCCGCAACATCGGCATGCAGCGCATGGACGACGCACTGTTCGAGCACGTCCAGGCGGGACGGATCACGCCGGCGAGCGCGCTCAGATTTGCACAGGATCCGACAGGCGGGACGGATCACGCCGGCAAGCGCGCTCAGATTTGCACAGGATCCCAAGGGGCTCGAAACGCGTCTCAAGCCGCGAGCCGGCGGCGCCGAACCGGCAGCACCGGGCGCGCGCTAGGCGCGTCGCCCGCCGAAGCGAGGAACTGCGATGCCACAGATCGACAAGCTATTCGAGGAGATGCGCGACCGCGGCGCGTCGGACCTCCACCTCGTGGTGGGACGGCCGCCGATGTTCCGGCTGAGCGGCGACCTCGTCGAGTCGAGCCATCCCCAGCTGACGAGCGACGCCGTCAAGGACCTGCTGTACGCCATCCTGTCGCCGGCCCAGAAGCAGCACGTCGAGTCGAACCTCGATCTCGACTTTGCGTACGAGGTGCCCGAGCTCGCGCGGTTCCGCGCGAACATCCTCCACCAGTACCGCGGCCTTGGCGGCGTGTTCCGGCTGATTCCGACGACGATCCTCACCCTCGACGAGCTCGGCATGCCGCCGGCCGTCCGAAAGCTCGCCGAGGCGAACTCGGGACTGGTGCTCGTTACCGGCCCGACCGGATCCGGCAAGTCGACCACGCTCGCGGCGATGATCGACTACATCAACCGGACGCGCGAGGAGCACATCCTCACGATCGAGGATCCGCTCGAGTTCATCCACCTCGCAAAGAAATGCCTGATCACGCAGCGCGAAGTCGGCGCGCACACCAACGACTTTGCGAGCGCGCTGCGCGTCGCCGGCCGCCAGGACCCGAATATCATTCTGGTCGGCGAGATGCGCGACCTCGAGACGATCTCGCTCGCGCTGACGTCCGCCGCGTGCGGTCTGCTCGTGTTCGGAACGCTGCACACAAACAGCGCGATCAAGACCGTCGACCGCATCATCGACGCATACCCGCCCGAGGAGCAGAACCAGGTCCGCGCACTGTTGTCGGATTCGCTGCACGGCGTCGTGGCGCAGCAGCTGGTGAAGACGCCCGACGGCAAGCGCTGCGCGGCGGTCGAGATTCTGATCGGCGGCAAGGCGCTCGGGAACATCATCCGAGAAGGCAAGACGTCGATGATCCCGTCCTACATGCAGTCGGGATCCGGCGAGGGAATGCAGACGATGGACCAGGCGCTTCTGGCGCTCGTGCAGGCCGGCAAGATCTCGGCCACCGACGCCGCCGCCAAGGCGACCGACAAGGCGTCGTTCGAGCGGCTCGCCGCCGGAGGCGGTGCGGGCGCAGCGGGCGCACCCGGGGTACCGCCGCCGCCGGGACCGCCGCAGCGTCCCGGCGCACCGGCGCCGTTCCCGCCGCCGTCCCGGCCGCCGTTCCTCAAGCGCTCGTAGCCGCTACTCATTGCAAGCCAGG
>JBGAKX010000102.1:0-15808 GCA_044224215.1 Blastocatellia bacterium
GGCGTGAAGCCGGCGCTCGGGCGGACCTTTGCGCCGGGCGAGGACGAGCCCGGGGCGGAACCGCTGGTGGTGATCAGTTCAGAGCTCTGGCAGCGCAAGTTTGGAGCCGCCCAGGATGTGGTTGGAAAGGGCCTCACGCTGGATGACCGGAGTTACACGATCGTCGGCGTCCTGCCTGCAAGCTTTGGCCTCTGGCGCACCACCGATGTCTACGTGCCCATTGGCCAGTGGAACAACCCGGCGCTGGAGAGCCGCAGCGCCGCACTTGGACTCCACGGGATCGGACGGCTCAAGCCCGGCGTCACCGTCGAGCAGGGCCAGGCCGATCTGGAACGAGTGATGCGTGATCTTGCCGTCGCATACCCGGAGTCGAACAAGGGCAACAGCGCCAAGGTGTCGCCGCTCAAGCAGCGAATCGTCGGCGACATCGAGCCGAACCTGTGGATGTTGTTTGGCGCCGTAGGTTTCGTTCTGCTGATCGCGTGCGTCAATGTGAGCAACCTTCTGCTCGCACGCTCGACGGGCCGTACCCGCGAATTTGCCATTCGCGCCGCGCTCGGCGCCGGCCGGCGACGCCTGCTGCGTCAATCGCTTACCGAAAGCATGCTTCTGGCCCTCCTCGGCGGCGGGCTGGGCTTGCTTGTCGCGAGCTGGGGAACCCACGCGGCGCTCGCGGTTCTGCCCACGACGGTACCTCGTGCAGCAGAGATCGGTCTCGACATCAGGGTCGTGTTGTTCACCCTGGCGATTTCACTGTTCACGGGAATCCTTGCCGGCCTCGCTCCCGCACTCAAGACGTCGCAGTGGCGATTGTCGGAAACGCTCAAGGAGGGCGGTCGCACCGCAAGCGTCGGCCACGGACGGGCGCAGGGCATTCTGGTCGCGGTTGAGATGGCATTGGCGGTGGTGCTGTTGATCGGCGCGGGATTGATGATTCGCAGTCTCAGTGCGCTCTGGAGCGTTGATCCCGGGTTTCGAGCGGACAACGTGTTGACCTTCGAGCTCAGCCTTTCCCCCGCGATGAGAAGCGCAAGTCCGGAGGCGATTCGGGCCACCTTGCGCGAGCTCAATCGCCAGCTGAGCGCGACGCCAGGCGTCCGGGCAGTTTCGTTCTCGGACGGCGCCGTTCCATTGGCCGGCGAGGACGATCTGTTCTTCTGGGTGGACGGCCAACCAAAACCACAGAGTCAGAGCGAGATGCCCATGGCGCTGGTGTACCGGGTCGAGCCCGGCTATCTGACGGCCATGGGGATTCCGCTCAAGCAGGGCCGATTCTTCACCGACCAGGATGACGAACGGTCACAGTCCGTGGTGGTGATTGACGAGGTCTTTGCCCGGAAACACTTCGGCGACCGAAACCCGATAGGCCGTCGAATCGTTCAGGACGGCCGGGACCCACAGCAGATTGTCGGCGTTGTCGGGCACGTGAAGCAGTGGAGTCTCGATTCGGACGACGAGCAATCACTTCAGGCGCAGCTCTACGAGCCGCTCAGGCAGTATCCGGACGACGCGATGCCGGGGCTCGTCGCCGGCGTCGGAGTCGTGGCGCTCACCAGCGGACCGACGGCACCAATCGATTCGATCCGCAACGTCGTGCAAGCCAACAACAGTCAGAATGTGATCTCCCGCCCGCAAACAATGAACGAAGTGATCGCCGGCACACTCGCGGATCGCCGGTTCTCGATGGTCGTGCTCGACGCATTTGCCGTCGTGGCACTTCTTCTCGCGACCCTCGGACTCTACGGCGTCATCTCCTATCTGGTGGGCCAGCGCACCCATGAACTCGGGATCCGTATCGCGCTCGGCGCGCAAGGTCGGGACGTGCTTCGCCTGGTCTTGGGCTCGGGGATGAAGATGGCGCTTGGAGGAGTGGCCCTTGGTCTGGCGGCCGCGTTCGCACTGACTCGACTCATGTCGAAGATGGTCTATGGAGTCAGTACGACAGATCCGCTCACGTTTGCGGTCATTTCCCTGCTGCTGACGATGGTCGCATTGCTGGCGTGCTTCGTTCCCGCGCGCCGGGCAACTAAGGTCGATCCGCTCGTGGCATTGCGGTTTGAGTGACGACTGCTGCGTGCGGTGACCTGCCGGGCGAACCATCGCAGGCGGAATCACAAGTCGACTCGAGATCTGAACCCTAAAACATAACTTGACAGGCATATACCTTGTTGGCTATATGTCTGCCATGGAATCAACGTTCACGATCGTCGCGGAGCCCAACAGACGGGCCATCTTGAGCATGCTGCTCTCGTCTGAGCGCTCCGTTGGCGAGATCGAGCGCGAGCTACAGCTGTCGCAACCGTCCGTCTCCAAGCACCTGCGGGTGCTGCGAGAGGCCGGGTTCGTGGAATCACGAATTGAAGCGCAGCGGCGCCTGTATCGATTGAGACCCGAGCCGCTCATGGAGCTCGACGCGTGGCTCATACCCTTCCGACGGTTCTGGTCAAAGCACGTCGATGCCTTGGAGCAACACCTGGAAACGATGGAGGAGGTGCCCTCTGTGAAAGGAAAGAATAGAAATGAGCAGCCGTGAGCAATACACGCCGGGCGCCGCGTCCGGCGCCGAGGTTCGAAAAGACGGTGAGAAGTGGACCCTCGTTCTCGTCCGTGACCTGGCCCATTCTCGCGCGAAGGTCTGGCAGGCGCTGACAGACCCCGAGCATCTGCGCGAATGGGCCCCGTTCGATTCTGACCGGAACCTCGGTACCGTCGGTACCGCAATGCTCACGACGGTGGGCGCGCCGACGCCGCTTGTTTCCGAGACTCGCGTGATCCGGGCCGATGTGCCCAGGGTGCTCGAATTCAGCTGGGGCGGACAGGACATCCGCTGGGAACTGGAGCAACTGCCGGACGGAGGCACGCGGCTTACGCTGTGGCACAACATCGACCGCAATTTCATCGCGATGGGAGCTGCGGGCTGGCACATCTGCTTCGACGTGCTGGAGCGGCAGCTCGCCGGTCAGCCCATTGGACGCATCGTCGGTGCCGAGGCCATGAAGTTCGGCGGCTGGCAGCGACTGCATCGCGAGTACGCAAGGCAGTTCGGCCTGCAAGCGCCCAACTGACTTTCAAAGGAGGTCCCATTCAACATGAACCACTGGATCCGCCAGATCCATCGTTGGACGTCCATCGTCTTCACGGTGACCGTCGTCGCCAACTTCATCGCAATCGCTCTCGCGCAGGGTGGGATGCCCCCGCCCTGGGTGACCTACTCGCCGCTGCTACCGCTCGCGTTGCTCCTGTTCACCGGTTTGTACATGTTCGTCTTGCCGTATGTCGCCAAGTGGCGCAGCGGGAAGACGCAATGAACGCGTGGGGCGCGAGCCAGGGCTAGCAGGCTTCGAACCTCACGCTGCCGGGCGTTTCGATTGGTACTCGGTCGCTGGCGCCTGTGTCCGCCCTGACAACGCCGATGCGTCGCTTGCGGCACTCGACGGAGCTGTTTCACCAAGTGCAATGATCGCGGTGTTCACGATCTCAGCGGATTCGTCCGCACGGAACTTCCGAGTGTCGGACAAATCCCCGCTCGAGTTCGAGCAGGCGACTCCGACCGCCCTGGCGTTCGCCGCGTCCTTTCGCCCGAGGTAGTACGTCTTGATGCTCGTGATCTTCCCGTCGACCTCCTCGAAGCTGCCGTTCGTATATTCGAGATACCAGGTGTTTGGGACGATCTTGTGCGTCGTCTCGTCCGTGGCCTGACTGGTCTCCAACGGTTCGCCAAAGACGCGAATGACCTTGTCGACGCTGTCGCCGAGATTGATGTCACGCAGGCCCTTTCCGGGAGGATTCGCGTCGCCCGTGAGTTGAACCCTGACGATGTACTCAGGATCGTCCGGAGCGGTTTCGACTGCAATGTAGTGGTCCTCGAAGAAGTAGATGAGGATTTGCCAGCCGTCGTCGAACTGCTGGGACTCGCTGGGCTTGCCATAGGCCGCGCGAATGTCGCGAAGTTCCGTACCGGGTTTGATTCCGTAGAGAACCGTCTGCGGTGGAACGTCGGCCCGGGCCACCGTGGCCGTGGGTACGAGGAAGCCCGATACGAGAAGAGACGCAAGACCGTGCAAATGGTGTTTCATTGGTAATTCTCAACTGCTCGACCGATTTCTCCGGCTATCTCCCGGAACCTACGCTTTGATGCGCGTTCCGGCGTTTCGTTTCATCGCGCCCGAGATGGCAACGGCCCTGCCGCACGAAGGCGTGCGCGTCCGGGGAGCGCCCGACCAGTTTGCCGTTCAAGCCCGTCGCGCTTCAGCGCCAAACGCCGTGCCGTGATGAATGTCACTGCGGCGGCAGCCGACAGGCGTTACGCTGTTGTCGTGTCACACGAAGCGCAAAGTCTGACGATGGAGTTCAACCTGTCGACAATCGAAGGAACCGTACTCTGGAGCGGTCACGCGAGCACGCAAGCCGAGGCCGTCGAGACGGCGGCTCGTACGCGCGGCAACCTCGATCGAGTCAGCCTCCGCGGGGCGGACCTGCGCGGAGCGAGTCTCGCCGGCCTGTCACTCCGTGGAGCGGACCTGACACAGGCGGATCTCACCGCTGCCGACCTCGTAGAGGCGAACCTGAACGAGGCGCTCCTCGTCGACGCCTGCCTCCACAAGACACGGCTCAAAAGGGCGTGGCTCGACTCGGCCTGTCTGTTCCGCGCGAACATGACAAAGGTTCGCCTCATCGAGGCCGACCTGACCGATGCGAATCTGACCGCAGCCGACCTTTCGGGCGCCGCGGTGATGGACGCGGACCTCACCAGAGCGTGTTTCAACGAGGCGATCATGCGCCGCGCGTGCCTTCGCGGTGCGTCGGCGAGAAGCGCGGTCTTCCGGCACGCGACGCTCGACGAAGCCAACCTCCTGGGTGTCGATCTCACTGGCGCGGACCTGCGGGGCGCCAGCCTGACGGGCGCTCGAATGGCCGGCGCAATCCTCGACGCGGCGGTTTTCGACGTTGCGGACGCCGCCGCGGGAAACGGCGTCACGCCGTAACACTGACGAACATTGGAGGGTCAGATGCTGCAGATCCATCGAAAGGGCGATTCGGCGCCCGCGTTCATACCCGATTTTGGCGATCCTCTCGGTCTCCTCGTGCACTGTCACGTGAAGATCGATGGACGGCTCAAGGCGCTCGAGCGTGCCGCCGCAGTTTTTCAGGCCAATGACGTCGAACGAATCCCTGAGGCATTCGAGGCCATTGCGGCAGCACAGGCGCACTTCGCAGGACCCGGTGCGAAGCACACGGCGGACGAGGAGGAGTCGCTGTTTCCCCGCCTGCGTGCCCTCCGCAACGATGGGGAGACCGGCGTTCTCGAGGCTCTCGACGAGCTCGTGTTGCAGCATCGGATCATCGAGCGAGCGCACGCGGTGTTGGACGGCATCGTTGAAGAGCTGAATGCCAGTGGAACGCCGTCTCCGTCGCTTGCCGTCCGGTTCGAGGGGTCGGTCGCTGAGCTCGTCGCGCTCTACCGTCCACACATCCGGTTGGAGGAAGAGTTCGTGTTCCCGGCCGCGGCGCGCCTTCTGGCGGCGTCCGAACTGGTCGCACTCGGTGGAGAGATGCGGGCGCGACGGCGGTAATCATCCCTGATGCCGGCTGCCGCCCGTTGCATCACACGAGTCACGCAGCGCCGCGTGCCCGCCGTCGCAATGCTGGCTTTTCAAGAATCCGTTGTGCGGCGTCGCGCATCAATGCCAGTACGACATGGTCATCGCGCTCGGCGCCAAACGCGACGAGCGCGCCAACATACACAGTCGTCGCCACCGAACCCACCATCACGACACTGCCAAGACCGCCGGTGCCGCACGCGGTGGACAGCAGAAGCGCTACCGAGTACGCCACGCTGGCAGCAACCAGAGGCTTCCACAGAGCCCAGTCATAGATCCGCACTCCGAGTGTCCGCTGAACGTGTACGGAGAGCACCGGCACGACCAATAACACGGTTCCCGTTGCGGCAGCGGCGGCTCCATCGATGCCGTAGTTGGGAATCGCGTAGAGCGATGCGAGCGTGTAGAGGCTTGCGCCGCCGACGATGATCCCAAGCACCTGCCTGGATCGGCCCGACATCAGGAGCAACGCGACAAGCGGACCCGCAGCCTGGGCGACGAGAAGCCCGCAACTCAGAATCCGGACCGCCGTTGCGGCTCCCACGAATGCGCCACTCATCACGCCGAGAATTGGTGCGGGCATCAGGATCAGAAGCCCGAGCGGCAGGATGGCCACCGAGAGTATCCAGCGCGTGTAGCACTGCGTCTCGCTGGAGAGCTCCGCAATACGCTTTTCGGCGAGCAGCGCGGCGATGCGCGGCCGGAACGCCGTCATCAGCGCTCCCGAAAAGAAGAGCGCGACCCCGCTCAACTTGATCGCAATGTCGAACAGCCCGACGTCGGTACTCGTGCGGAAGACGGCAAACAGAAACGTGTTGAAACTTCGGAACCCTCGCGTGAAGAGATCCGTCAACATGACCGGTACTGCAAATCCGAGCGTCTCGCGAACCCGGATGCGCGCCCGAACCTGCGCCAGCTGGGGCCACACACGCGACCGGAACACGATCCCAGCGTAGACCGAACTTGCGACGAGCGCGACGAGATACGCCGCCGGAAGCGCGATCGGACCCGTGACATTTCCTGCAAACAGCACGACGAGCGCACCAAGCCTCACGACGGGCTCGACGATGCTGTTTGCGACCACCATGTCCCGAACGCGCCCCACGCCGTAGAACGACTGAAGCAGCACAAAATTGACCGCGAACAGCGGCGTCAGCACGCCGAACATTCTGAGCGTCGACTCGAGGTGCTGCTGTCCGGGAAATGCCGTGGCCACGATCGATCCGGCCCCGACCACGAGAACGGTAGCAGCGAGCAGACCGACCGTCATGCTGACCGCAAATCCCAACGCGATCGCACCCTTCACGCGTTCGAGATCCCCGATGGCTGTTCCCGCAGCCGCATCCTTGAGCAGGCTGCGGCCAAGGCCGAACCCGACAACAGTACGCACCAACTGAAAGACGGTCAGCCCGACAACATACGTCCCGTACGCAGCAACTCCGTACAGGCTTGTCGCGGCAAGCAGAAACGCGAGTCCGAGGACCCGGTCAAGGACGTCACCGACCATGAACCTGCCGGTATTCGCCACCACGGGCGACGCCGGACCGCCGGCGGCTGCATCCGCCGCAGTGCGCCGTCGAGGCCGCATGCCCATTGGCTTCAGGAGGCCCACGTGTTCACTCCTACGGATTCGGACTCTTCGTGGTCTCGCGCTGACAAGGGCGCATCGACACGCCGAAAGACGCGGTTGATGCCATACCACTGGCCCGGATCGGCAAGCACGGCCGCCTCGAACGCGGTCGCCATCGACATGCCGAGCGTTCGCTCGGCGACGTCGCGCGCCGACAGGGTCACCACGTCGACGCGCACCCTGAAGGAGAGCTCGTCTGCGGTCGAGACGACACCTGCGACGACAGCAGAATCTGCCAGCCTCGCCATTCGCGGGATCGACTCCGGAATCGAGATGCTCTGGCCGAGAAACGGTACGTTGCGTCTGCGCCGCGCGACACCGCCGTCGAGAAGCACGAACAGCAGGCGGTTGCGCGAGAGCGCGCGCACTGCTCGCATGGCGCACCCGCGATCGGCCGCTTCGATGAACTCGACGTCGGCTCCCCTGCACGCCTTCCCAAACCGCCGCTCGGCGCGTGTCTGCGCCATTCCGGCGTGGATGACCGAGCACCGGTATCCGAGGAGCGGAAACAGGCGCGGCCCGAGCATCGGTCGCCCGAAGTGCATCGAAAGCACAATGCACCCGTTGCGCTGCTCGAGCGCCGTGTCGATCGAGGCGCGCAAATCGACAAGGTCGTCGCGATCGACGCGCGCTATCAGGTCCACGCCCGAAAGACACGGGAGCACGATCTTGTCGAGTGCGACCCACGCGCGGTGGACCTGCTGTCGCCGAACCGTCTCGGCGATCCACACCGGATCCCGGTCCGGAAAGAGCGCTCGGGTGTCCCTGCCGAGTCGCTTGCCCTTTGCCCTGAGAACGGATGGCGCAAGTCTTTCAGCGACCCGGTACGCCGTACCCGCGGGAAGTGACGCCGCCACCGTCTTGAGGACGCGGCGCGCCCCAAGCTTCAACGCTCGCGTCACCCGCACGGCGTGTCACCGTCGCTCAAGGTCGCGTCCGCTGCCGCTTCGAGTGAGTCGAGCTGCTGTCTCACCACATCCCTCGTTTCGAATTGCGAATTGCCGATGCGAATGACTGCAGATCGCAGAGCAATGAACGGCAGGCGGCAGTGACACTCGTCACTCGTGCGACGCCCGCACCACCGCCCCCAACGCCTGCGGGTCGCGCACCTCGCACGTCGATCCGCTGACTGCCACCAGGTTCCGGCGCCTGAAGTCACTCAACGTCCGCGACACTGATTCACGCGACGTGCCGATCATCTGCGCGATCTGTTCGTGCGTCAGCGGCAACGCGAACCGGATTCCGTGATCGCTCGCCTCGCCACCTTGCTCGCATCTCTCGAGCAAAAACATCGCGAGCCGCGCCTCGACGGTTTGCGACAGTCCGACGGCACGAGCATGGCTGTACACTCCCTGGCACGTGCGACCCAGCACCTCCGCCACACGAACCGAGAATTCGCGCGACCGTCGCAGCAACCGCAACAGGTCCGAGCGTTTCACGAACTTCACATCGCATGGCTCGAGGGTCTCTGCGCTCACCTCGAGGCGATCGCCAGTGACAACCGCGCTCAACCCCAGCACGTCTCCCACACCGGCAACCTGGACGGCAACCTGCCTGCCGTCCTGCGTGGAATTGAACAGTTTCACGGTTCCCGCACAGATGACGAACACGCCCGACGGCTCATGGTCCTCCATGAACAGGATCGCGCCCTTTGGATAGACGGCCGTGTACTTCATCTCGTCGAACACGCATAGCGCGTCATCAGGGATGTTGCAGAACAGCCTGTCGGCGCGCTCGGTGCAGGACGCGCACGACGACTGGACCTCGATGCCGTACGGCGCCTTCATGTCCCGTGGCGCCAGTTCGGGGCGCGCTTCTCGAGGAACGCATTCAGGCCCTCCTGGCTGTCCCCGAGATGAAGCAGCATGTCGAGGCACAACGAGTTCGCCGCATCGAACCCCTCGTTGAACGGAACGTCGAGGCCGCGCACGACCGCCTTCTTGGCAACGCGAAGCGCGGGCCCGCTCAATCCGGCCAACTTGCCGACGAATGCCGCGACCTCGTCGGCCAATGATTCGTCGGCCACCGCGCGATTTGCCAGGCCGATGCGAACGGCCTCATGCGCGTCGATGGCCTCACCCGTGAGGATCAACTCCATCGCTTTCCTGAATCCGCACAGCCGCGGCATGAGCGCCGACGCCGCTGGCGGAATGACCGCGAGTTGAATCTCGGGCTGGCCAAACCGTGCCGACTCGGCCGCGATCACAATGTCGCAGCACAAGGCGATCTCGCATCCGCCGCCGAGTGCTGCTCCGTGCACGGCGGCGATCGTCGGCATTCTCAGCTTCCCAAGCAGTCGCACTGTCTGGCGAAACACCTGAAGCATTTCGCCCGCCGTGTCGGGAAGATGCTCCGCGACTTCGACACCGGCCGAGAAGGCCTTTCCGCGCGCCGACATCACGACGACCCGCACGCTCGCATCGTTGTTTATGCGGTCAAGTTCGGCGTTCAGCGCCTTCAGCATGTCGATGTTCAGCACGTTCAGCGGCGGCCGGTCGAATTCGATCGTCGCGACACCTTCGGCGACTGCGACGTGGAGGTATGCCGACGCGGCCTCGGGAGCCGATTTCGCCGGAACGTCCCGACCGCCGCGCTCCGCGTGAAAACACCTGCCGATGAGTTCGAGCCGCTCCGCGGCCGTCGTGGCCCGGTCGAGCGCCGGGTAGAGGACGTTGCGCTCTCGCTCGTCGTGATGCCTCACAAGCCCCTTGAAACGGGATTCGTGCTCGAGGATCTCCACCACCCACGCGCTCCGGTCAGGACCCATTTCCCTGAGTGACAGCATCGCTTCCTCGAAGCGCTCCAGCAGCCTGAGCATGCGCTCGTGCTCCTTGAGGTAGAGGCCAATCCCTCCCTCCTGCAGCGGCTCCACGCGCACGTACATCGGGAAGAGGATCTCCTCCTCGTCGGCGATGTGCCGCCGCAGCATTCCTCCGAACACCCGCAGATGCTCGGTCGCGGCGGGAATGTCGAGCGCAACCAATGCCTGCTGATGAAGTCCGAACTCGTTCACCAGGTCGTCATGCACGCCCAGCAGGTCGAGAAAGCTCGAGGCGCCGCACGCTGCGCCTGTGTCCATCGCTTGTCCGCTCATACACGCTCCTCCACACACTCTTCGATCGGTGCCGCGTTGACCTGCATTCGTTTGAGCCCGAGCAGTGCGGCGCCAACCGCGGCGACGTACTCGCAGTCGTCGGGTACGAGCACGCGTGTCTGCAGGCGGTCCTCGAGCGCGCGCACCATCCCGCGCTGGCGAGCGACCCCGCCGATGAACGTCAGTTCGCCGTTGAAGCCGGTTCGCTTGAGCAGCGACGCCGACCGCTCGGCCAGCGAGTCGTAGATTCCGCGCAGAATGTCCTGAATCTCCACGCCACTGCTGACGTGGTTGATGATCTCGCTCTCGGCCAGCACAGCGCACACGCTGCTGATGGGCTGCGGATTCTCGGAGCTGAGCGCGATCTCTCCCACGTGCTCGAGCTCGATCTGCAGGTACTTGGCCGCGCGCACGATAAAGCTCCCGGATCCGGCAGCACACTTGTCGTTCGTCTTGAACTTGTCGACGCGACCGTTTTCGTTGAGACGGACCGCCCGCGTCGACTGACTGCCAATATCCAGAACAAACTGCGCTTCGGGATTGAAGAACGCGGAGCCGCGCGCTCCGCTGGTGATCTCGGTGATCTGGATGTCGCGGAACGGGACGGCATACCGGCCGAAGCCCGTCGACGCCGTGTATGCGATGTCGCTCACGGCAAGACCTGCGTGGCCACACGCCGCCTCGAGCGCGTGTCGCGCCGCCTCCTCGAGCCGGGCTCCCGTTCGTGCCATCGCCTTGGCGGTGATCGAGGGCGGCGCGCCGTTGCCGAGATCCTTCAGAATGACCGCCTTGGTCAATCCCGTTCCGACGTCGATTCCGGCTACGCTCTGCATCGGTTCGACCTCCAGACCGCGGACTCAAAGCTCTCGTCAAGATTCTCGAGCGCGTAGAGAGCCGCGCCGATGGCCCCGTTGAACTGCGCGTCGTGGCTGACCTGTATCGGGCTCGCCAGAATCTCCTCGAGCGCGGTCACCATTCCGGCGTTTCGTGCAACGCCGCCCGTCAGTGTGATCGCGGGCTCGATGCTGACGCGCCGTGCCAGCGAAACCGTCCGCTTTGCAATCGCCAGATTGACGCCCCGCACGATGTCCTCTGGCTTCTTCCCGAGGGCGAGGTACGACAGGATGTCCGACTCGACGAACACCGTGCACACCGTCGTGATCTTCACCGGTCGGGTCGCCGTCCGTGGAAGCTCGCCGATCTCGTCCAACCCGACACCAAGAACGTCCGCCGCGTTCGACAGAAATCGCCCCGTCCCCGCCGCGCACTTGTCGTTCATCACGAAGTCACGAACCTCGCCGTCGGGACCGACGCTGATCGCCTTGGAATCCTGCCCTCCCATGTCGATCACCGTTCGGGTGTTCGGGTACAGGAAATGAGCGCCTTTCGCGTGACAGCTGATCTCTGTCATCTGGGAGTTGCCAAACGCAATCTTGTAGCGCCCGTACCCGGTGCCCACGACGTACCCCACGTCGTGGGGATCCATCCTGAAGTCGTGGCACGCGCGATGGAATGCGCTCTCGGCCGCCTTGGTCACATTTGCGCCCGTATCGACGACGGCCCTGGCGACGATGCCCCGGCGTTCCTCGATCAGCACCGCCTTGGTCTGTGTCGACCCGACGTCGACGCCTGCAGCAAGTCTCATGATGCTTCTCCGATCGCAACGTGCCGCCCCATCCGCTTGCTGTGCTCGAGCGCCTCGAAGTACGCGTCGATCCGGGTCTGTATCTGCGCCTGCGAGAAGTACCTCGGGTCCTCGAGATCAGACTCGATGTAGAGCGTCGGCACGCCAAGCGTCTTTGTGAAGTAGTCGCGCATGTCGCCCTGGCCTGCTGAAAAGAGGCGGCAGCTCTTCACGAAGTGAATGATGATTCCGTCGGCGTTCCAGTCCTCGACGTAGCGGCGAATCTGCTCGTAGCGCTGCAGAAGATTCCGGTTCGTGACGTTGTGCTCGAGCATGTGTCGCGCAACCGATTCGAACGGCTTGTCGGGGTCGTGCCTCGATCCGAACTCCCACAACCCTCCGACCGTCGAGTACGTCGACGCGACGGCGCATGCCTTCCACTTCGAGAACATGTCGCGAAACGTCCTGAAGTGCGGATACGGCGGGGGCCCTTCGATCACGACACGAAACTGCTCGGCTCCGGCGTTCTGATTCGAAAGCGCCTCGAGCTCGGCGAGTGCCTCCTCAAAGAACGCCACGCCCTCGCGCGACGCGCGATACACATACAACGGGCCCATCAGCGTGATCGCGTCAAAATAGGCGTCGAACGGCGACGGCGTACGGCGCGACAGATTCTTGATGCGCGACCACAACTCCTCGACCCTGGCCGAGCATGCGACGGCCTCCTTGAACCGGTCGTAGTCGAACTTCCGGCCGGTGATGCCTTCGAGCTTCGCGATGAGGTCCTCGATCTGGCGGACAACGTACGTGATGTCGTCCGTGGACGGTTCGTCTGTGCGCAGGAACGGGACATCGAGCACGTAGAGCGGAGCACCGGTAAGCGCCGACACGTGCTCGAACCACTTCACGTACGTGTTGCAGCCGACAAAATTGCACAGCACGAGCGCTGGCTTGGGGAGCGGCGAACCGGTCGGGGTGATTCCCTTCAGGTACGCTCCGATGTCGGCCTTCACGTATGCGCAGTTGTCCGCCGCATACCCGAGGTCCTCGGCAAGCAGGATTGGTTCGAGCGACTGATGGCGAATGGCGAGCTGGAGTGCGTTCACCTCGGGGTAGAGCGGCACCAGGTCGAGCGCCTCGAGGATCTCGATGCAGTTGCCCGAGATCATCAGCGAGACGGCCGGTGGCGTCCCGGTCTCGGCCGATTCGGCCAGCCGGTCGTACCACCGCACCATCAGTTCTTTCTGCCATTGGTGGATATTTGTTCGGTAGTCCTTCTGCGATTGCATGGGCGTTGTACCGGTTGCTCGCTATGCAAAGAGCAACGATTCGACGAACGTTTCCACTTCCATCCTGAGCCGTTCGAACGTGAACATCTTCTCCTCGAATTCGACGAGGAGATGGGGAATGCCCTCCGTCTCAAGCGCCTGTTTGAAGAGCACGTAATCGAAATAGGCGGGCTCGCAGAACTTGGCGATGAGCAGGATCGCGGCGTCGGCGCGGTTGTGCCTGATCTTGTCGACGAGCCCCTGCGACCGCGGGTGCCTGAAGTCGTGGCGAACGGACGAGTACACCGAGCGGTTCACGTAACTGTCGGCCAGCGCAACCAGTGGATCGCCGTCGAGAGGAACGTCCTCGTTGAACCACCGGCGCCCGAGCTGGAAGTCGTCGTCCACCACGTAGCAGCCGGCCTCCTCGACGATCTTGATCAGGTCGATTGGTGGTTGCTCGCAGAAACTCCCCTCGACGACCACGCGGATCGAGTCGCGGACGCGGCCGATGGTGTGCTCGATCGCCTCGAGGGCCGCGCCGAGCATCGCATTGTGTTCCTCGACGGGAATCACGTCGCCGGCACGGACGAGACAGTAGAGGTCGGCGGCGCGCATGCGTTCCGGGTGGGCCATCCGCAGTTCGTACAGCTGCCGGGTCCTGGCCCGATTCTCGTTGAAGAGGACGAGCGACTCGCGCAGGTCGTCGTCGCTCGGCCGTCGTCCGCCAAGCTCGACGAGCTGGTCGACGAGCCGGCGATATTCAGTGCCGAGAAAATCCACGGTCGCCTCGGTCACCGGATTGTGCGGGAGGTGCAGGAAGTCGACGTAAGTATTTGGGAGATTTCGCTTTACGACCCATGCCAGGTTGCGGGCCGAGTCGCATATCGACGAGAACAGGATGCCGTCGAACGGCGCCAGTCGGTCGGTCAGCCCAAGCTCGAGCATCGTCTTGACGATCGAGCAGATGAACGAGCCGAACTTCGCGTCGGCGTACTGGATGTCAAGGTGATCACCGGCGCCATGCAGACCGACGGGCAGCATGCCGCACGCATGAATGATCTCGACCGGCGCATAGACCGGGAAATAGGCGATTGCCTTGCCGCCCGGATGGGCCTCCTTCCAGCGGGTGACCGTTGGAAAACTGAGGTCGTAGATCGCTTCCTCGCACTCCTGAAGAACTTCCCTCATGTCACCCCACCATGTTGAGACCGCCGTTGACGCTCAAAACCTGGCCGGTCACGTAGCCGGCCGCATCGGATGCGAGGAAGAGGGCCACCGACGCAATCTCGTCCGGCGTCCCCATGCGCTTGAAGGGGATCAGTCCGACGATCGAACCGATGATCTTGTCGGTGAACGGGTCCTCGCGCATCTCGTCGATCAGCGCCGTGTCGACGAGGCCGGGACAGATCGCGTTCACGCGAATCCGGTCGCGCGCGTGCTCGCGCGCGAGGGTCTTGGAGAATGCGATGACAGCGGCCTTGGCGCTCGCGTAGATCGCCTCGCCGAACGATCCGATGCGCGCCGTGTCGGAGCTGATGTTGACGATCGCTCCGCGCCTGCCGGCGGCCATGTGCGGAAGCACTGCGTGGCACGTGTGAATCACGCCCTTGAAGTTGATGTTGAGCACCTTGTCCCACAACTCGGGCGTCGTCTTGACGAAGGGCTGCAGATGGTCCCAACCGACCGAATTGACGAGCACGTCGATCTGCCCGAACTGCGTGAGCGTCATCTCCACGAGGCTCTGCACGGCCGCAAAGTCCGTGACATCCGTCCGTATGAATTCGACCCGCCGGCCGGTAAGACCGGCTACCTCACGGGCGGCGCGCTCCGCGTCGACGGCGAGCACATCCGCGATCACGACGTCGGCCCCAGATGCCGCAAACGCGTGAACGATGGCGCGTCCAATTCCGCGTGCGCCGCCCGTCACGATGGCAACCTGATTCTCGAGCGTTGGTGTGTTCATGCCAGTTTGAAAAGCTCGATCGCGTTGTCGCGGATCAGCTTGCGATGGGCCTCGGGCCGCAGGCCAATGTCCGTCAATTGGTTGAGGTTGGTATTCCAGGGCAGTCCGTTGGTTCCCCAGACGCACCGGTCCTGTCCCATTCGGCTGTTGATGAATTGAAGGATTTCCGGCGAGAGGTACTTCGGAAGCCACGCATCGACGCCGAACCAGATGTTGTCCCACTTGTAACAGGCCGAGATGAGCTCCTCGACCCACGGCCATCCCGTGTGCGCTCCGAGCATCCTGAGATCCGGGAAGTCGCACGCGATGCGGTCAAGCAGCATCGGCCGCGCGCAATCGCTCGGCATGGCTTCGAGCACATGGCCGACCTGCATCGACACGGGCACTCCGAGCTCTTCGCATTTGGCAAAGAGCGGATACATCTTTGCGTCGTTGAGCGGAATGTCGAAGCCGTAGATGTGAACGTAGACGCCCTTGAATCCGTGATCGCACACGGCCGTCTCGATCTCGCGAAGGCTCTGCCTGATCTCGAACGGGTTGTACCCCGCGAGCCCGACGAACCGCGACGGGTGCTTCTCGGTGTACTGCAGGACATCCTCGAGCTTGGTGTCCATGTACATCCACTT
>JBGAKX010000103.1:0-15785 GCA_044224215.1 Blastocatellia bacterium
CCGGAGGCACATCGAACAGTCGGCGGGCCTCGGTGTACATCGCGACAAAGACCGTCAACGCGCCGTAGTCCTTCCCGCCGGGAGAGGCGACGAGCCGCTCGACAACTTCGCGCTGCAACATCAGCACGGCATCCGTGATCGCGGCACGATGGGCGATAAGGTGCGCCACGACGGGGGACGAGATGTAGTACGGCAGGTTCGCGGCGACGTGCGTTCGCGACAGTTCAGGGTGCGTCACGAGCGCATCCTTGATGACCGCCGAAAGATCGAGCTCGAGCACGTCCGCCTCGATCACCGTCAGGCGGTCACGCCCAATCCGTTCTTCGAGCGGCGCGCGCATCCTGGGATCGAGCTCGATAGCCACGACGTGGCCTGCATTGCGTACGAGCAGGTCGGTCAGCGCTCCAGGCCCCGGACCGATCTCGACGACGAGGTCGTGAGCGTCGGCGCCCACGGCCGCGACGATGCGCTCCGCATACGAGCGGTCTACGAGCCAGTTCTGCCCGAGCCGCTTCCGGGTCTGCATCACTCGTCCCTGCTGTCAGCGCGTGCCGGGTAGCCCGTAATCTCTATGTCGTCGCCGAGCCGGCGCACCTCGACGTGTTCGAGACCGAGCGCGTCTGCCAGCCGCTCGGGCCCAGCGCCGCCGATCGAGCTGCGGGAATCGCGACCTCCGAGAATCCGCGGCGCGACAAAAAACGTCACCTTGTCGACGAGCCGCGACGCGACGAAACCTGACGACGTTTCGGGACCGCCCTCCACGATCACGCCGTTGACGCCGCGCGTGCCAAGATCGTCGAGCACCTCGCCGAGGTCGAGCGCGCCGCGATCGGACGCGATGGTCACGACGTCGACACCGGCCTTGTCGAACGCTGACCGGTTCGCCGAATGTGAGGCCTCTTCGGTCGTGTAGATCACGACCGGCGCGCTGTGCGCGGTATGAATGACACGGCTCGCGACGGGAGTCCGCAGCGTCGGGTCGAGTACGGCTCGAACGATTGGCACACGTTTCGGAAGGCCGCCGCGATACGTCAGCTCAGGATCGTCGGCCACGATGGTCCCGACGCCGACAAGAATCGCGTCGTACGCGCGGCGCAGCATCTGCGACTCGTTGCGCGCGCCCTCGCCCGTGATCCAGCGCGATTCGCCCGTTCGCGTGGCGACGCGTCCGTCGAGTGTCTCGGCGACCTTGAGCAGCACGAACGGGCGCCCGGTCGTGATGAACTTCAGGTACCGTTCGTTCAGACGTTCGGCTGATTGATGCTCGATCCCAACCGAGACGTCGATGCCCGCGGCGCGCAGGATCTCAAAGCCACGGCCATTCACGTACGACGCCGGATCCTTCATCGACGCCACGACGCGCGCGACGCCGGCCTCGATGAGCGCGTCGACGCAGGGAGGCGTCCGGCCGTGATGGCTGCACGGCTCGAGATTCACGTAAACGGTTGCGCCCTTCGCGTGCTCACCCGCCTGTTCGAGCGCGACCACCTCGGCATGCTTCCTGTCCGCGTATCGATGCGTCCCGGACCCGACAATCTCGCCGTCGCGAACGATCACCGTCCCGACGAGCGGATTCGGGCTTGCCTGGCCTGTGCCTTCCTCGGCCGCCTCGAGCGCCGCGCGGGCGTACCTGGCGTCGTCGATGCTCGTCACGCCGCGTCACCCACGCGAAGCGACGGATCGGCATTCAGCGTGAAGTCGTCACGGAGCCCCGCAAGCAGCTTGACGTACCCTGCCGCCGCGATCATCGCGGCGTTGTCCGTCGTCAGCGCCGGCGACGGCTTGACGACCCGTACGCGAGTCTTTCGGCCCAACTCGTCCATCGCATCCCTGAGCGCCGAGTTGCACGCCACGCCGCCGGCCAGGATGACCGTTCGCGGCGCGTAACGCGTGATTGCGGCGCGCACGCGCGCGCGCAGCGACCACACGACCGCGCGCTGAAAACTTGCAAGGAGGTCGCGTACGATCTGCGGCGGCTCGAGCCCGTCCGCGACAGGCGCGACGTCATGCTCCCGTATGAAACGCAGCACAGCCGTCTTGAGCCCGCTGAAGCTGAAGTCGAGCGTATCGTCGTGCATCTGCGGGACCTTGAACACGAGCGGCGCGGCTTCGGGATCGCCGGTCGCGGCAATCCGATCGATCACCGGCCCACCCGGGTACCCGAGCCCGAGCATCTTGGCGACCTTGTCGTATGCCTCGCCTGCCGCGTCGTCGCGGGTGCGGCCGAGAAGCCGGTACTCGCGCGGTTGAACGATCAGAAACAGGTTCGTGTGCCCGCCGGACACGACGAGCGCCAGCGCCGGGTACTCCAGATCGCCGTGCTCGAGCGCGACCGAATAGATGTGACCCTCGATGTGGTTCACGCCGACGAACGGAATGCCGGCCGCAAACGCGAGCGACTTTGCATAGCTGAGGCCCACCAGCAGCGAGCCGACGAGCCCGGGACCGTTCGTCACGGCGATGCCGTCGATCTCGGCGAGCGTGACGCCCGCGTCGGCGAGCGCCTTGTCGACGACCGGACCGATCTGTTCGAGATGCTCGCGCGACGCGAGCTCGGGCACCACGCCGCCATAGACGCTGTGCATCGCGACCTGCGATGCGACAACGTTCGAGCGGATGATCCGGCCGCGTTCGACGACCGCGGCCGCGGTCTCGTCGCACGAACTCTCGATGCCAAGGACAAGTCTCATGGCGTGTCCACGCGAGCTGTCTAGCTGATACGGATCGACTTGATCTTGTCGCCGACGCGAATCGACGAGACGACGTCCTGACCCTCGGTCACGTAGCCAAAGACCGCATAGTTCTTGTCGAGAAACGACGTCGCCCCAAGCGTGATGTAGAACTGGCACGAAGCGCTGTTGGGATCGCTGGAGCGCGCCATCGCCACCGTGCCGGCACGGTCGTGCTTCAGGTCGGGGTGGATCTCGAGCGCGATCTTCTTGTCGGAACTGCCGGTTCCCGTGCCGTTCGGACACCCGCCCTGGATGACAAAGCCGGGCTCGACCCTGTGGAAGTTCAGACCGTCGTACCAGTTCTTCTGGGCCAGCTCGATGAAGTTCGCGGTCGTCAGCGGCGCCTTGTCTTCCTGCAGGGTGAACTTGATCGTCCCCTTGTCGGTTTCGATCGTCGCGGTGCGATTTGCCACGTGAGCCTCCTATGGAGCCAAATTTGGTGCGAGCCGCGCGTGGCGGCAAAAAGAGCAATCTACCACCGCCATTCCGAGCCGCGCAAACAACGCCGGAGTTGAACCACCTGACGGCCTCGTGTAAGGTGCCGAAAGTCGACACGCCAAGGAGGACGGCAGGATGAACCTGACCATCGAGTACTGCTCGGTCTGAAATTACGAACCGAAAGCCGTCAGTTTGACGGAGAAGCTACTTTCGGAGCTCAAGTTGGATATCAAGGAATTGAAGCTAATTCCCGGAAAAGGCGGATGTTTTGAGATCTGGATCGACAACGACAAGATCTACTCGAAGCTTGATACAGGCGAGTTCCCGGAAGACGACGACATCGTCTCGCAGGTCGTAAAGCGGCGCGACGGCTAACGGGCGCCGGTCAACGGCGTACGCGCTGCTACCACAGTGAACCGCCCTCGGCGATGGTTGCGTTCCAGAACTCGACGAATGCGTCGCGAATCGGCTCGACCTGGATGATCGAGCGCTGCCTCAGAAAGATGGCGTGGTCGCTTCCGGACTCGTCGTCCTCCTCGTTCTTTGAGAACTCGGGTCGATCGACCTCTTCGTCCTCTCCGTCGAGCCACCGGACATAGTCGAAGCGGATGAACGCATCGAGCGGGCGTGTGAAGATCGCGGTCTCGAGATCTCCCTCGACGCGCGCAACAAAGTGATACAAGCCCTCCCCACGGGTCTCGTACGTCACTCGCACCCACGATGCCGCCATCACATCTCCTTTCGAGCCAAAGTTCCTTCCGATGAGCAATTTGCGATTCGCGGAACTTGCACGATACTATTCGGGTTTAAGCTTCGCAAGCGTGCGTCCAACCGTGTCTTGACGGTACGCGACGACGCGCTCCCAACTCCGAAATGGATGGAGACTGACAGACTCATGCCGAGATTTTGTGCGTTTGCGGTGATCATGTTGCTCGCGTTCGTCGGCCTGCCGGTGCAACAGGCCCGCGCCGTCGTTCAGGAGCGCCACCTGGTCGATCTGCCGACAGGAACCATTCTCGGGGTCGGCACACGACCCGTCGTCACGGCCGACGGCAATCTCGGTTTTGTTGCGCCGGTCCAGGGAGACACGGTCGATGCGTTCGCGCTGCGCACGGGCGAGACACTTGGCCGCGTGCAGGACCTCGGCGTTGCGTCGGGTCTGTCGCTCCACGAAGGTGCGGACGCACGCCTCCTGATGGTCACACTTCCCGGTCGACCCGCCGATCCGTCCGATCCATCGGGCGCAATTCGTCCGGCGTCGGTCATCGTCCTCGACGTGTCGGACGTCGAGAACATCGCGGTCCGCTCCACACTAAAGCTCGCCGACAACGTCGTGCTTGCGCCGGACGCCCGCGCGACGTTCGTTCGCGACGGCCGGTTTGGGCTTGTGACTGTCGTGGCGCCGGTGCCCGCGGTCGTGTCGTTCGACACGGCCACGGGGGTCCAGGTTGGCGCCCTCACACTCGACGGACGGCCCGATTCGCTCGCCGTGTCCGAGCCAGACCAGACGCGCGACGCGGTTGTCGCGCTGCCAAGTTCGTCCGCAAACGAAGTCGCGCTCGTGTCGCTTTCGCCGGACGGCGTGCTGCTCCCCGCGGCTGCATTTCAGCCACCGCCGGGCGTACAGCTCGCGCCGGTGAACAACGTCCAGTTTTCGGCCGACGGTCGGTACGCGTTCGTTGCGTCGATGCGCGGCACGTCGCTGATGAGTTTGGACGTCGCGTCCGGAACGCTTGTGGATCGCATTTCGACGGAAGGCACGCCGGCGGCGCTCTCCGTCTACCACACCAGCTCGGGCGAGCGAATCGCCGTTTCCAATATTTCACGGCCGGGCAGCGTCTCGGTCACTCCGGCCGAATCGGCCGAGGTCGAACCCCTCGGCTTCCCGGGCACGGTCATTGTCGATGCGACGACGGACGGGAAGTTCTCGCTGCGATCGCGATTCGCGCCGGAGACCGGCGAGGACGTCGCGCCGGCGAACGCGCCCGAATTCAATGCCGACGGCACGATGCTGTTCGTTCCGACGCGCACCGGCTCGCTGTATTCCGTCGACGTTCTGACGGGCCAGAACACGGCGCGCCAACTCGTCGGAAATCACGTTCAGTCGATCACGGTCGCCCCGCTCGCCGAGGTCGTCGCGGTCGTCACCGCGGGCGGCTCCGACGGCTCGATCGAAGTGATACCCGCCGGGGACGGCATTCGCCAGCGGGCACCGCAACCCGAAGAGGCCAAACCGCACGCGGACGAACCCGCGCCGGAATCGAAGCCCGCCGAAAAGACGCAGGCGCCTCCGGTGATCGACCGGCTCGCACCGCCCACCGTCGAGACGGGCCGTCGAAAGGACCTTGTGGTCACCGTGATCGGCTCGGGTTTTCAGGCCGGAGCGACCGTGCTCGCCGGCAGCACCGTCTATTCGGCAGCTGTCAACGAGAAGGGCCGCCGCGCGTCGTTCAGCCTCCCTGCCTCGACGTTCACGGCTCCGGCGAACATTCCCGTGCAGCTCGTCAATCCGGACAACTCCGCGTCGAATACCGTCGCGCTCGCCGTGGTGCCTCCGTTCTCGCCGATCCTGACCAAGGTCTCGCCCGACAACATTCCGTCCGGATCGGGCGGCGTCGACCTCAGGATTCGCGGTGATCACTTCCGCGATGGCGCCATCGCAAAGGTGACGTTCAACGACGAATCCGGCGGCCAGCAGACGGTCGACCTGCGGACATACCGGCTCAGCTTCACGGCGATCGTTGCACGGCTTCCCTACGCGCTCACAAAGCGCGCCAAGGTGTTCCTACTCTCGATTGCCGATCGCGACGGGACGGCAGTGTCCGATTCGCTCCCGGTGATCGTCGCCGGACCAGCGATCACTTCCGTCGAACCAACGGGCATCGCGGCTGGCGACCTGAAGGCGGGCGAAACGCTCGTGCTGAAGCTGACCGGCACGAATCTTCATCGGGACGCGGTGGTCTATGTCCGGACGCCCGTGCGAGGCGACAACGACACCGGGAACTTTGTGCGGGTCCCGTCGTCGAACGTGCAGTGGAAGAGCACCGAGCGAGTCAACGTGACATTGTCGGCGTACGACGTCGCATATTCGGGACCGCTCATCGTTCGACTCTTCAACCCCGTCGCTGGCCTCAGACCGAAACAGGGTGACGTCGCAGAGACCGCGGTCGTCGTCTCCGGACCGGTCGTATCGTCAACGACCCCCGGAAGCATCGTCGCGGGGACCGACATGTTCATTCTGAAGCTCGACGGAACCGATTTCCGAAAGGGCGCGATGGTGAAGGTGCAGCGTGATGGCGGCGGCACGGCAACGCGCCGGATCGTCGTCGACGATCCCGCGTTCAAGGACCGGAAGCGCATCAACGTTCCGTTCGACACACCGGAACTGCTGCGGCTCGTCGCCCGGCCCGGAACCATCTTCCTGCGCGTCCTCAATCCGACGCTCGGCAAGAGCGATCCGTCGCCGCAGTTCATGGTGCCGGTTGTCGGGCCGCACATCGCATCGTTCGAGCTCATTCCGCGCCAGCATAATCCCGAAGAGTACCGGCTCACGCTGACGGGAACGGATTTTCGCGACGGAGCCACGATTCAGGTGCTGACGTCCGACGGAACGCCGGTCGGCCACCCCATCGACGGCAAGGTCAAGAGCGACACCGAGATCGTCGTGACGCTGTCGCGCACTCGGGTGACGAACCTGCGCACGTTCAAGGTTCGGGTGATCAACTCCGGCGGCGCGTACAACACCGACGGCATCGCGTCGAACGACCTTGACGTGACCGTCGAATGATCGCGGTCGGATTGACCGCTCGGTGCCGACGGTCGCACGCCGCCGTTCGCGTGTGGTGCCTGGTGCCTGCACTTCTCGTCGCCTCCTCGCTCGGCGCCGACGTGCGCGCGCGCGTGATGCCGCAGTCGGCGCCGCCGGCGCAGCTCCTCGAGCGTGTGCGCGAGTATTCTCAGGAGGTCCCGGGCGGTTACGGCACGCTTCTCAAGCTGACAACCGGTCCGCAGGGCAGCGTACGGCTGTCGTCGTGGCGCAGACAGGCAATCCGGATTCAGGCGCACATCGTCACGCGCGCGCCAAGCGAAGCCGATCTCGACGTCCTTGGTTCCGTCGTCGGCGTCGTCATCGAACCGTCGCTGACCTCGGTCGAGGTCCTGACGTCGGGACCGCACGAATCCAAGTGGCTCAAGGGAGTCAAGAAGTTCCCAAAGGCACTCAAACAGATGCCGTGGCACATCGACTACGACATCACGGTACCGGAGTACACCGCGCTCGACGTCGCCGTGTACGCGGGCGAGCTGCAGGTCGACGGAATCTCGGGCATCGTGAGCCTGATATCGGCAAGCGGCAACATCCACATCTCGAATTCGAGCGGTTCGCTGGTCGCGAATGCCGTGACGGGATCGGTCGAGGTCGCCACGCGCGAGAAGAGCTGGCACGGCGGCAGCCTCCGCGTCACCGCGGGACGCGACGTGCTGCTCACGCTGCCGCATGATTTCTCGGGCTACTTCGACGCTGCGGCTCCGGGCGGAATCGTCATCGCGGGCGAGCAGCATCGCGATCTCGGGCCGTCGTATCGCGGCGATGTCGGGCACGGGGGCGGCGGCGTGTCGCTCACGGCCGGCGGCAAGGTCGTCATCGTCGTTGGAAGCGGGCCGCCGCCTGAAACGACCGCAGAGCCTGCGATCCCGGCAGACAAGCCATAGAACACGCCGGCGCCTGCGCTGACGCGCGGTTCTAGACCTTCTCGACCGGCGATGCTGTCACGTCGCCCGTGCGCTTGATGACGGCGAGCGTGAAATCGTCCGTGAACGCTTCCGTGCCCGAGAACGCTCGCGTCGCATCCATGATCGCGCGCGTGACCTTGAACGCCGACATCTCCTTGGCAACCGTGACCGTCTGCTGCAGCCGCCGCACGCCGAACTCCCTGCCCGTCGAGTCAGCGGCCTCGATCACGCCGTCGGTGTACAGCACCAGCACGTCACCGACCTCGATGTCGACCACCGCCTCTTCGTAATCCGCCTTGTCGAACACGCCCAGCGCCGGACCGCCCCGGTTGAGCTCAGTGATGCTGCCGTCGATGCCGACGAGCAGCGGCGGGTTGTGGCCCGCATTCGTATACGTGAACCGGCCGGACGTCGTATCGAGCACGCCGTAGACCGCGGTGACGAACTGCGAATCCGCGGTCGACTCCCATAACAGGTAGTTCACCTTCCGGATGATCTGCCCGATCGCGAAGTCGTTGCGTACCTGGGTGCGAAGCGCAGCGCGAAACGTCGCCATGATCAGCGCCGCCGGCACTCCCTTGCCCGAGACGTCGGCGATCGCGACGCCGATCTGGCCGTCCGGAAGCACGATGAAGTCGTAGTAGTCGCCGCCGACCTCGTATGTTGGAAGGTTCTCGGCCGCCACGTCGAATCCGGGCGCCTCCGGCGGGCGGTCCGGCAACAGACTCGCCTGCACCTGGCGCGCGACCTCGAGCTGGCTCTCGATCCGCTTCTTCTCGACGAGCTCCTCGTGAAGCACCGCCTTCTCGATCGCAATTGCGGCGGCATTCGCAAAGAAGTGGAGAACCTCGGCATCCGCCTCGGTGAACTTGTTCGGCGTGTCGCTCTCGAGGTTGAACGCGCCGATCACGCGCTCGTTGAGCGTGATCGGAACGGCGAGCTCGGAGCGCGTCTCCTTGCGTGCCATGACATAGCGCGGCTCGACGATGACGTCCGGGATGATGACGCCGCTTCCTCGCTCGATGACCGACCCGACGACGCCTTCACCGAGCTTGAGCAACAGGTCGCGCTTCGACTCCTCGTCCTCGTAGCCGCGAGTGACCATGCCTTCGATCAGCCGCAGTTCGCCCTGCCGCTTGATGACATAGATCCCTGCCGCGTCATAGTCGACGATCGACTTCACCGTGTCGATCAGGTGGACGAGAAGCATGTCGAGATCGAGCGTCGTACTGATCTTCTCGGAGATCTCGAGCAGCAGCTGGAACTTCTTTTCGACGGTCAGCTCGGCCGTGCTTGCAGCGTTTGTGTTTTCCATGACGGTCAGCTATCGGCGATCGAAGGGCGCATGCTACCATGCCGGCCGTTTCGAGCTAAGCCCTCAACGGAGATCGTTTACGTGCCTGAAATCAACGCAGAAACGCAGTTTCGAATTTGCTCGATGACGTCTGCGCTGCTCTCGGCGGCGCTCCTTGTGGCGGCATCCGTGGGCGGGTCGAGCTGTGGCGGAAGCGCTCCGGCGACCAGGCACAGTCCCAACGAGCACGTGGTTCGCACCGTCACGGGCCGGACCGAGCTCGGCGTCGGCCTGTCGCTCGATTTCCCGCCGGGATGGGCCGAGGAGGAGGCCGGCGGACGGCCGTTCAACAAGTACTACGAGAACTTCGATCAGCAACTTGCGATCGGGTGCGCCGAGTTCCCCGCGAACGGACAGGCGGTGACGACGCTCGGCGACCAGATCAAGCGAAGGCTCGGTTCAAGCGGACAGGTGCTCGAGAGCGGCCCCGTCACCATCGGAACAACGCCCGGATACCAGGTCGTCGCGACGCAGAAGACGGCGTCCGGGCACGGTCTGGTCATCGGGACCGTCGTGCTGCGCGACACGGGCGTGGCGTCGACGCTGTACCTCTATTCGGCAGGTGACGAGAAGCGCGACCACAAGCCTGAAATGCAGAGCCTGCTGGCCACGCTTCTCGTAAACTGACTACGCCGCTTCGCGCTCCGCCAGCTTTGCCGGCCGAACGATGCTCTTGGACTCGCCGGGACGTTTGACCCCGGTTGCCAGGCCGAGCTTCTCGAGACCGCAGATGACGTACCAGCCCATGTCGATCTGGTACCACTTGAGTCCGAACTTGGCCGAGTTCGCAAAGCTGTGGTGGTTCCGGTGCCAGTTCTCGCCCCACGCCGCCATCTGGAGCGGTCCCATCCACCAGATGTTCCGGCTGGTGTCGCCGTCCTCCGGAATCGGACCCATGTGCATGATGCTGTTCACGAAGCACTGCATGTGCAGCGAATAGACGAGACGTATCGCGCCCATCCAGAAGAAGGCTTCCCAACCCCAGTATGCGCCGCAGAAGATTGCGAGGATGATGACCGGAACCTCGACGTTTCTCCAGAATGTGTAGAGCGGCTTGTCGAGGTCGGGCGCCCATCGCTTCACGTCGGCCCGCGGCGACTGGTAGAGCCAGCGCATATGCGCCCACCAGAATCCGCCGTGCTTGGGGCTCGAGATGTCCTCGGGTGTGTCAGACTTTGCATGGTGCTGGCGGTGATAGGCCGACCAGCTCGCGGGCGCGCCCGATCCGTTGAACATCGTCCAGAAGATCAGGAAGTTCTCGACGACCGGGTTCAGCTTGAGCGTCCGGTGCGACACCGTCCGGTGATAGCAGATCGTGGTTCCGAATCCGCCGAGGAGCGAGAATCCGAGCGACCAGAGAAATACCGGCAGGCTCGGGATGGGATACATCACGAGGCCGATGATCTCCATATCGTGCACGCCAACGAGATAGAAAAGGATCGCTTCCTTTCCTCGCGCGGGCTTCCAGCATGATCGCCAGAACGAGCACGACAACGAGATAGAAAAGGATCGCTTCCTTTCCGCGCGCGGGCTTCCAGAAGGGCATCTCCCACGGCTTTACAATTGCAGCTGTATTGTTCGTCATTCCTTAACCTGACAGTCGAAAAATTGGTGGTTCACCGCCATCGCATCCTAGCAGAGGCGGTCCTGGGCTTCTGTAATAGTTCTGTAAGCGCTTGATCGCGGTCGGTTTGACGATTCGTGGTATGTTTGAGCGAGGGTTACGGCACGCGATCCTGAGGGGTGAGGTCACGTCGATGAAGCGCGGGGGGATGATTCTTGCGTCGATTCTTCTGCTCGCGGCATGCGCTGCGCCGTCGCACGCCGCGCCGAACGCCGATGTCGCGTTCGAGCGCTACCTGATCGCCCTCGCGGAGAGCCGGCTCGACTCGGACCACCAGGGGTTCGTCTTCGAGACGCTCGACGGCCAGACGCTGCTGTCGCACAACGTCGACTGCCCGTTCAACCCAGCGTCAGTCGTCAAGCTTGCGACGTCGAGCGTTGCGCTCGATCGGCTCGGCCAGTCCTACAGGTTTCCGACGGCGTTCTATGCGAGCGGTACGATCAACCCCGAGACGGGCGTGCTCAATGGTGATCTCGTCGTCCTTGGTTCCGGCGACCCGTCGCTCGTCACCGAGCACCTCTTTGGCGTTGCGCGGGAGCTGCGCGCCCGGCACATCACGCGCATCGCTGGAAACGTCGTCGTCAAGGGACCGTTCTACTGCAACTTCTCGATGAGCAGGGACAACGCGGGCGAAACCCTGCGTCAGTCGCTCGACGTCGAGAAGTGGTCCAAATCGACCGACGCCGCGTTCGCGCGGTACCGATCGCTCACCGGTGTCAGCAACTACGAGAGCGTCCCGATCGACGGCGCCGTCGTCACGTCCGAATCGTCGGATACGCGCGGCCTGACGCCACTGTTCACGTTGCGTTCGGTCCCGCTGATCCAGGTTCTCAAGCAGCTGAACAACTACAGCAACAACTGGATGGCGCACATCGTCGGCAGCCGCGTTGGCGGGGCGGACGCGGTGCGCGAGACAGTCGGCTCGCGGCTGCAAATCCCCGGCGAAGAGTTCTATCTGCAGTCGACGTCGGGACTCGGCCGCAACGGGATGCGGCCGCGCGACGTGATCCTCATGCTCCGTGATCTGCAGAACAGGCTTACACGCGACAAGCTCGCGCCAAGTGCGCTGATGCCGGTCGCCGGCGTGGACCCCGGAACGCTCGAGGACCGTTTTCTGCAGCCGCCGTATCGCGGGGCAGTGGTCGCAAAGACCGGCACGCTTCGCGGGGTGAGCGTGCTTGCGGGGTACATGTACACGCGCTCGAAGGGTGTCGTGCTGTTCGTGATCATGAACGAAGGCGGCACGCCGACGCGCTTCCGCTATCTGCAGGACAATCTCGTGTCGGAGATGTTCGAGGCGTGCGGCGGTCCCATGCCGACGTCCTATTCCCGACTGTCCGGGACACCAGCGTCGCGATTCCCGGTCATTGACCGCGCGAGCGGCAGTATTCCAGCAGCGACGCAAGCTCGGGCGGCAGCTGCGAATTGAATTCGAGCCGCTTGCCTGTGACCGGATGATCAAAGGCGAGAAACGCCGCGTGAAGAAACTGGCGTCCGAGCTCGTCGATGCGGCGGCGCAGTTCCACATTCCTGAGCGGTTTTGAGCGACCGCGGCCGTAGACTTCGTCGCCGACGACGGGATGGCCGGCCGCCGCGACGTGGACGCGAATCTGGTGCGTCCGCCCTGTCAGGATCTTGACGTCGAGGAGCGTGACTTCATCAAAGCGCTGCAACACGCGCGCGATCGTCACGGCCGGACGGCCAAGCCCGTGACGCGCAATCGCCATCCGCACGCGTATCTGCGGGTGCCGGCAGATCGGCTGGTCGAACGTGCGCGAATTGTCGACCACGCGTCCGTACACGAGTGCGAGGTAGCGCTTGGCGACCGTGCGTTGCTGAAACTGTTCCGACAGCGCAGAGAGCGCCTGCTCGGACTTTGCGACGACCAGCAGGCCCGACGTGTCGCGATCGATGCGATGGACGATCCCGGGCCGGCCCACCGCGCCGGGCGTCTTGCCGGTCATGTGGTAGAGCACGGCGTTCGCAAGCGTTCCGGACGAGACGCCTGCGCCGGGATGCACGACCATTCCCGCGGGTTTGTCGACGACGAGCAGTGCGCCGTCCTCGTACACGATGTTGAGCGGGATCGGTTCCGGCTCGAGCGACGTCGGCGGCGGCTCGGGGAGGTCGATCTCGATGCGGTCGCCCGAGCGCAGCTTCTGAGCGTTCTTTGGCGTCGCGCCGTTCACAAGAACGTCGCCGTCCTCGATGGCGCGTTGTACGCGCGAACGAGTCAGCGCCGGTATCGCGTCGGCAAGATACGTGTCGAGACGCTGTCCCGTGCCGTCGGCGTCGACAGTCAGGTCGAGAGGTCCAAGGTCGGGAGCGATGGTCTCGTTCACGAAACGGGTGCGGGACGCGGCTCGTGGTCGACGGACGAATCGTCGTCAGCCAGAGCGTCGGCGGGCCTGCGCCGTGCGCGGCGCCACATGAACATCATCAACGCGAGACCGCCGAGCCCACAGACGGTCGCTATCAGTTGCGACGTCGACAATCCGGTCGCAGTCGTCCATCCCCAGACATCACCGCGAGGATCGTCCCGCCAGAACTCGAGCGTGAAGCGAACCGCCGAATACAGCACGAGGTACGCAAGCACGACCTGGCCGGTGAACGCGCGATGCTTTCGGAGCCATAGCAGGAACAGGAAGATGCCAAGCGTGAGCGCGGACTCGTAGAGTTGGACGGGATGCAGATGCACGCCGATCGGCACGCCCGTGTAGGTGTGGGCCGCCGCGGTGAACTCGACTCCCCACGGCAACGAGCACTCGGTGCCCCAGCAACAGCCAGCCGAAAAACAGCCGAGGCGTCCGATCGCCTGCCCGATGGCTATTGCCGGCGCGAAGGCGTCGGCGACCGTCCACCACGGCATCTTGTAAAGCCTTGCGAGCAGGATACTTGCAGTGAACGCGCCGAGAAAGCCGCCGAAATACACGCCGCCCGAGCCCCAGAATTCGCGCGAGAAGAAGTGTTCCGGCTTGAGCAGCCAGGGGTCGGTGATGACCATCAGCAGCTTGGAGCCGACGAGCGAGGCGCCGATGGTGTAGAGCGCAAGGTCGTAGATCCGGTTCCGGTCCAGACCGTCCTTTTCGGCGAGCCGCATCGCCACGAAGAGCGACGTGACGAACGACAGGGCCAGAAGCACCCCGTACGTCGGGATGGGATAGTTGAAGTACGGAACCCGGAAGAGTTCGGGAAACATGCGCCGCATCCTACCATAATCTTGGAGTGTTCTGCCCGCACCGCATCCGCTGCAGACTGAGACACTTCCGCCGGTGCTTTCAATCCCCCGGACGCCAGCCTATAATCCCCCCCGCCACCCCAGCAACACCCGATCACTATGGAATACCTGTGGATAGCGTGGGTCATCGCCGGAATCGCGTTTGCGATTGCGGAGGTGTTCACCCTCGGATTTGTGCTCCTGTGGTTCGGCGTCGGCGCCATTGCCGCCAGTCTCGTCGCGCTTGCGGGATTCAGTGTGACCATTCAGGTCGTGGTGTTCCTTGTCGTCTCGATCGTCCTGACGATCGCGTCGCGAACCATCTTTGACGCGACACTGCTCCGAAACCGTACGCCGAAGCTGAAAATGGGTGTCGACGCGCTTCCAGGGCAGATTGGGACGGTGGTGGAACCGAGCAAAGGCGCGCTCGCGGAAGGCGCCGTCAAGGTCGTCGGCGCGACGTGGACGGCGTTCCCGGTCGACGGCGAGGAACCGCTCGAGGTCGGAGATCGCGTCACCGTGGACCGCGTCGAGGGGTCGACGATCTACGTCCGCCGCTCGCCGTCGTCCGAACCGACGTGGCGCTCATAACCTCAATTCCCGGAATGGCTTGAAGGAGGGTCCATGGCTGGTTTCATGGCTGTGCTTTTTCTGTTCGTCGTCCTCGCGCTGATCATCATCGCGATCAAGACGGTTCGAATCGTTCCCCAGGCGACGGTGCTCATCGTCGAGAAACTTGGCCGCTTCAGCCGTGTCGCCGACAGCGGGCTCCACATCCTGATCCCCTTTTTCGACCGGCCTCGGTCGGTCTACTGGACGGGTGTTCGCCCGGGCCTGATCCAGATCGATCTGCGCGAGCAGTTCACGGACCTGCCGCTTCAGCCGGTGATCACAAAGGACAACGTCACGATCGCGGTCGACTCGATCGTCTACTGGCAGATCACAGACCCTATCAAGGCGGTCTACGAGGTGGGAGACCTGACCGGCGGCATCATGCAGCTGACGCTGACGGCGATGCGGAACGTCATCGGCGAGCTCGAGCTCGACCACACGCTGTCGTCGCGCGAGACGATCAACACCAAGCTCCGCATGGTGCTCGACGAGGCGACGCATCGATGGGGCGTCAAGGTGATCCGTGTCGAGGTCCGAAACATCAACCCGCCCGAAGACGTCCGTGTCACGATGGAGAAGCAGATGACGGCGGAACGCAACCGGCGCGCGCTCGTCCTGCAGGCAGACGGCGAGCGTCAGGCGGCCATCACGCGCGCGGAGGGCGAGAAACAGTCTGCGATCACACGCGCCGAGGGAGACAAGCAGTCGAATATCCTGCGCGCGCAGGGCGCGGCGGAGTCGAGGCTTGCGCAGGCGGAGGCCGAAGCCAAGGCGATCCAGCAGGTCGCTTCGTCGATCAGCGGCGTCGGAAATCCGGCGCAGTACCTGATGACGATGCGCTACATCGAATCGCTGAAGGAGATGGCCGGCGCGCGGAACTCCAAGATCGTGTTCATGCCATTCGAGGCATCGGCGATCCTGTCGTCAGTCGGCGCGATCCGCCAGATGTTCTCCGAACAGCCTGGGGACGAGGCGTCCGACGATCCGCAGCCGGTGAACCTGCCGCCGCAGCAACAGCAGCAGGAGGTCATCGTTCCGCGACCTCGAACACCCTACCGGTAGAGCACGTTCTACGAT
>JBGAKX010000104.1:0-18920 GCA_044224215.1 Blastocatellia bacterium
CGAAGCGCCAAGCTACGGCAAGCCGATCCTTCTTTACGATATAAAGTGCAGAGGCGCAGAGAGTTACATCTCTCTCGCGCGGGAGGTTCTGGGGCATGACAAGAAAGGCGCTCGGGAGGGGAATTAACGCGCTGCTCCCCGGCCCGAGTCATGTCGAGCAAGGGGATCTGCTGCTGGAGGTCGACGTCGACCTGCTGGAGCCGAACGCGGACCAGCCGCGCTCGATCTTCCGCGAAGGCAAGCTCGAAGAGCTCGCCGCTTCGATCCGCGCGAACGGCATCGTCCAGCCGCTGCTCGTGCGACGCCAGGGCGAGCGGTTCCAGATCATCGCCGGCGAGCGCCGCTGGCGCGCGGCGCAGCGTGCCGGGCTCGCAAAACTCCCCGTCGTCGTGCGCGACATTCCAGACGATCGCGTCCTCGAGCTCTCGCTGATCGAGAACATCCAGCGCGACGACCTCAACCCGATCGAGGAGGCGCAGGCTTACCGACGGCTGATCGAAGGCCTCGGCATCACGCAGGAGGACGTCGCGCGCCGCGTCGGCCGCGAACGGTCGTCCGTGACGAACTACCTGCGACTCCTCAAGCTGCCGCAGGAGATCCAGCAGATGGTCGAGGACGACCGTCTGTCGATGGGCCACGCGCGCGCGCTGCTCTCGCTCTCGAGCGCGACCGCGCAGCGCGAGCTCGCGACCGAGATCGTCTCGCGCGAACTGTCCGTCCGTGACACCGAGCGCTACATCCAGCGCGTCAACGTCGTTCGCGCCAAGCGCCAGACGACTGCGAAGGCCGAGGAGACGCAGGACGCGAACGTGCGCGCCGCGGAGGAGAAGCTCGGCCGCAGACTCGGCACAAAGGTCAAGATTCAGAAGCTCAAGCAGGGCGGGAAGATCGAGATCTACTACTACTCCGAGCCGGAGCTCGACAACATCTACAACATCATCGCCGGCTCGTGAGGCCGGTGTCGCGCCCCTACAGAAGGTCCACACCCCGACAAGAAAGAAGAGAGGAACGAGATGCTAGGCAAAAAGAGCAAGGGGTCAAGCGACGGGTTTGGCGGGTTTCTCGGTGAAGGCACCGACATAGAAGGCGACGTCCGGTTCAACGACGAGCTCCGCGTCGACGGCCGCGTCGGCGGCCGCGTGATCTCCGAAAAAGGCCGGCTCGTCGTCGGCGAGAGCGGCGAAGTCAACGCCGACGTATTCGTCGGCATCGCGTCGATCAGCGGCACGGTGACCGGCACACTCACGGCATCGATCAAGGTCGAGCTCCACTCGACGGGCCGGTTCTACGGCAATATCCACGCGCCGGCGCTGATCATCGAGGAGGGCGCACAGTTCGAAGGGCACTGCGGCATGAACGTCGGCACGCCGTCGAACGTCGAGCAGATCGCCGACCGCGCCGAGGAGCCGAAGGACGACGCTCCGAGGGCGGAACGCGCCGCCGGGTAGCGAACGAACGAACGAGCAAGGAGGAAGGTCCGGTGGCGATACGTCTCACCGAGATGGTTTCCTGCGCTGGTTGAGCCTCGAAGATCGCGCCCCGCGATCTCGCTCAGGTGCTGAGCGGCTTGCCCAGACAGCCATACGACCCCCGTCTGCTCGTGGGCTATGACACGGCGGACGACGCCGGCGTGTATCTCGTGCGCGACGACCTGGCGCTCGTCCAGACGGTCGATTTCTTCACGCCGATCGTCGACGACCCGTACCTGTTCGGGAGGATCGCTGCGCTCAACTCGGTCAACGACGTGTGGGCGATGGGCGGCGAAGCGATCACCGCGCTCGCGGTGGCGTGCTTCCCGCGCAAGGGTGTCGATCACGCAATCCTCGGCGAGATCTTCCGCGGCGGGCTGGAGGTGCTGATCGAGAACGGCATCGCGCTGCTCGGCGGACACACTGTCGACGATCCGGAGATCAAGTTCGGGTACGCGGTGACGGGCACGATCGATCCGAAGAGGATCGTCGGCAACGCGGGCGCGCGCGTGGGCGACGCGCTCGTGCTGACAAAACCGGTCGGCACCGGAATCGTCAGCACGGCGATCAAGTTCGAGCGCGCGCCTGCCGAGGTCGTCGACGCGTCGATCGCGACGATGCTGATGTCGGCGCGCGAGGCAGCACGGTTGATGCTTGCGCACGAAGCACACGGCGGGACCGACGTGACGGGGTTCGGGCTCGTCGGGCACGCGTTCGAAGTTGCGGCGGCGAGCGGCGTCGCACTCGAGATCGACGCGGCGGCGGTTCCGGTGTTGCCGGGGGTGCTCGAGCTGGCGCCGGTGAACAAGACGCGCGGCGACACGACGAACCGTGATTATGTCGAGGGGCACTACGGCGCGCGGCCGTCGGTGGACGAGAACCTGTTGCGGGTGGTGTTCGATCCGCAGACGGCGGGTGGGTTGCTTGTCGCGCTCGCGCCGGAGCGGGCGGAGGCGTTCGTTGCGGCGTTGAAGGCGGCTGGGTACGCCGATGCTGCAGTGATTGGACGAGTTACCGGCGAACATCCCGGCGGCTGGGTGGATGTCGTATGAAGCAGTTCACGCAAAGACGCAAAGGCGCAAAGTAAAGATCTTTGCGTTCCTGTTTCCTTTGCGTCTTTGCGTTATGGATTTGCGTGAACCACACCTCGATTAGCCCCAACTTCATTAGCACCCTCACAATAAGCTATACTCCCCCGCAATGGCGATTCTCTTCGCACACCTGACCGGCTCGAACCGCGGCCGCGTCGACCAGTTCGCCAGCACCATCGAGCGCGTCCGCCTCGGCCGCGCCGCCGACTGCGAAGTCCGCGCCTCCCACACCGACACCATCGTCTCGTCGCACCACGCCGTCGTCTCGCTCACGCCGCGCGGATACGTCGTCCAGGACCTCGCCTCCCGCAACGGCACGCTCGTCAACGGCCAGATGATCGAGCGCGCGCCAATCGCTGCCGGCGACACCGTCCAGCTCGGCCTCGGCGGGCCCCAGATCCGTTTCGACGTGCTCGCCGAGCCCGAGACCAGGATCTCGGAAGCCGATTCCGCCGTCCTCGTCGTCCTGCAGGACGCCGCCGACGCGATCGGCCGCTGATGTCGGCCTATCGGAACGACCTCGGCCTCGACCGCGAGCCGTTTCAAACATCGCTGCAGGCCATTTCGCAGCGATCCAGCCCACGCCGTTACCCAGAACGAGCTCGGCACGCGGCTCACCGTGACTGGCGCAAGCATCACCGGCGTGCTCGACCGGCTCGAGCGCGACAACCTCGTCGCCCGTGAATCGCACCCGACCGATCGCCGCGCAAACGTCGTCCGGCTCACCGACGACGGCGAAGCGCCTATCCAGCACGCCGCAAACCTGCATTCCGTCCGGACCCAGGAACTGCTCGCCGCTCGACGACGCCGAAAAAGCCACACTTCTCGAGCTTTTGGCCCGCCCCGCCGAGGCCGCCAGAAAAAAATCATGAATTCGCAAGTTTTCCGGCAACCATTTCCGGAAAGGGCAAATTAAACCTCTTCGTAAGCGGGCCGGGAAACAGTTAACCAGACACCCGGCACGACAAATTTTCCCAAATCGTTAGGGCAGTTAATAGTTCACAGGCTCATATCAACAGAGATGCAATCCTAAATCGCCAACCCCGCGCGACGCGCTGCATACGGACGAAAGAAGCGACGCACCTGCGGACCCCTCACCAGCCACATCCGTACTCGCCGGAGACGAAACCTTCAGTTGCCCGGTCCTCCTGAACCCTCAAAACCAGGAAGACCGGGCTCTCACCTTTTTGGGGCCCCGTTCGGCACGAATCCTTGACAAGGCGCGGAGCCGGCCGCTCAAATGCTCGCCGTATGAACCTCTCGCACGAACTCGCGACCGCGAAACGCCTCGCGCTCGAGGCAGGCCGCGTCCTCCTCGAATTCTACGACCTCCCGGCCGACATCGAGCTCGCGGCCGGGGCCGAGGTGGTCACCGCCGCCGACAAGGCCGCGAATCCAGCGCATCGTCGAAGGCCCCGGCGACCGCGTTCCCCGACGACGGCATCCTCGCCGAAGCCTGACACGGTTAACCGTCTCGATCGCGACTGGTTGTGGGTCGTCGATCCCATGGACGGCACCAAGGAGTTCATCAAGAAGAACGGCGAGTTCTCGGTCAAGATCGGGCTCGCGGTTGATGGACGGCCCGTCGTCGGCGTCGTGTACCAGCCGACGCTCGACGGGATGTTCTCGGCGATGGCAGGCGCCGGCGCGTTTCTCGAGATCGAAGGCGGCGATGCCGGCTCACGGTGAGCGACGTCGGCGACACGCAACATGGCGGTTGCCATCAGCCGGTCACACCGCAGCGAACGGATCGATTCGGTGCGGCAGGCGCTCGGCATCGAGCGCGAAGTCCGTTCCGGCAGCGTCGGTCTCAAGATCGGCCTCATCTGCGAACGGCATTGCGACCTGTACATCCATCCCAGCCCGCACACCAAGCAGTGGGACGCGTGCGCGCCGGAAGCCATTCTCGTCGAGGCGGGCGGCCGGATGACCGATCTCGAAGGCAACGCCTTTGTCTACAACCGCACCGACCTCTACAACCGCAACGGCATCCTCGCGACGAACGGCCGCGCGCACGACGAGATCCTCGAACGCGTCTCTTGCCGGGTGACGCGGGTCTAACGAGCGTGGCGCGCGCTCGCCAGGCCGATTCGCACGGGCTCCCCGACGAGGTCGAGGAGCACCGTGACCGGATGTGGCGCCGGCAGCCCGAGGACGCGGTCTCGACCGCCGAGGCCGCCGAACGCTTTGTCAACGACGTCGGATTCTCGTGGGCGCTCACCGACATCCGGACGCCCGGTCCGCGTTCTACATCGCCGAGGCGGCCGCCGCGAGGCGTCGATGCCCGGCAATGTTCAGAAGGATCCCGAGGCGTCGCTCGCGTGGGTCCTCATGCTGACGACGTGATGCGCCGCGGCCGCGTGTTCTACGCCAAGCTGCTAAGGAAGCGCTCGACGTTCGTGCGCACCGATCTCGTTCCTGCGTTCCACGCGATCGGGAATCGCACGCAAGGACGAGGCGGAGCGTCTGTCGGACGACGCGCGCGATGCTGAAGGTTCTTGCGCAAGGAAATGGGAGATGGGCACGGTCGACCTGAAGGTCGAATCGGGCGTGCGCGATCGGGCGAAGCCTACAGCGGCACTCGACGAGCTGCAGGCATGCATGAAGGTCGTGCCGGGCGAAGTGCTCTACGTCCCCAAGTTCACCTACATCTGGTACCTGGCGGAAGGCCGGTTCGCGGGCGAGCTCAAGATCAAGGTGGCGCGCGACCGGGCCGTCACCGACATCGCGCGCGCATACCTGAACGCCGCCGGACAGACGCGCCGCGAGCTGTCGCGCGTGACGGGGCTCTGGTCGCGCCGGAAGCGGGCCGAGCGAATCAGCGGCTCGTCGACGAGGGTTCGCGGTCCGGCTCGACACGGCGTGTACCGCATCGCCTCGCTTCGACCGGGCGAGTGGACAGTTGTATACTGGCGCGTGGTTTTTTGTTCTGTTGTAAAGGAGCTACCGCGCTCAGCTCAGTTATCACGTATCAGGCGCCCACGCGCGCGAAGCGAATATCGGAGCTGCGCGGTAGCGCTCAGGCCCTTTAAGCCCCGCCACAAGCGTAACCCAGGAATGAAACGCTACCCCGCATTCGATCCGCCCGAGTATGTCAACTGGGCCGCCGACCCGGACCTTGTCGCGGAGTACGCCGACACGCTCGAACGCGATCCGGCGCGTAAGGCCCGCATCGAAACGTTCGACGGCGACGCGCTGCTCGCGTTGTACGCCGGAATGGTCCGGAACCGCCTGCACGACATCACGCCTGGCGGTGGGTGCGCACCGGCGTGATCTCAAAAGCGTGGCTCGGAACCGGCGAAGAGGCCGTGACCATCGGCGGAGTCCACGCGCTCGAGCCCGACGACGTCGTCGCACCGATGATCCGCAATGCCGGCGCGTGCCACGAAAAGGGCATGCCCGTCGCGGACATGCTCCGCGGATACCTCGCCACGGCCGATTCGCCGAATGCCGGCCGCGAGACGTGCACTACGGCGACCTGCCGCACAACGTGATCGGACCGATCAGCCACCTCGGCGCGATGGTCCCGGTGATGACGGGAGTGGCGCTCAGCTTCAAGCTCGCGGGCACGACGCGGATCGGGATGACGTGGGTCGGCGACGGATCCACAAAGACGGGCGAGTTCTATGAAGGCATGAACCTCGCCTCGCAGCAGAGCGCGCCGCTCATCATCGTGATCCAGAACAACCAGGTGGCGCTCGGGACGATGCTCGCCCAGCACCATCACGGGAGCTTTACCGACTGGCCGCGCGCGTTCGGCGTGCGTGGCGCGTCGTTCGACGGCAACAACGTGCTCGACGCGTACGCGGCGACGGCAATCGCGGCGGATCTGTGCCGCATCGGGCATGGTCCCGTGCTGCTCTCGTGCGAGACGTTTCGCATGGGCGGGCACGCGACGCACGACGAGCGCGAGGCGCGCGAGACGTTTCCCGCCGAACTGTTCGAGCGATGGGGAAGGCGCGATCCGATCGGGCTGTACGAGGAGTACCTCGTGTCGCTCGGGTGTCCTCGAGAACGGCTCGCGGCGGTCGAGCAGGTCGTCGAGCGCGAGATCGAGGCCGCCGAGAACGAGGCGCTCGCAAGCCGCGAGAAGGCGATGCCGGTGCCGTCGGATGCGGCGCGCGGGGTCTACAACGAAGTTCACGCGAAGTCGCAAAGGCAATAAGTCAAAAAGACTTTGCGTCTTTGCTCCTTTGCGTCTTTGCGTGAACCAAACCTGATATGTCTGAACCACACAAGCACACCAACCGCCTCGCCGCCGAAACCAGTCCCTACCTGCAGCAGCACGCACACAACCCCGTCGACTGGTACCCGTGGGGCGACGAAGCCCTCCAGGCCGCCCGCGACCACGACATGCCGATCCTGCTCAGCATCGGCTACTCCGCCTGCCACTGGTGCCACGTCATGGAGCGCGAGTCCTTCGAAGACGAATCGACCGCCGCGCTCATGAACGAGCACTTCGTCTGCATCAAGGTCGATCGTGAAGAGCGCCCCGACCTCGACTCGATCTACATGCAGGCCGTGCAGATGCTGACCGGCTCGGGCGGCTGGCCGCTCACCGTGTTCCTCAGACCCGATGGCGTCCCGTTCTTCGGGGGGACGTACTTCCTCAAGACCGCTACGGCATGAGCGGCTTCAAGACCGTCCTACGCGCGCTCGCGGACGCGTACGAAACTCGTCGCGAGGACATCGATCGCAGCGCGGGCCAGTTGCTCACGTACCTTCGCAAATCGACCGAGGTCCCACCGCGCGCCGGCGAGCTCTCGACGGAGATCTTCGACGAGGCGTTCAAGAGCATCGCAAAGACGTTCGACGCAAAGCTCGGCGGTTTCGGGCGCGCGCCAAAGTTCCCCGCCGGCATGGTGATGGACTTCCTGCTGCGCCATCACGCCCGTACCGGCCGCCCCGACCCGCTCTACATGGTCGAGTTCTCGCTCGAGAAGATGGCCGCCGGCGGCATCTACGACCAGATCGCGGGAGGATTCGCGCGGTACTCGGTCGACGACAAGTGGCTCGTGCCGCATTTCGAGAAGATGCTGTACGACAACGCGATCCTCGCCCGCGTCTACACCGACACGTGGCGGATCACCGGCAAGCCGCTCTACCGCAGGGTCGCTGAGGAGACGCTCGACTGGGTGCTGCGCGAGATGCGCTCGGAAGAGGGCGCGTTCTACTCCGCGCTCGACGCCGACAGCGAAGGCGAAGAGGGCAAGTTCTATGTCTGGACGCCCGATGAAGTCACCACGATTCTCGGCGACAATGACGGACGGCTGTGCAACTCGTACTACGACATCACGAAGGCCGGGAACTTCGAGGGGCACAACATCCCGAACGTTCCACGCGACCTCGAGACCGTCGCGCGGATCGAAGGCGTCACGCCGGACGCGCTTCGAGACGTGATCGCGCGCGGGCGCGTCGCGCTCTACGAAGCGCGCATCAAGCGCGTGTGGCCGGGCCTCGACGACAAGTCGCTCGCCGCGTGGAACGGCCTGATGCTGCGCGCGTTCGCCGAGGCGGCGATCGCGTTCGACCGCGACGACTATCTCGAGGCCGCGCGCTCGAACGCCGCATTTCTGCTGTCCGCGATGCGCCGCGACGGACTGCTGTTGCGGACGTGGAAGGCGGGCGAGGCAAAGCTGAACGCGTACCTCGAGGACTACGCGTACGTCATCGAGGGGCTGCTGTCGCTGTACGAGGCGACATTCGGTCTGCGGTGGCTCGAGGAAGCCCGCGTGCTCGCCGACACGATGATCGCCGAGTTCTGGGACGACGCGGCTGGCGAGTTCTTCTTTACCGGCAACTCGCACGAGGAGCTGATCCGGCGCACGAAGGAGCTCGAGGACAACGCGACGCCGTCGAGCAACTCGTCCGCGGCGTGGGCGCTCGCGCGGCTTGCGGAGCTGACCGGCGACGATCCCTACCGCGAGAAGGCCGCGACGATCGCGGGCCTGGTCGCCGACGCGCTTCTCCGTACGCGCGTACGCCACATGCTGTGCGCAGCGGATGCGCTCGCGCATCCAGGTGTCGAGATCGCCGTCATCGGCGATCCGGCGGATCCGGCGACGCACGCGCTGCTCGCCGAGGCGAGGCGGCCGTTCCGGCCGGGAACCGTCGTCGCGTCGTGCGCGCCCGGCGACGCTGAGGCCGCCGCGCTTACACCGCTGCTCGCCGACCGCGGTCTCGTGGACGGAAAGCCCGCCGCGTATGTCTGCCGCGCGTTCACGTGCAACTCCCCGTCACCACGGCACAAAGGTGCCACTGACCTGAATTCGCGTTGAGTCGCGAAAATCTGCGGCAACTACTCGTAATGAAGCGCCCTGATCGGGTCGAGCCGCGCAGCCTTGATCGCGGGCCATACGCCAAACACCAGGCCCGTCGCCACGGACACGCCCAGACCTGTAGCCACCGCCCACATTGGCACCACTGAAGGGATCGACGGCAGCACGACGTTGGCAAGCCCGGAGAGCGTCCAGCCGAGCACAACGCCCGCAGCGCCTCCGAGACTCGTCAGCGTCGCGGCCTCCAGCAGAAACTGCAGCACGATGTCCGAACGCCGTGCTCGACCGCCCGACGAACACCGATCTCAAGGTCCGTTCCGAGGACCGACACGAGCAGGATGTTCATGACGCCGACACCGCCCACCAGCAGTCCCGCGCCGGAAATCGGCACGACGACGAGCGCAGAATGGCCTGAATCTGCGGAACGATTCAAAGATCGCTTCAGGCTTCGAGGATCGAGGAGTCGTTGTCGTCGGCGACGCCTACGTCGGCCGCGGCTGAGGCGCAGCACTTCCGTGATCTCGGACGTCGCGACGTCGAGTTGCCCGTCACGCGCCTTGACCGATATCGAGATGTCGTCGAGTTCGGGGTGCAGGGTCTCGAGCGTCCTGTATGGGACGTAGAAGATCCGGTCATCCATGCTCTCGCCCCCGAACAACCCTCCAACGCTCCGCTCGCGCACCCCGACGACGCGGAACGCCAGGCCATCCAACTGGATCTCCTTGTCGATCGGATTGAGGCCGCCGAACAGATGCTGAACCGCCGCCGAGGGAATGACGACCAGGCGGGCGCGTCGCCGCTCCTCTGCCGCGGCAAGGAAACGCCCTTCCTCGATCTTCAGGCTGCGAACATCGGCGAAATTCGCGTCGACGCCCGACACGAGCGGCCGCGAGTATTCCGTTCCCTCGTACTTCACCGACACCCCGGACTTGGACGGATCAAAGTTGCCGAGCTGGACCTGTGGGCTCGCTCCGTCGACGGACGGCAGTGCATTGATCGCCTCGACGTCGCTCACCGTCAGGTTCTTGCGGGTTCTTTCAGAGACCGAGCGAGCCTGGAATCTCGGTCCGATCGAGTCGTACTTGCTGACGAGCAGCACGTTCGGGCCAAAGTTGTTCGCGATGTCCGTCACCCGCTGGCCCATTCCCGTGAGCACCGACCCAATGACGATGACGGTCGTCGTACCAACTGCGATCCCGAGCAGCGTCAGGGCCGAGCGCACGCGTCGCTCGTTGATGGTGGCGAGCGCCATTCGAAGTGTCTCGCGCAAGCCTGCGCGTATTCGTGACGTCTCCATGCCTATCGCTCCGGCTCGCCTCTATCGGTCGAGCCGCGACGCCGCGTTGGCCGGATGGGTGCCAGCGAAGAGGCCGACGGCGGCGGACAGAGCGATTGCAACCGCCGACCACGTGTACGGGAAGTCCGCCGGGAGCGAGAACGCCATCGACAGTCCCTTGGAAAGCGCGTATCCGGCAGCAACACCGGCCGCACCCCCCGCCATCGACAGCAGGGTCGATTCGCACAGAAACTGCAGCAGGATGTCGCGCCGGCGTGCGCCGACCGACTTGCGAATGCCGATCTCACGCGTTCGCTCTGCGAGCCGTCACGAGCATGGTGTTCATCGACGATCGTGCTGACGACCAGCGCGATCATCGTCACCGGAATTGCGATTCCCGATACGACGCTGAGGATCTGCCCAAAGAACCCTTCGTCGCCTCGTCAGTCAGCAGCGCGAAGTCATCGGGGGCCGAGTACGCAAGGTGATGCCGTGTGCGAAGGACGACGCGGGCCTGATCCTGCAGTTCGGACCGCTGGGTGCCCGGGCGACCCTTTACGGTGATCGTCAGCGAGCGGTTGGTGCCGTACATCTTGGAGAACGTGGAGAGAGGAAGGATGGCAAAATTGTCCTGGCTGCGACCGAGCACGGCGCCGATCGGGCGTGCGACGCCGATGACCTCGTATGGCGATCCGTCGATCCTGACCTCGCGACCGATCGGATCGAGCACGGGGAAACAGGCCGCTTGCGACATCATCTGAGCACCGCGACTGCTCGATGACCATTCTCGTCCTGCAAGGTGATGAACCGGCCGGACGCGATCTCCACACTCGACAGGTACTGCATGTCGGACGTAACCCCGTTGATGGTCAGGGGGTCCACGGACAGGCTTCCGAACTGGATCGCTCCAGACACTGTGTCCTGCGCCGCAACATACTCGGCGTTGGTGGTCTGGGCACGAATCGCTTGAAAATCCGCGAGCGTGAGGTCGGGGTTGGTCCGCATCGCCTTCAGGAACGCGTCAAAGTCGCCGAGGCCCGCAATCGAAGCCTTCTGGATGCTGAAGACGCCTGAGCCGAGGCTTGCGATCTTGTCCGCGACGTAGCGGTTCGCCCCGGCGATCACGGTCGCTACTGCAATGACGACCGTGACGCCGATGCCGATACCAAGCAGCGTAAGCCCCGACCGCAGTACGTTCGCCCTGATCGCCTCAAGCGCCAACATGAGCGCTCTTGTCACGTCTCGCATCCCGCCTCCCCTGACTTGATGTACGTTCGCGCACGGATGCCGCACGTAGCCATTGGTCAGTACTCTGTGAGCAAATGTCAGGCCGGAGCCATGCTGCTTGACCAATCTCTACAATCACCGAGGCAGGCTCGACTACAATCGGCTGCGTGTCGTTACAAGTGCATCGGATCCTGATCGTCGACGATGACACGGAGCTGTGCGAGCTCGTTGCCGAGTACCTGAAACCGGACGGGTTCGATGTCACGGCGGTGCACGACGGCGCAAAGGGCGCCGAGAGCGCTGTTTCCGGCGGCTACTCGCTCGTGATCCTGGACGTGATTCTCCCCGGACTGAACGGATTCGATGCGCTTCGCGCCATCAGGGCGCAGTCGTCGATCCCCGTGCTCATGCTGACGGCGCGGGGAGAGGATATCGACCGGATCGTCGGGCTCGAGATCGGCGCGGACGACTACCTGCCAAAGCCGTTCAATCCGCGCGAGCTCGTCGCGAGGATCCGCGCGATCCTCCGCCGCACGGAGGCGACCGAGACGGGTGTCGCCGGCGCAAAGCCGCGCGACACGGTCACCGTTGGCGACCTGATGCTCGATACCGGAACCCGGACGGTCTACCGCGACGGCGCGGCGATCGACCTCACCACCGTCGAGTTCGACCTGCTCGAGGCGCTGTTGCGTGCGGCGGGCACGGTCGTCGCGCGGGAGGATCTCGCGCAATCGGCGCTCGGGCGCGAGCTCTCGCCGTTCGACCGCAGCATCGACCAGCACGTCAGCAACCTGAGACGAAAACTGGGCGCGCGGCCCGACGGGCTCGACCGGATCAAGTCGGTGCGTGGAACGGGATACATGTTCCTGTTACCGAGCCTGAGCGACGAACCGGGCTGAACGAATGCGCACCCTGTTTCTGAAGATCTTTGGCTGGTTCTGGCTGGCAACGGCGCTCGTTGCGAGCACACTGATCGTCGCGACGTGGACGTTGCCGGCCGCCGCGCTGCCGCAGCCGCCCATCTCTACATCGAGGAGTCGGCAGACGCCCTTGCCGAGACGGCTGCCATTACCTATGACAGGGACGGGCGCGACGGGCTGAGGGCGTATGTCGCGCGCATCGACCGGCCGGGACGCCTGCATGCGTTCGTTTTCGACGGCGACGGCAACTCGATGCTCGACGCCGAGGTCCTGCCGGAGGCCGCGAGCTTTGCATCGAGATACTCGTTCGACCATCCGCCGCGAGCGCAGTTCTCGCCGACCGAGATCGTCGCCGGCGGCGCGGCGACGCTCGCCGACGGCCGGCGCATTCTGCTGGTGACGGTGAGCGAAGGCGGGCACGCGTCGGCAATCCGGGACAACCTTTTTGGGGTCTTCGTGCGGTTGCTGGTGGTGATCGTGACGTCCGGGCTCGTCTGCTTTGCGCTCGCGAGGTACCTGACGGCGCCGATCGTGAAACTGCGCCGCGCAACGCGCCAGGTCGCGGACGGCGAGTTCTCGGCGCGCGTCGGGCCGTCGATCGGCCGCCGCAAGGACGAGCTTGCCGATCTCGCACGCGACTTTGACGTGATGGCGGGACGCATCGAGGCGCTCGTCGGCACACAGCAGGCGTTGCTGCGCGACATCTCGCACGAGCTCCGCTCGCGCGCGCGGCTGGGCGTCGCGCTTGCGATCGCACGCCGCGAACGGGCCCAGGCGCCGACGAGGCTCACGACCGCATCGGGCGTGAGGCCGAGCGCCTGAACGGTATGATCGATCAGTTGCTGATGATCGCTCGTCGAATCGGAGGGCGACGGCGCGGACCGAACGCGGATCGATCTCGCTGCACCTCGTTGAGTCGGTCGCGGCGGACGGCGAGTTCGAGGCGCGGCGCGCGAATCGAAGCGTCGCGTGCGGTCCCTGGCGTCGTGCGAGATCCGCGGCAACGAACAGCAGCTGCTGCGAAGCGCGATCGAGAACGTGGTCCGGAACGCGGTCCATTACACGGCAGAGGGAACGGCGGTCGCGGTCGATCTGCGAATGGTGCCGGACGAACGCCGTGCGCTTGTCATCGTGCGCGATCACGGCGAGGGCGTGCCTGAGAATCTTCTCTCGGAGCTGTTCCGGCCGTTCCACAGGTTGAGGACGCGCGCGATCGTCGTTCGGGCGGCGCGGGGCTCGGACTTGCGATCACGGAGCGGGCGATCCGGATGCACGGCGGGACGGTTCGCGCGGCGAATGCCGATGGCGGCGGGCTCGCAATCGAGATCTCGCTGCCCGTCGAGTCGGACCGCTGACAAATCCTTACCGAGCGTAGACCAACGCTTACAGCGCGTGCGAGCCGATCGGCGTAGAACTGGTGTGCGAGATGGACGGTGCGGCCGGGTCTCGCGCGAAACATCCAGGAGGTCGTCACATGAAGATCAGGTTTGTTCGGCGCCGTCATCGGCGCAGTTCTCGTTGTTGGAATTGCCGTCGCAGTGGGCGCGGCGGTGCGGGCGAATCAGGGTGGCCACTGGGGCCATGGGTTTGGCGGACCGCCGAATCCGGAGATGATGGTGGCGCACATGACCAAGGCCCTGGGGCTGTCGGATGCGCAGGCCACACAGGTGAAGCAGATACTTGCGGATCAGCAGGGCAAGGTCGAGCCGCTCATGGCGAGGATGGAGGACGCCGACAAGCAGCTGCGCGCGGCGACCGAGAACGGCCAGTTCGACGAGGCCAAGGTGCGTGAAATCGCCGCTCAGAAGGCCGCGGTCATGACGGACATGATCGTCGAGCACGCGCGGACGCACGCGGCGATCTTCCAGATCCTGACGCCCGATCAGCGCGAGAAGGCTGCGAACTGGGGACCGGGTGAGGGTGACCCGGCATGGACCGCACGGGATGGGAGAGCGGGTTCTAGCCAGCTCAGCTCGGGTGAAAGCGCCGTCGCGCCTAGTGGCTTGCCGGCCTCCAAAGAAACGCGCAACACCCTGGAGTGCGCTGCAAGCGGCGCGACGGCCTTTGCATTGCCACGCTCGACGTGAAGGTTCCCGCTGCCTTCCAAACCGGGTGGCGCGTCCAAGTCGCAACAAGCCCTGTCGGTGTCCAAGGTGGTATCGTTCACCGGAGGTCGACACCTTGGACACCCTGCGCCTTCCCGCACCACTCTACGTAGGCCGCCTGTTCGGGATCCCCATCCGGCTCGACTGGAGCTGGATGCCGATGATCCCGCTCTATGCGTGGGCGATCGCGGGCGTCTATCTGCCGAACAACGCTCCCGGCCGCTCGCTGTCCGAGTACTGGACGCTCGGCGTGGTCACGGCGGCGCTCCTTGTCGCCTCGGTCCTCGCGCACGAGCTCGCGCACGCGCTCGTCGCGCGCTCGGAAGGTCTCGACGTCGAGGACATCACGCTCCACATCTTTGGCGGCATGGCGCGGCTTTCGGGCGAGCCGCCGACCCCGTCCGCCGAGTTCAAGATCGCGGTCGTCGGTCCCGGAGCGAGTTTCGCCATCGGCATCTTCTTTCTGCTGGTCGACACGCTCGTCGTGCACGGCACGACCGAGCTCGGGATCGGGCGGGTGCTCAGGCATCTGGGAATCGTCAACCTGCTGCTCGCCACGTTTAATCTGCTGCCAGGGTTCCCGCTCGACGGCGGACACGTACTGCGTGCGATCCTGTGGCGCCACTCGGGCGATCCGGCCGCCGCGTTCCGCAAGGCAAAGGCGGCGGGCCGGTCGATCGGCGTATCGCTCGTCGGCGTGGGGCTCTATGTGTACTTCTTCAGCGAGAAGCTGATCGGGTTGTGGTCGGTGTCGATCGGCGCGCTGGTACTGCTCGCGCTGATGACGAGCGAGCGCGGCGCCGCCGTGCGCGCGCTCAGCGTTGCGGGGGAAGTCGCGCGCCGACCTGCCGTTTCGATCGGACCGCACACGACGATTCACGCGCTGGTGCACGACGTGCTTCCGGAACATCGGCAGACCGCGTTTCTCGTCACCGAGCGCGGTCTTCTTCAGGGGGCGCTTCACCTGGAGTCGATCCGCGACGTCGCGCGCGACGCGTAGACCCGGACCATGATTGCGCCGCACGTCGTGCCGGTCGACGACACGATGTTCGTGCGCGGCGGCGGATCCGATGGCGCTTGCGGCGCACAAGGCCGAGACGAACGGATTCGGGTTCGTGGCGGTGCTCGACGGCGACGGCCTGGTCGCCAGGCGTCAGCCGCGAGGGCTGGGCCATTGTCGCGAAGAAGAGCCGGGTGCGGTAGCGCCCGGTCCGTTCTCCGATAATGGAAAACCTGAGGTAGCAGGCCGAGCCCTACCGGGCCCGGCTCTGGTTCACGGATTGGGCGGCGCAACCGACACCGCGATCTCGAACTGCTTTCCCGGCGCGACGTCGTCGATCATCAGCACGTCGACGCGATACCACGCGCTGCGCGGCGCCACGTACGTAACCGTGCCGTGCGGGTACAAGTAGACACTCCGCCCCTCCTGCCGCCAGTCGTCGCCGAACACCGCGCTCACCTGCGTCGAGAACGAAATCCCCAGCGCCCGCGCGCCCCACGGGAAGTCTCCTGCCACGAGCGTCACCGTCTCGCCGTACCTGAGCGGTACGAGGTAGCTCCGCATGCAGTACCCGTCGCCTTTCTCGGATTTGTCGTACGCAAATCGCACCTGGACCCCGTTCGCCGCAATCGTCGGCGGGACAAACTTGTCGTACGGCCCGTCGTCGGGCCGGCTCGCGGGAATCAACTGTCGATCGGCGGCGATCGCCCGCCGGTAGTTTGGCGGAAACGCATCGGCGTCGCGATCGAACGCGACGCCGAACAGCGTCATGACGGGGATGAAGACGAGCAGCCACGACAGCTGCCGCGCGAGGCTGCGGCGCTCGCCCGAGCGCATCTCGCGATCGGTGCGCGCGGCCGTTTCGATGTCGACGTCGAGGCCCGCCGTGCGTTCGCGGAGCTTCGCCACCCACGCCTCCGGCATGCGGACCAGGTTATCGGCTCCGCAGTAGACACACGCGACGCCGAGCGCGCCCGCTACGACGTCGAGCGGCGCGCCGCAGGACCGGCACCTCGCCGGGCCGCCGGAGCGGTCGGCGGGCAGCGATGCGAGGGCGGCCTGGATGCGCTGGCGCGCGTTCGTGCGGCGCTTGCCATAGACGCCCAGCACGACCGGCACCGCGAGCGTCGCGTAGAGCGCGACGCCGATACCCGCCCACACGACCGTGTTTGGAAGCGTGTCGTAGAGCGTCGCGTGCAGCGAACGGCTGAGCACCTCGAGCGCCTTTGCGATCAGCAGACCCGACGCGACGAACGCGACCGGCCACAGCACGAGCCAGACACATCCGACGGCGACTTCGCCCCACAGCCGCGCGAGTACACCCGGGGGTCGCCCGAGCGTTGCGTAGAGCGCGCGGGCCTCCTCGCGCTCGGATGTCTTCCTGCGTTCGGCGTCGCGCAGCGCGCGGTGTTTGTCGGGGAGCGGAAAGCTCGTATTGCAGTACAGGCAGACGACGTCGTCGCGGTCCCCGAGCGGGACGGCGGCGTTGCATCCGGGGCAGTGCAGGATGTCGAGGTGCCCGGTGTTGTGCGTCGAATCCATGCGATCGGCAGGAACTCGCCAAATGTACCGGCAATCAAACTGAACCGCACGCCTGCTTTGCGCCTTTGCGCCTTCGCGCGAGGTTTCGTTCGAATTCTCTCTCCCCGCGTTGACTCTCGGCCCGGATTGCCGTTTGATGGTGCAGTTTTCCCGCCCCGCAGATTCGCTTTACTTCCAACACGACTACGACACGGAGGATTCTGTTTTGAAAATGAAGTTCACGACCCTCACGATTGCCATCACCCTGTTGGTTCTCGGCGCGTGCAGCAAGCCGGCCGAATCGACGAACACCGCAAAGGCGAACTCCAACGCGGCAAAACCCGCGACGGAGACCGCGAGCAAGCCCGCAACCGAGACGGCCTCAAAGCCTGCCCAGGGCGACGACAACGTATTCACCAACCAGGAAGCCGGCGTCACGTTCACGGTCCCGGCCGGCTGGAAGGCCGAGCCGAACAACGAGCAGATCCAGGTCTCGTCACCCGACGGCTCCGTGACTATCGTCATGTGGGTGCCTGAGGAAGACTCGTTCCAGGAAGCCTCCAAGGCGATTGGCGACCAGATCGACAAGCAGCTTCAGAACGTAAAGACCGACGGCGACGGCGACACCGTCAAGATCAACGGCATGGACGCGTTCGAGCTGACGGGCTCGGGCACGTACGAGGGAACGGCCGTCAAGTGGGCGGTCGACCTGATCAAGGCCAAGAAGCCGTTCATCGCGCTGTCGATTGGCGAGTCCGAGAAGCTTCAGCAGCACATGGACGCCTACAAGGCGCTCGTCGGCAGCATCAAGCCGATCTAGGCGTTTGCCGCGACGTCGATTCGCCGCCCGCGCACGTCATCGCACGCGGGCGGCGAACACCGTCGGCTCCTAGGTCGTCACCGACGCCGGTTTTGACCGCAGCTCGGTCCCCGGGTGACGGCCTGGTCCGTCGTGCGGCAGCGCGCCGCCCGGGCCTGCGCCCGACAGGCCCTCCCACCGGATTCGCCCGGTCATCTGCATCACGACGAACAGCGTCAGGATGCACATGATCGTGACGGCGAGCCCCGTGTAGCGCTCAAAGAAGAACGTGTACGAGAACAGCACCAGGTAGATGAACTGCGAGATGCCGACCTGGACGATCGCGAACCGCTGACCCACGACGAGCCGCATGTACGAGATCACCAGGAACAGCGACACGACCGACGCGATCACGAACGCGACGTGGATCGACACGTGGTCGGCGAGATAGGTCAGCAGCAGGTGGAACGAGAAGAAGCCGCAGCCGATGAAGAAGTAGTTGAACGGATGGACGCTGACGCCGCGCATCGTCGAGAAGATGAACAGCACAAAGAAGAAGAAGAACAGCGACACTGGCGCGAAGAAGCTGATCTCGCTGACCCACGGGCCGGGATTGAGCAGCTGAGGCATCGCCATGCCGATCTGAACGCCCGACAGCAGGTTCGTGTACTGCCAGTCGAGGTCCCACCCGCCGCCGTTCGCGGTCTTGTTGGTCGGCGAGATCGAGTTCTGGGGAAAGTTGATCTCCGAGAAGTTGGTGTGCATCCGCAACGAGAAGTTTCGGATCTGGTTCACGTGATCGCCAAAGTCGTATCCCCAGGAATCGAGCCCCTGCGAACCGTACGCGACGTGCACGACGCGTTCCTGTCCAGGCTCGATCCGCAGCGTGCCGGTGACGGCGGATGACTGCCACTCGAGGTTCTCGAGCTCCGTGCCGCCCGACGCGAACTGGAAGTTGTCGTAGACGGCGCCCTCGGCAGGCAGCGTAAACGTGACGAGATAGTCGTGTGGTTTGCGCGTGGTGTTCGCGATCTTGTAGTCGCCGGCGAAACCGACGCGGTACGTCGAGTACCACAGCAATCCCTTCATGCGATGCTCGAGGTCGAGCGAGACGTCGATCTGGCTCGCGTCGAGGGGGACGTCGTGCTGGACGAGCTGGACGGGAGCGTGCTGGCGTGGGGCGGGCTGCGACGGATCGGTGGTGATCGTGGGAGTGGAAAGGCGCGGGTCGGAT
>JBGAKX010000247.1:0-2366 GCA_044224215.1 Blastocatellia bacterium
CCGCGGCTGGCGAGGTACTGATTGAAGCCGTATGCGTTGTGGTAGAAGTTGAGGTCGTGGAATCCCGGCATCATCTGCCGCTCCGACCCGCCGTGCGTGAAGATCACGGCAGGGTGCCGCTCGCCGGATGTCGAACCTGCCGGCAGAAAGAGCTGTCCGTGGATTTCGAGGCCGTCTTCCGAACGAAACGTTACAACCTCAGGAACGACAAGCTGGGCTGAGGGGAAGTCGGAAGGCTCGAGCGACGCCGTCACCGCAACGGGCTGCGCATCCCGATTCGCCTTGCGAAACACGGTTGCCGGCATTCGGGCGCCACCTGCAATGAACGCGAGTGCGCCGTCGGCGAGCGGCGTCGGGCGCCACTGGCTGTCGGGACCCGTCGTGACCTGCTGCGGCGCGCCGCCGTCGTCGATGCGCCAGATGTGTCTGCGCTCGATGTCTCCCTGATTCGAAGCCACGTAGAGCGTCTTGCGGTCCTGCGACAATGCAGCGTCCTCGACGTCAAACGGTCCGGGCGTCAGGAGCCTGACGTCGCCGCCTGTAGCCGGCACCGCGTAGAGGTGCAGCCAGCCGTCCTTCTCCCATGGGAACACGAGCGAGCCCGAAGCAGTCCACCACACTTGAAGTCGTCCGTTCGGAACCCAGTAGACTCCGCCAAGACCGGCATCCGAGCGCCATACGGCCTTTCCCGCACCTGTCGCGGGGTCGCACACCCAGATCGACCACGGCGCCCCGGGGTGGAGCTGTATCGGATCGTCAGACTTCAACCCCGGGAGACGGGCGAACGCGAGTTGCTTCCCATCCGGAGACCACACCGGCAGCTGGTCCTGATCCATGCCCGGCGCCATGAACCGGATGGTCCTGGTAGCGATCTCGTAGACGCCGACGAACGAGTGGTCGCCACGCCCGCTCACGAATGCGATTCGGGATCCGTCGGGCGACCAGACCGGGCCTGCGTTCTGTCCGCGGATCTTGAACAACGATTCCGCGGGTTTGCTCCGGTCGAGAGGTGCAACGAACAGTCCGCCCTGTCCGCTGAACACGACCGAATCGCCCTTTGGCGAGAGCACAGGCGAGTTCCCGTCGCCGATCTTCTGAGGTTCGCCGCCTCGAACCGGCACGATCCAGACGGCCTGCTCGACGCCGGTCGTGACGATTCGCGGATTCGGAAACTCGCCCTGGTTGTTCGGACCGCCGCCGCGAACGAACACGATGTTCTTGCCGTCCGCCGAGAATTCGGGAGTGGCGAGCTCCTGGCCGTCGTCGTCGGCAAACGCGGTCACCTGGCGCGGCTTGCCGTCCTCAGAGATCCACACGTTGCGTCTGCCGTTCTGGTAGAGCAGAAACGCGAACGTGTCGCCCTTTGGGGCTGCCACGAGATCCGACGGGAAAGGCGCACTCATGACCTGCTCGATCGAAAAACTCATAGGTGCTCCGTGTTGTGCGGCTGATGTAAGCGATGCGAGCGTGATCAACAGGACGAGAATCGCTGCGGCGTGTCGAGGCATGAAGTGGTTCCTTTGGGCGAGGCGCCTAATGCGAACGGAAGTAGACGTCGACGTAATCGGTCACGGCTTCGCACGGATTGTCCATCTGCTGAAGCCGCCAGTACCTGCGGTTGCTCTTGATTGCGAACGTGAACTCGCCGTCGCGGATGCACTCCTTGCCGCCGTTGATGTAACTGACGCGGGTCACGATCTTCCCCTGAAAGGTGAACTCTTTCGCATCGACGCGTGTGATGGTGCCGTCGATCGTCACAAAGTCGCCATCCTTGGCGCTGCGCTGCTCGCCCTTGATCGACAGCACGCCCGCACGGTCCGTAACGGTGGCCCGTCCAAACCTGTCCCAACTGACCCACTGCATCGAAAACAGGTGGGCTCCGACGAGCATGCGTTTTGCATTCTCGTCGTTGACGACCGTTCTTGGTGTCTGCGCAAGCGACGCGACCGGATGCAGCATCATTGCCGCGACGGCGATCAGGGCGAGATGTCTCATCGAGGACTCCACGGTTCGGAATTCAGCACGTTGTACTCCTCGGCCGCGCTCGACACAACGCCGCGCGACGGCCGACGTCTTCGGGCAGGCTGCTGCGAGTCGCCTATCAACGAAGTTCGGGGCAAGGACGAGCACGCTCGACCTTGCCCCGAATCTGCGGCCCGGTCCGTTTCACGCTGGCACTACTGGAAGACCGAGTCGACCTTGACGACCGTGACGTCGTCCGCCTTCACCTTGATCGGATACACCTCGATCGTCTTGTCCTCCTGCATGATCAGGTCGGGCTTTGGCGAGTTGTACGTGATTGGCGACGGAGCGTTTGCAACGATCGCGTCCTTCAGGGCGGCCCCGTCCTTTGTCACCATGACGAT
>JBGAKX010000105.1:0-15471 GCA_044224215.1 Blastocatellia bacterium
CTGGAAGGTCGATGAAGCTCGCGTGCCCGGGTGCATGCCAGACGCGCTGCGTCGCCTTCTTGTAGTCCTCGGGCTTGGCCCAGAAGATGTTTGGCACGAACGTCTGCGGATTCCGGTCGTACAGCGGGAACCAGCTGGACTGGATCTGGACCATCACGCGATGGCCCGGCAGAAAGACGTGGTTTGCCGTCGGCAACGCGAACTTGTAGAGCAGCGGTTCGTTCGGTATGAGGGCCTTTGGCGTCTCGAGACTCTCACGGTAACGGCCCCGGAAGATGTCCGCCGAGATCATCAGCTGGAACCCTCCCATGCCTGGTTGCGCCGCGACCTCGTCGGGATAGAGGTCGATCACCTTCACGACCCAGTCCGAATCGGTACCGCTCGTGGATGCGACGAGATTCGCGATGGGCTGACCGCTGATCTTGAGCGGCGATGTCAGAACGTCCGAAACGAACACGGCGACATCCGTCCTGCCGGACGCCTCGCGCTGATCGTCGACGAGCCATCGCGACCAACTCGACGTATCGATCGGCCGGGCCCGGAACGGGACCGGCTTTGCGGGATCCGAAATGTACTCGTCGTACGTGGCGTCGGACGCCGACGGCGCGTCGAAGTTGAGCTTCAGGCCGGCCTTCAGGTAGAGCGGAGTCGACTTTGGTGCGCATCCGCTCGGGCACCCTGCGGGCCACGAAGGCAGTCGATGCCATGCGTTGGTACCGGTCTCGAACGCCGTCACGGGCGGGATGTCAGCCTTTGGCGCGCCGTCCTTCAGGTACTGATCGAGGAACGGCCTGAGTACGTTTCGGCGGAACCACAACGCGGTGTCCATGTCGAATTTGATCGTGCCGAGCATGCTGCCGTCGTGAATCTCCTGTCCGTGATGCCAGGGGCCCATGACCAAGAACACCTTGTCGTTGCCCGTGTCCTTTGGCTTGATGGCCTTGTAGACGGCGATGGCGCCGTAGATGTCCTCCTGATCCCACAGGCTGTGGACCAGCATGACCGGAACATTCAATGGTTGTGCGGCAAGAAGTTTGTCGACGGCCTGCTGCTGCCAGAACGCGTCGTAGCTCGGGTGCTCGAGCAGCTTGCGCCAGAAGCCGATCTGTTCGAGACCATGCTGGCGCCCGAGCTCGCCCGCAGAGCCCGCCGCAAGGAACATGTCATAGTCGTCGTGGTAGCCGGTCCACCACTTTTCGTCGTTCTTGCGCGTCGCCTGCTGCTCGTAGATGTACGGCATGCCCTGCTCGCGAAACGCGCCGTTGTGGAACCAGTCGTCGCCCATCCACCCGTCGACCATCGGATTCATCGGCACCGAGACCTTCAGCGCAGGATGCGGGTTGACGAGCGCCATCAGCGGCAGGAATCCGTCGTACGAGATTCCGAGAATTCCGACCTTGCCGTTCGTCTCGGGAACGTTCTTCACCAGCCAGTCGATCGTGTCGTAGGTGTCGGTCGCATGATCGACCGGCGTGGGGTTGAGCGGTCCGCGCAACGGGCGGTTCATCACGTAGTCGCCCTCGGAGCCGTACTTCCCGCGGATGTCCTGCACGACGCGGATGTATCCGCCCTCGACGATCACGTCGGTGGCGTTGTCGTAGCCCTGGAGGTTCGGTCCGAGGTGCGTGCTCGGCGTGTGCGTCGTGAGGTCGGAGGCGTTGTAGGGCGTTCGCGTGAGGAGGATCGGCGCGCCCTTTGCGCCCTTGGGAACGAGGATGACGGTGTGCAGCTTCACGCCGTCGCGCATGGGGATCATCACTTCGCGGCGCGTGAAGTCGAAGCCGGTCTGGACGGGTTCGAACGTTGCGGGCGTCTCGCTCGGGAGGTCCGGGTATTGAGGAGATTGTTGAGCGGCTACAGGGACAACCGGCAGAAGTGCGAGCGTTGCAAGCGCGACGAGACGATCGATGTGCTTCACGTGTGGAACCTCCGGTGAGAGGAGATGAACGGCAGTGGGCGCGAGGGTATCACGCCCAGTGCACGCCACCGAACCGATCGCGGTAGCGATCGGTTCGGTGGCAACGCAGAACCGATCCCGTCAGGGATCGGGGTAAACGCTCGACACGGACACCGTCAGGCTCCCCCGATCGCTCGCGCGATCGGCTCTGCATTCGACTACGCCACCGGGCACCTCGTCGCGCCCCAGATGTCCGACGCGTACTCCGCGATCGTGCGGTCGCTCGAGAACTTGCCCGACCCCGCGACGTTCAGCACCGCCTTCCGGAACCACGCATCCGGATTCGCATACTCCGTGCCCAGTCGATCGCTCGCCTCCATGTATGCCTTCAAGTCGGCCAGGTGCATGTAGAAGTCGCCGCCCGTGAGCAGCGTCCTGCGGATCTCTTCGAACACGCCGGGTTCGTTCCGGCTGAAGTAGTCGTCAAAGATCATGTCGAGCGCGGCGCGCGTCTCCGCGTCGTTGTCGTAGTGCCACTGCGGTCGATACCAGTCTCGGCTGCCGGCAACCTGTTCGGCGGTGAGCCCGAACATGAAGAAATTCTCCTCGCCCGCCTCTTCGGCCATCTCGATCGTCGCTCCGTCACGCGTACCGATCGTCAACGCGCCGTTCATCATGAACTTCATGTTGCTGGTGCCGCTCGCCTCGTATCCCGCGGTCGAAATCTGGTTCGACACGTCGCTTGCCGGAATCAGCCGTTCGGCGAGTGTCACGCAATACTCGGGCAGAAAGACCACCTTCAGGCGACCGCGCACCGATTCGTCACCGTCGAGCGTGCCGGCGACGTTGTTGATCAGCTTGATGATCAGCTTGGCCAGCTTGTAGGCAGGCGCCGCCTTGCCGGCAAAGAAGAACGTTCGCGGCGCGATGTCGAGGTCGGGATTCCCGCGCAGCCGGTTGTACATCACGATGATCCGCAGCACGTTCAGCAACTGGCGCTTGTACTCGTGTATCCGCTTCACCTGGCAGTCAAAGATGGTCTCGGGATCGACCGTCGGTCCGCCCGTCGCTGCAAGCCAGCGTGCAAATCCGGCCTTGGCTTCGTGTTTGGCGCTGCGGAACCGGTCGCGGAACGCCGCGTCTTCCGCGAGCGGCGTCAGGTCACGCAGACGGTTCAGGTCGCGAATCCATGAGTCGCCGATCGCCGACGTGATGACCCGCGAAAGCGGCGGATTCGCGAGCAGCAGCCAGCGCCGGGGCGTGACCCCGTTCGTCTTGTTGTTGAATCGCTCGGGGAACATCTCGGCGAGGTCCTTGACGGTGTTCGTCCGCAACAGGCGACTGTGAATCGCTGCGACACCGTTGGTGCTGTGCGAGCCGGCGATCGCGAGATTCGCCATGCGGATCTTCCGCTCGGCGCCCTCCTCCACGATGCTCACGCGCGCGACCCGATCCTCGTCGCCTGGGAACCGCTCGCGAGCGGCGGCGATCAGACGCCTGTTAATCTCGAGAATGATCTCGAGATGGCGCGGGAACATCAGCTCGAACCACGCGAGCGGCCACTTCTCGAGCGCTTCGGGAAGCAGCGTGTGGTTGGTATATGCAAGCGTCTGCCCGGTCAGCTCCCACGCCTCGTCCCAACCGAGGTGCGCCTCGTCGAGCAGGATGCGCATCAACTCGGGGACCGCCATCGTCGGATGCGTGTCGTTGAGCTGGATGGCGACCTTTGCCGGAAGCGCGCTCCAACTGGCATTCGTCTTGCGGAACCGCCGGACGAGGTCCGCCAGCGAGCACGCCACCAGGAAGTGCTCCTGGACAAACCGCAGCGCCTTTCCCTGCGTCGTCGAGTCGTCCGGGTAGAGTACGCGCGTGACCGACTCAGCGGTCAGCGTCTGTGCGAGCGCACCGACGAAGTCGCCGGAACTGAACTCCTGAAAATCGAACGACTCGGCCGCCGACGCCGCCCACAACCTGAGCGTGTTGATGGTGCGGCCGCCGTAGCCAACCACCGGACGGTCGTATGGCACGCCGAGCAGCGACGAGGGCTTGCCCGGAACGGCGCGCAACGCTCCTCCCTGGATCTCGAACGAACAATTGAGCTTCACCTCGACGGTCTCGTTCGGACGCTTGACCTCCCACGGATCCGGGCGGCGGAGCCAGCAGTCCGGCTGCTCTTGCTGCCAGCCGTCCTCGATCGACTGTCGGAAGATGCCGAACTCGTAGCGCAGACCGTACCCCATCGCCGGCAGCTCGAGCGTCGCCATCGAATCGAGAAAGCAGGCCGCGAGACGCCCGAGGCCGCCGTTGCCAAGGCCTGCATCGGGCTCCTCCTCGAGCAGACCGAGCCAGTCGATGTGCTTCTCCACGACGGCGCGCCCGGCAATCTCCTCGATGCACAGATTGGTGACGTTGTTCGCGAGCGACCGTCCGATGAGGAACTCCATGGACAGGTAGTAGACGCGCTTGGCGTTCTCGCGCTCGTAGGTCTTCTCGGTGCGGATCCACCGTTGCGACAACACGTCCCGGACCGAGCGCGCGAACGCCTCGTAGTGTTCGCGCGCGTCCGCCGCGTCGAGCGCGACAATGTTGTCGAATGTGAGGTGCCGGTCGTAGAGCGCGACGTTCGCGCCGGTGAACTTCACGGGTCCGCAACCATACTGTTCGAGAAGTGCGGCGTTTGCCTCGGACGGCGACGCGGCGCTGGCGGTTTGTGCATCCTTTCGGGTTGTGTCCATCTTGCTACCTCATTCGCCGCTTCGCGCGACGTGGCGGACCGATCCCTCATGGTCGGATCCCGTGAATTGAATGTTATGTTGCCGACGCGTTGTTATCCGTTCCGCGCGCCGCGAGCACGCGCCGCGTGTGCAATGCGATCATCAACTCCTCGTCGGTCGGAACGACCCACGCCGAGACGCGAGACGTTGCGCTGCTGATTCGAGGTCCGCCGAGATCGTTAGCGTCCTCGTCGAGTTCGAGCCCGAGCCACGCGGCTTCGCGGCACACGAGTGCCCGAATCGGCGCCGAGTTCTCTCCAATGCCGGCCGTAAAGACGATTCCATCGAGACCGCCGAGCGCGGCGGCGAGCGAGCCGATCTCTCGTCCGACCCGGTACACGAACAGCTCGACGGCCTCGGACGCGCGGGGGTTCGAGCTCGCAAGCAGCGTCCGCATGTCGCTCGAGATCCCGGAGACCCCGACCAGTCCGGAGCGCTGATAAAGCAGCTTCTCGAGCGCTCGCGCACCCATGCCGTGACGCTCGATCAGGTAGAGCAGCACGCCGGGATCGATGGCGCCCGACCGGGTGCCCATGGGCAGACCGTCTAGCGGCGTGAACCCCATGGTCGTTGCCACGCTTCGCCCCTTGCGCATCGCGCACATGCTTGCACCGTTTCCAAGGTGCAGCACGATGGTCCTGCCCGAAGCGAGACCCGCGTCGACACCCGGAAGCACCGACGAGATGTACTCGTACGACAGCCCGTGAAAACCGTACCGGCGGACGCCCTGCTCGGTGTAGCGTTGAGGAATTGCGAAGAGCTGCGCGACGTGCGGCAGCGTGCGGTGAAACGCCGTGTCGAAGCATGCGACTTGCGGGAGATGCGAAGCGATCTTTGTCGTCGCCCGGATGGCGGCGATGCTGTGAGGCTGGTGAAGGGGAGCAAGCGGCACGAGCGCCTCGAGCTGCTCGAGCACGTCGTCGTCGATGAGCACGGGACCGACGAATCGTGTGCCCCCGTGAACGACGCGGTGGCCGACCGCGGAAATCTGATGAGGCGCGAGCACGCCGCTCCGACCCCACTCGACCAGGTGCTCGATCGCGCCAAGGTGTCCAAGGCTCGTCCCGTCGCCCCAGTCGCGCTCGCCGACGACCGCACCGGCACCGTCGCGAGCAGAGAATCTGGGATGTGTCTGCAGCGACTGGAACTGTCCGTCGAGCAACGGTGCCGGAGGCTCGCCATCGAGATAGACGGTGAATTTCAGGCTCGACGAACCCGCGTTGAGTATGAGCAGTGCGTCTCTCACGGCGATCCTGTCTTCTGCGAGGCAATCACATGCGAGGGGCGTGGATCACGGAGCGGCGCCACGACCTGCGCCGCTCCGTTGATCGTGTCACGCCGTCCGGTCAGACGTTATCTCCGCCGGTCGAGCTCGGTCCGGACTGGACCACGCCCTCGCGCCCCCATCGCCAGCCCGTGATTCGGGGGTCATCGTCGCCGTACTCGTTGATGTACTGCCGATGCTCGATGAGCGCATCGCGCACGGCCTGCTTGGCATACGCGGCGCGTCCGCCAAGGCCCGGAACGCGGTCGATCACGTCGTGGACCAGGTGGAAGCGATCGATCTCGTTCAGCACGCACATGTCGAAGGGCGTCGTCGTCGTACCCTCCTCCTTGTACCCGCGGACGTGAATGTTCGCGTGGTTCGTTCGGCGGTACGTCAGGCGGTGAATGAGCCACGGATATCCGTGGAACGCGAACACTACGGGCCGGTCCTTTGTAAACAGGGCGTCGAAGTCCGCGTCGCTCAGGCCGTGCGGGTGCTCGCTCTGAGGTTGCAGCGTCATCAAGTCGACGACGTTGACGACGCGTACCTTCACGTCCGGGAGGTGCCTGCGAAGCAGGTCGACAGCCGCAAGGGTCTCGAGTGTCGGCACGTCGCCGCAGCAGGCCATCACGACGTCCGGATCGTCGCCGCGATCGTTGCTGGCGAACTTCCAGATACCGATCCCCGCGGTGCAGTGCTTGATCGCTTCGTCCATCGTCAGCCACTGCGGCGCCGGCTGTTTGCCGGCCACGACCACGTTGACGTAGTTGCGGCTGCGCAGGCAGTGGTCGGTGACGGACAGCAGCGTGTTCGCGTCCGGCGGAAGGTAGACGCGCACGACTTCGGCCTTCTTGTTGACGACGTGGTCGATAAACCCGGGATCCTGGTGCGAGAAGCCGTTGTGGTCCTGGCGCCAGACGTGCGACGAAAGCAGGTAGTTGAGCGACGCCACGGGCCGGCGCCACGGGATGTGGTGGCAGACCTTCAGCCACTTGGCGTGCTGGTTGAACATCGAGTCGATGATGTGGATGAAGGCCTCGTAGCAGGACAGGAAGCCGTGACGTCCGGTCAGGAGGTAGCCTTCGAGCCACCCCTGGCACTGGTGCTCGGACAGCATCTCCATCACGCGGCCGTCCGGCGCCAGATGGTCGTCGTATGGGTACGTGTCGGCCACCCACGCACGGTTCGTGACCTCGAGAACGTCCTGCCACCGGTTGGAGTTGTTCTCGTCGGGGCTGAAGAGCCGGAAGTTCCGGTTCGCGAGATTCAGTCGCATCACGTCGCGCAGAAACGTCCCCATCACGCGCGTGGCCTCGGCGTCGGTGGCGCCGGGTTGTGGCACATCGACCGCGTAATCGCGGTAGTCGGGCATGCGCAGCTCCTTGAGCAGGACGCCGCCGTTGCCGTGCGGGTTTGCGCTCATTCGGCGCGTGCCCTGTGGCGCGATCTCGGCCAGTTCGTCAACGAGCCGCCCCGAGGCGTCGAAGAGCTCCTCGGGGTGGTAGCTCTTCAACCACTGCTCGAGCACGGCGATATGGCCGGGCTTCTCGTGCATCTCGCCCATCGGCACCTGGTGCGAGCGCCAGTAGTCTTCGCACTTCTTTCCGTCGATCTCCGGCGGGCACGTCCAGCCCTTCGGTGACCTGAGCACGATCATCGGCCAGCGCGGTCTCTCGGTGAATCCATTCTCGCGGGCCGATGTCTGGATGTTGCGGATCTCCTCGATGACGACGTCGAGCGTCGCAGCCATCTTCTGGTGCATTGTCGCGTGGTCATGGCCCTCGACGAAATGCGGAGTGTAGCCGTAGCCACGGAACAGATGTTCGAGCTCCTCGTGGCTGATGCGCGCGAGGACGGTGGGGTTCGCGATCTTGTAGCCGTTCAGGTGCAGGATCGGAAGCACCGCGCCGTCGGTCGCCGGGTTCAGGAACTTGTTCGAATGCCACGACGTGGCGAGCGGTCCGGTTTCGGCCTCGCCGTCGCCGACGACTGCCACGACAAGAAGGTCCGGATTGTCGAACGCCGCGCCGTATGCGTGCGACAACGCGTAGCCCAGTTCGCCGCCCTCGTGGATCGACCCGGGAGTCTCGGGCGCGACGTGGCTCGGAATGCCGCCGGGGAACGAGAATTGTTTGAACAGCCGCTTCATCCCGTCTTCATCCTGCGAGATGTTCGGGTAGACCTCGCTATAGGTCCCTTCGAGGTACGCATTCGCGACGAGGCCGGGACCGCCATGTCCCGGACCGGTGATGAAGAGCGCGCTCTGGTCGTATGCGCGGATCATCCGGTTGATGTGTGCATAGATGAAGTTGAGGCCTGGCGTCGTCCCCCAGTGGCCGAGCAGGCGCGGCTTGACGTGGTCCTTTGTCAACGGCTCACGCAGCAACGGGTTGTCGTAAAGGTAGATCTGGCCGACCGACAGGTAGTTTGCGGCGCGCCAGTATGCGTCGATGGCGCGGAGTTCGGATTCGGAGAGGGGTCCGTGTGATGGTGATGATGTCATGGTGGGACTCCGGTTGTGTCGCGTTGTTCGCCGCCGGCACGTCGGGCCGGCACCAATGCGCCAGGATGGTCGCTACGAACCGAGCCGGCTGAGGCGGGATTCAACGCACGCCAGAAGATTGGTCACCGCGCGCTATCGGCGGACCGTGCAGCATTCGGCTACGTTTCGTTACGAATTATAACCACGGAAGGTGAATTCCATGTAGCCGAAAGGCCGGTTGTTCGTTCGGTTCCGAGGAGAAGGATCAGGGCGTCGCCGCAGAGCCGATCCCGTCAGGGATCGGGGTAACGCAACGGACCGTACACCTTGAGCCACCCCCGATCGCTCACGCGATCGGCTCTGCGTTCGCTGGGCTACTCCGTGTGCTCCGCCAGCATCGGCGCGCGCTTGAGCAGCACCGCGGTCACCGAAGCCCCCAGCATCATCACGGCCAGCGCGAACAGTGTCCCGGAGAAGCTCTGTGTGAGATCCTTCAAAGCGCCGAGCGCGTAGGGCCCTACAAACCCGCCGACATTTCCGACAGAATTGATCAGCCCGATTGCTGCTGCAATAGATGCCCCACGGAGAAACCGGGGCGGCAGACTCCAGAATGCCCCGTAGCATCCGTTGATACCCGCAACCGTGAGCGACAATCCAGCGACCGTCATTACGACCGAGTGTGACATCGCAGCCATGGCGAGTCCGATCGCGCTCGCGAGCAACGGGAGAGCGATGTGGAAAAACCGCTCACCCGTCTTGTCCGAATGAGTACCGACGGCAAGCATCGCCACGCACCCTACAACATGGGGAATGGCGGACACGAGTCCGATGCCGAAGTCCGAGAGAGTGGACTGGTCCCTTATCAACTGGGGCAACCAAAGCGTCACGCCATACCCCGGAAGAATCGCCAGGATCCATAGCAATGCGATCGCCCAGACCGTGCCGCTTCGAAGCGCCTGGACGGGCGACACATCGCAGCGCTTGCCGGCAAGGTCGTGCTCGCGCGCAAGCTGGCCCGCGAGCCACGAGCGCTCGTCGTCACTGAGCCATTCCGCTTCGGACGGGCGATCCGTGAGAAACCGTAACGCAACGATTCCAAGAATGATCGAGGGGACGGCTTCGAGGAGAAATAGCCAGCGCCACCCTGCGATCCCTGCGATCCCGTGCATCTCGAGCAGCGCACCGGCGAGCGGGCCGCCAAGGATTCCCGAGACGGGAATTGCGAGCATGAATCCCGAGACCGCCCGAGCACGTTCACTGGAGGGAAACCAGTAGGTCAGGTACAGGATAATTCCAGGGAAGAACCCCGCCTCGGCAAATCCGAGCAGAACCCTGAGGACATAGAAGCTGGTGGGCCCCTGTATCAGCGACATCAGACCCGCGACGACCCCCCAAACGATTACGATTCCGCCGATCCATCGTCGAGCTCCAACGCGAACGAGTATGAGGTTGGCCGGAATCTGGAACAGCACGTAGCCGAGAAAGAAGATTCCCGCGCCAAAGCCGTAGGCAGTATTGCTGAGCCCGATATCCTGGTTCATCCCGAGCGCGGCAAAGCTCACATTTACGCGATCGAGAAAGTTCGCGATATAGAGGACGAACACGAACGGCACAAGCCGTCGCGCGACCTTGCCCATCGTCGCTCGCGGATTCGCACCATCGCTAGAACGTTCGGAAGGGGCGCCCGACGCTGTCAGGGTCATGAATTCACCGTGTTGTGCCGCGCGGGAATCTCGTGGTCCTGGCCGGAGAACGGGACAAGTGGCCAAACGACGACATGCAGATCCGGAGTTCTGCTAGTGACTCGCATCATAGACGATCTCACCGCCAATTACCGTCATGACACAGCGTGTCTTCAGGATTTCGGGTGCGGGGATCGTCATGATGTCCGCCGACAGCACCGTCAGGTCAGCGAACTTTCCAGGCTCGATCGTGCCTTTGACCTTCTCTTCGAACGCGGCGTAGGCAGGCCAGATGGTGAACATCTTGAGCGCGACGTCGCGTGGAACCGCCTGCTCGAGATGCCAGCCTTCGCCCGAGTTGCCCTTCAGGTCCTTTCGCGTCACGGCCGCATAGAACTCGATCATCGGCTCGCCGCGCTCGACCGGAGCGTCCGATCCGGCCGCGATGATCGCGCCGGTCTTCAGCAGGCTTTGCCAAGCGTACGCGCCTTCGAGCCGCTTCATGCCAAGCCGGCTCGGCGCAAAGTACAGGTCGCCGATCGCGTGCGACGGCTGCATCGACGGGATCACGCCAAGCTTTGCGAACCGCGGAATGTCCTGCGGGCTCAGGATCTGCGCGTGCTCGACGCGCCAGCGGGGATCCGCGACCTTGCGTTCCGCCACCGGGACCGCGTTGAAGGCCTTCTCGTAGTAGTCGAGGATCAGGCGGTTCGCGCGGTCGCCGATCGCATGCGTTTCGACCTGGATGCCTCCGCGCAGCGCAGCGACGAGCATCGGCATGAGCTGATCTTCGGTCAGCGTGACGAACCCTGACGAATCGTAATCCGAGTACGGTTCGAGGAGCGCGGCGCCTTTGGACCCGAGCGCTCCGTCGAAATGAACCTTGATCGTTCGGACCGTGTACCGTCCGTTCTCGGTGTCGACCTTTGCGCCGCGCTCGATCAGGGCGGTCGCGCCGGCGCTCGGCCCGTCGATCGCGTTGTAGATCCGCAGCTTGACCTTTCCGTCACGGACCAGGCGCTCGATCAACGCAGCCTCCTCAGGCGACGTTCCGGCGTTCTGGATCTGGCACCAGCCGAGAGACACGCTGCGGTCGGCGCCCTTGACGATCGCGAGCGCCGTGTCGTCGGGCGTCGGCGGCGGGACGACTCGCAGGAACATCTCCATGGCGTTGTCGAGCACCATGCCATTCGGCTCGCCCGACGTCTTGTCGTGCATGATCTCGCCGCCCTGCGGGTTTGGCGTGTTCCTGTCGATTCCCGCGAGCTTGAGCGCCGCACTGTTGGCGACGACGGCGTGTCCGTCGGCGCGTTCGAGCACGACGGGGTTCTTTGGCGAGACCGCATCGAGCTGCTCGCGCGTCGGGAAGGCCTGCGGCTTCCAGAACGTTTCGATCCACCCGCGTCCCGTAACCCATTTGCCGGGCTCGGTCGCATCGCAGCGCGCCTTCACGCGTGCGAGGAAATCGTCGAGGCTCGCGCAGCCCTCGAGGTTGAAGGTCATCTCGCGGAACCCGACGCCCGTGAGGTGATAATGCGCGTCGGTCAGCCCAGGGAGCACCGTGGCGCCCTTGAGATCGACGACCCGGGTTGTCCGGGACGTGAAGAGCCGCGCGCCGCTCGCACTGCCGACATAGACGATCTTCCCGCCGGCCACGGCGATCGCTTCGGCGTGCGGCTGGCGCTCGTTGCCCGTGTAGATGTTGCCGTGCGTGAACACGACGTCCGCGGCGTTCGAGCCGGCAAGGACCGATGGACACACAAGGGCGAGCGTGAGAACTGCTAGAAATAGGCGCGTCATGGCGGCGACGATACGGTGTTCGCAGTGCGGGCGCAAAGTGCATTTGTGTGAAATCGTAAACGCGCCTGGCTCCGTATCCGTTTGCGCTCGGGGGTGTCGTCGCGCATTCTGTCGCCATCACGCGAAAGGCGGAAGATTCTCATGACGATTTTTGGCAAGCGGCTGTCCGAATACGTTGCGTTCTGCAGCATGTTTCTTGGGATCATCCTCGTCGTCGGCATCGCGCGATTCGCGCTCTCGATTGGTGGCGCCCCGAATTCGCTGGCGAAGTGGGTCAGTATCTCGGGAGCGGTGTTGATCGGCACCGTCTTCTACGCGATACGTGTGCGCTCGACCGGGTTCGGCAGCTACAAGCAGCTGCTGCCGATTGTCTTTCTGATGCAGGGCGCCGTGGCGCAAACGATCATCTGCATCGCGATCATGGTCGCGATCTTTACGGGTCACGAGAACATCTACAGCGCGCCGGAATACGGCGGCGGCGGGAACCAGTGGGCGCACATCATCGCGCACCTGACACTTGGAGCCATCGTCGGCACGCTCATCGTGTGGCTTGTCGGGTGCGTGATCATGTTCGTCTACGGGAAGGTCGCAGGAAGCCGCGGGAGTCGTGTCTGAGTGTAACGCAGAGCCGATCCCGTCAGGGATCTGGGCAACTCCACCGCACGCACGTCGTCAGGTCACCCCGATCGCTTACGCGATCGGCTCTGCGGTAACGACCAGCGCAAAGCAAACGCGAACGGGACGACCAAGGCTACGTCTTGTACACCAGCTCGCGCGCCCGCTCGGCAGCCTTCACCACGGCCTTGATCAGCGTCACTCGCAGCTTTCCTTCCTCGAGCTCGAGCAGACCGTCGATCGTGCATCCCGCCGGCGTCGTGACCGTGTCCTTGAGCAATGCCGGGTGCGCCTTTGAGTCGAGCACCATCGTCGCCGCGCCGAGCATCGTCTGCGCGGCGAGCTTTGTAGACACGTCACGAGGAATGCCGAGCTTGACGCCGGCTTCGGCGAGCGATTCGATCACGACGTAGAGATATGCCGGCCCGCTCGCCGACAGCGCGGTCACGCCGTCCATCAGGCCTTCGTCGACACGTGCGGTCTCGCCGACACACGCGAATATTGCCTCCGCGGTCGCGAGGTGTTCTGCCGTCGCGTGCCGTCCGGCACACAGCGCGGTCATCCCGACTCCCAGCACGCACGGCGTGTTCGGCATCGCTCGGACGACGGGAACGGGGCCCGCGATACGCTCCTCGATGAATGGCGTCGTGACCGAAGCCGCCACCGAAATGACCAGTTGATCGGGTGTGAGCATCCCGCCGATCTCTCCGAGTACCGTGTCCATGTTCTGCGGCTTGACGGCGAGGAGCACGACGTCGCGGCCCGAGACCGCTTCACGGTTGTCGAGCGTGGACCAGATGCCCAGGCGCTCGCCCACGCGACGGAGCGAGTCCTCGTGCCGCACGCTGCCGGCAATGCGATCGACCGAAATGAACTCGCGGCGGAGCAGTCCGCCGACGATCGCCTCGCCGAGCTTTCCGACGCCAACGACGCCAAGCGTCATGTCAGGCTTCATCAATTACTCCTCCAGCCGCTTGTGCGTGAACGGCCGAGCATTCGGTCCGGTGTAGTCGGCGACGACGTGTCCCGCGCCGACGAGCTTGTACTTGTAGGTCACCAGGCCATCGAGCCCGACGGGGCCGCGGGGGTGCAGCTTTCCGGTCGCGATGCCGACTTCGGCGCCGAATCCATAACGGAATCCGTCGGCAAAGCGCGTCGACGCGTTCCAGTAGACGCCAGCCGAATCGACGTCGCGAAAGAACCGTGCAAATGCCGCGGGCGTTCGCGTGATGATGGCGTCGGTGTGGCCCGAGCCATACGTCGCGATGTGTTCGATCGCGTCGTCGATCGTGTCGACGACACGGACCGAAACGATCAGGTCCGAGTACTCCGCTGCCCAGTCATCGTCCGTTGCGGCAGCGACGTACGCTCGGCCTGCGATGTCGCGTGTTCGCTGGTCGCCTCTCACTTCGACGCCGGCCCGCAGCAGATCCGCCACGAGATCCGGAACGAGCCGGTCTGCGACCGACGTGTGCACGAGAATCGTCTCGACGGCATTGCACGCCGAAGGATATGTCGCCTTTGCGTCGACGGCGATGGCGCGCGCCATCGCGAGATCGGCCGACTCGTCGACGTAGACGTGGCACACTCCCGCGGCATGACCGAGCACGGGAATCGTCGTGCTCTGCTGGATGTGCCGCACGAACTCGTTCGAGCCGCGCGGGATGATCAGGTCGACAAGGCCAGATGCGGCGAGCAGCGCCGGGACGTCTTCGCGGCCGCCGAGCAAGGCAAAGGCCTCGGACGGCTGGCCGCCCAGGTCGAGCGCAAGGCACAGGATCTCGAACAAGGCCCGGTTCGACTGTTCGGCCTCGGCGCCGCCCTTCAGGAGCGCGCCGTTGCCGCTCATCACGGCAAGGGAAGCGATCTGCACGAGCGCGTCGGGCCGTGACTCGAAGATCACCCCGACGACGCCGATGGGGCAGGTCACGCGATAGAGATTCAGTCCCGCATCGAGCTCCGTCGCGAGCGTGACACGGCCGAGCGGGTCGTCAAGCGAGGCGACCTGCCGCACACCTTCGATCATCGCCGTCTGCTTGTCGGCGGTGAGCTTCAATCGATCGAGCGTCGCGCGTGACATCGCTCCGGTCGCGACCAGTGATTCCGCGTGTGCGACGTCCGCCGCGTTCGCCGCGGCGACGTCGTTGCGACGCTCGTCGAGCATGTCGGCGAAACGCGTGAGGATCTCGCGACGGAGTTCGACAGAGAGTCCCGCGAGCACGCGCGCCGCGCGCTTCGCACGCCGAGCGGTCTCGCGAACGCGATCGTCTGCGGTTTTCGGGCTATCGGCCATCGTGGGATCCCTCGAGCACGACGATGTGGTCGCGCGTCGCCACGGTGTCGTACGCGGTGTCGATCCCGGCGACGGGAATCTCGTGAGTCTTGAGGCCCGAGACGGCACGCGTCTCGGAGCTCGAATAGTTCGTCAGCGCGCGCGCGAACTCATGACCGGATTCGTCGACGATGCTGACGACGTCGCCGCGCGCGAAGTCGCCACGAACACCGGTGACTCCCGCCGGCAGCAGGCTGGCCTTTCGGCGAAGGATCGCGTCGCGCGCGCCGTCGTTGACGACGACGGCGGCCGTGACAGTCTTTGCAAACGCGATCCACCGGCGCTTTCCGGAGAGGCCGGGCTGGGGGAGAAACAACGTGCCGACCTCGCGGCCCGCGGCGATGTCGTCGATGACGCCGCTCGTGCGGCCGTTCGCGATGATGGTCGCGCATCCCGAGCGCGCCGCGATCTGGGCGGCTTCGAGCTTGGTGCGCATGCCGCCGCGGCCGACGCGCGCGCCGCCGGCGACCGCCATGAGCTCGGGCGTGATGTCGGCCACTTCGCGGAGCAGTTCGGGTTGTTCGGACCCGTTGGGATCGCCGGTGAAGAGCCCGTCGACGTCGGTGAGGATGACGAGGAGGTCGGCTTCGATCTTGCTGGCGATCAGAGCCGACAGCTTGTC
>JBGAKX010000106.1:0-15364 GCA_044224215.1 Blastocatellia bacterium
GGATCGAAGAGCGTGTTCCGCATCCGGTCGGACTCGATGTCGAGTGCGAGCTCCCAGCGATCCGAGGCGAACGTGAAGTAGTATGCCGTGTAGTCGAGCCACGTGAACGCGTTGTTGGCGCCGCCGTTCTTGAGCGTGAGCAGGTCGATGGCGCCCTTTGGAAACCGCTCGGTCCCCTTGAAGAGCATGTGCTCAAGAAAGTGCGACGTCCCCGTTCTTCCGAGGGATTCGTTGCGAGCACCGACGCGGTACCACATCACGGACGCGACGATCGGGCTCGTCCTGACAGCCTTGGTCAGCACGGTGAGCCCGTTGCCGAGCACCGTTCGCCGGACCCCGTTGCCGATGGCAAGCCCGCCAAGCCTTTCAGTCACGGTCTCCTCCGGGCACGCGCAAACCGCACTGCTTCACATCGGCTGCTGTTGTCGAACCGAGGCAGCGCGGCCAATCATTGGTGACGTGCCGCGCCGCCGGTGTCAATTGCTGGCTCCTGCAACAGATTGCGAAGTCGTCAGAACGTAGACGCCCCCCGAGAAGCTTCCGGCATACACGCGGCCCGGATCGAACGGATCGGTTGCAAGAGTCCATACACGCGCACTCGGAAGGCCTGCGTCGAGACGCTCCCAGTCTTCGCCCTTGTTGCGCGAGCGGAAGATGCCTCCCGCGCTGTAGTCTGCTGCGTAGATGACGTCCGTGTTGAGCGGATCGACCGCCACGACAGTGATGTCACCGGCGGGAAGGCCGCCTCCTCGCTTGCGCCAGGTCCGTCCCCCGTCCGTGCTCTTGTAGAAATAGCCTCGCGAACCGACGTATACGGTCTGGGGGTCTCGCGGATCCTGGGTGATCGACTTGATCGGGCTGTCGTCGGGGCCGCGATGAATCTGCTCCCACGTCAGTCCGCCGTCGCGTGACAATGCGATCCCGCTGATCGTCCCAAGGTAGAGGATCCGTTCCGGATCGACGGACGACGTCGACACGGTACTGAACGGCGGCCTGAGCCCGGGCGTCTTGAGCGATTCCCACCCCTTGTCCGGCGATTGGGTCCTGAACAACCCGCGGTTGGTCGCGGCGATGAGCCACCGGCCCCCTGTTGCGTCCGTGTATCGCGTGAACGCGTTGACCTGCTCTTCGAGCGTGACCAGCGGCGGTCCAACCGGCTTCTTGGCCTTGGTGGCGGTCTTCGACTTTGATGGCGCCTTCTTCTCGGTCTTCTTGTACGACACGGCCGCTGCCGGCACGACCGAATAGCCAGTGGCGCTCCCTGATGCGGACGCACGTGTCGCACCAGCCTTGCCCTTGACAGGCTTTGCAGGTTTCGCCGGCTTGCCGACGAACGTCCACAACTCGCCCCGGTTCACGGTGCGGTAAACACCATAGTTGGTGCCTGCGTAGATCGTGTCGGGAGAGTCAGGATCCTGAAACAGCGCAAAGATATCGCGACCGCCGAGCCCGCGGTTCGACTGTCTCCAAGACTTCCCGCCGTCCGAGCTCACAAAGAAGCCGCCAGCGGTCCCGTCGTGATACACGGTCGCGTAGACGCGATTGGGAAGCGTCATGTCCGGAAGCACGCTCAGGATGTGCCGATGAATGAATCCCGCGTTGCTCTCGACGAAATTCTGTCCGAGGTCTCTCGAGATCAGAACGCCGTGCTCGTCGGTTCCGAGCAGCACGATGTCGGGCTGCGCCGGATTGATGTCGATCGCATTGACGACGAGCGTCTTTGTAGTCATCAGCTGCCACGTCTGGCCGCTGTCCATCGATCGCCACAACCCCTGTGTCGTGCCCGCGAAGACGATCTCGGGTCGCGTCGGATGCGGATAGATCACGCGAGTCCGCCGGCTCGAAAACGGGATGCCCTGGGCCTTGGCCCACAACATTCCGGCGTTCTCGCTGCGATAGATGCCGGAGCAGGCCGACGCGAACACGCGATCGGGCGAGTTCTTGAGAATGGCGATAGAAAAGACGTCGGAATCATCGAGCATTCCGGTCTTGATCGGAAACCAGTTGTCGCCTCCGTCGAGCGTCTTCCATGGCAGGTGCGTGGTCCCTGCGTAGATGATCTGCGGATTGCGAGGATCGATCGCGACGGATTCAACGTTGATCAGGTCCGGATGGTCCTTGGGCGATATGCGATCCCACGATGCGCCGGCATCCGTCGAGCGAAACACGCCCGAGATCGCGCCGACGACGAGGACATTCGTATCCGACGGATCGACGACGAGCGCGCGAACCGACTTGTCGCGCATGTCTTCGAGCTCGGTCCACGTGTCGCCGCCGTTGGTGCTCTTGTAGACGCCCCCGGCCTTTCCGTCGTCGACGGACCAGACGCCGGCGTACAGAATCTGCGGATTCTGCGGGTCGAACACGACGTTGTCCACGACGAGCCCGGGACGGCTGACGCCGGGAATCGCCCGGCCCCAACTGCGGCCTCCGTCACGCGAACGATACAGCTGCCCGTCGCTGGTTCCGATGTAGACGCGGCTGGGATCGTCGGGCGCGATCACGAGCGACCTGACGCTTCCGCCGTACGGCCCGGTTACGTCCCATCGGCGCGTTTCGTCGCGATCTGCAGAACCGGACGGCGATCCGCCTCCTGCTGACGCGACGGCGACAGGCACGCTCGAAACGATGGCGATGAGGGCCGCCATCGCAAGGAATCTGGTCGGGGACAGCATCTATTCGGTCTCTCCTGCGGCGCGTGGATTTCGATGAAATCATACCACACGGCGGTTCGGTGACGATTTCCGTGAGTGGAAAGAAAAACGGGCAGGGATCCGCCGCTCGTGCGAGCGGATCACCTGCCCATATTCGCGCTGGTACTACTTGGAACAGCGCCCGGACCGCAAGCAGTCCGGGCGCTATCGAACGGTTACGGGTTCACACAGCCCTTTTCGATCTCATCGGCTGTGCGGCCCTCGGGAACGAGGTTGATCTCGACACGGCGGTTCGCGGTCGCGTCACCCTTCGAGCACTTGTCGTCGAAGGAACGAACCATGATCCGGTTCTTGTCGATACCCTTCTCATTCACCAGGTAATCACGCGTGTTCTCGGCGCGCTTGAGCGCGATGCCGGCCCGCTCGCCCGTGTCTGAATGTCCATCAATCACGAGCTGGAGGGTCGGATCCGACTGCATGCGGACCGCGACGTCGTCGAGGATCTGCTTGCAGGCGTTGTCAACGCGTGCGTTGTTCCGCTTGAAGCTGCACGGCGTCACCGTCTGGATCGGCGCGATCTGCTTCTTGTTGACCGTGACCGTGACGCGCTCTGTGCGGACGCAGTTCGGATCACCGTCGCCGGTGGTCACCGACACCGTGATGGACTTGTCGCCAAGGCCGGCAGTGTCGAGCGAGACTTCGCTGTCGCTGTTGCGACGGAGCGAACCCTCGGAACTGTTCCACTCGTACGTCAGCGGGCTCGGGCCGTTGTCGGGATCCGACGCTGAAGCAGTGAACGTAACCGAGTCACCTTCCATCACCGACGTGGAGCTGGCCGACAGCGAAACCGACGGGCACACATTCGGCCGCTTCTTGACGTTGACCGTCGTGGAGCAGTCGACCGTGTGGCCGAAGCCGTCGCTGACCTGAGCCGTCACCGTGTAGGAGCCCTCTGCCGCACCCGTTGCGTCGAACGTTACGTTCGCGCCCGAGCCGACAATACGGCCACCCGTTGACGTCCAGGTGTAGGTCAGCACATCGCCGTCCGGATCGCTGGCATTCGCCATGAGCGCGACCGAGTCGTTGATGTACACATCGGCGTTCGCAGCCGTGACACCCGAGCACACCGGAGGCATGTTGGGCGGCGGAGGAGGAACGCAGTCGTTGCGCGTGCCGAATCCAACGTAGGCGACGAAACCGTTCTTGTCGCCCGTCGGGAACGTCTGATCGACGTAGTTGTACACCGGAATCGCCAGAACCGTCGGCGCCGGAACGTACGTAAAGCCAGTGAAGTTGAGCACCGGCAGCGTCGTGTCACCGCGTCCGTTGAGGAGACGGCGATACGCACCACCGTACGAGAGCTTGCCGTTATAGGCAAAGAACCGGGCGCCAAGTTCGAGGTCCCACGGGTTCCTCTGGTTGAGGTTTGGCGTCTGCCCACCGACAAAAGCGGTGTAGTTCGTCTCGCCGATGATCTCGGCGTGCTTGTTGATCGCATACGAAACGCCCCAGTCGAGACCAAGCTTGTTGGGTCGATCGAGCGTCTTCACATCGCCGACATTGGGATCGCCGGTGATCGTGTAGCTGACGTTCTCGTACATACGGAACTTGCGATCATAGAATTCGTGGCCAAGGGCAACGAACGGACCCCAATCGACCTCGCCCGACGTGCGGCCGCGAGCCAGTGCATTGCGATTCCGAGCCGACGGGATCGAGATCGATCCGCCGACTGCAACCGAGAAATGCGGATGCTCGTCAGGGTCGATGACCTCGACCTTGGTTCCGGCCGAAATATCGCCAGTGCCGTTCCCGGACTCACGCGGTCCAAAGACCGGACGACCGAAGTCGTCAAAGCCGAAGAAGTCAACCTGCCCGACGAACGGAAGGTCCGGGTAGAAGCTAGGACGATCCGTTACGATTGCCGGTCCGAGGCCGACAGCGCCATTCGGCTGACCGAACGGCTCGACGATGACGATTCCAGGAGGAATCACGGCATTGCCGAACTGTCCAAGCACGGGAAGAATTCCGCCGCCCAGGGCGCCCGTTCCCGGGAAGTAGGCCGCGCCACCATTCGTTCCACCAAACGGCGGTCCAAAGAAGTCATAGGCCGATCGGCCGTACTGCTCAACCGCGTTGTACCCCGTTCCCGAGAGGAGATAGGGCTGGCGCACCGTGGTCTGCTGCCAGGTGTTCCAGTTGACCCAGAACTCCCAGGAGTTGGTCAGACCCATGGTGAAGTTGATCGGGACCTGCGTGATGTCGATGTCACCAGGCTGGCGATCATAATTGTTCCAGAACGCGCCGATTGTGAACTCGTTCTTGTCGAGCGTACGCGTCGAGTAGGTGTTGAACAGACCCGTGCCGCCGTATACGGTCGGCGCAGTCATGTGGTGGGTGAGCTCGCACTCCTCTGAGCTCATGTTCTTGTCCTTGTCCTTATCGCCCGCCCACGCAACGCTGTTCAGCAAGAGCATTGCAAACACCAGCGCGAGAGCTTTGCGTGATAGACTCATCGTTCGCCTCCTGTCACTCCTAGGTTTCGCTTTTACTGCGGTACCTGGACCTTCATTGGTTGTTTTCCGTCACTTGTGTGTGTCCATTGAGACGCCGGCTCAGGCACACCGTCCGCAAGGGTGTAGTCCCCTCTTTTCTTCAAGAAAACCTGCTCATCTACCGCCGACCGAACGGCAATCACCGTACAGTCACATACTACCCTTTTACTTCTCTCGTGTGGCGCTGAAAGATCAGTTCAATGCATCCCTTGACCTACCGCAGTGCAGGATCGAAATCCGGCATGCCGTAATCAGGGCAATGAGATACGCACGAAGTCCCTTCTCTTATACACAGATAGATAAGGGGAGTCAACCGGAAAGACTGTCCGGCTCCACGCGTTCGCTCGCTGCAAGTCCAACATCATAGAGCACCTACCGCCAATCCGTCGCGATAGTCGCCCCACGTCGCACCCACCGGCTCGATCCCTCGGACAAAACGAAACCGGCGCCCCAAACCGAGGCGCCGGCTCACTTTGCGCAGGCTGCCCGGGATCACGGGCCACCCGCTTCAGGCGTAGATGCCACGCATCCGTACGTCACCCGCAACTCGATCAATTGCAAGCATATAGCTGGCAATTCTGGAATTGACGTTGTGGCTCTCGGCAAACTTCACGACATCGTGGAAGCTTGCGATCATTATGTCCGCAAGTCGTTCATTTACAACGTCTTCGCGCCAGAAGTAGCCCATGCGGTTCTGGACCCACTCGAAATAACTGACCGTCACGCCGCCGGCGTTCGCAAGGATGTCCGGGATGACAAACACCCCGTTCTCCATGAGAATCCGGTCGGCGTTTGCGGTGGTAGGACCGTTGGCGCCCTCCGCCATGATCTTGCACTTGATCTTGTTCGCATTCTTGGACGTGATCTGGTTTTCGGTCGCCGCAGGTACCAAAATGTCGCATTCGAGCTCGAGCAACTCGGCGTTCGACACATAGTCGGCCCCCGGATACCCCTCGAGCGTCTTGTTCTCGGTCAGGAAGTCGAGAACAGCGGGCACGTCCAGACCGGCACGGTTGACGATGCCTCCGTAGACGTCCGAAATCGCTATGACCTTGTACCCCGACTCGTGCATGAGTCTGGCAGCCGTCCCGCCGACGTTTCCCGAACCCTGGATCACCACCCTCGTGTCGGAGATCTTCAGACCGAACTTCTTGCATGCTTCGTCGCACACGATCAGGATTCCACGCCCCGTCGCGTCGCGCCTGCCGCGCGAGCCGCCGATCTCGATCGGCTTGCCCGTCACCACGGCCGTGACCGTGTGACGAGCGTGCATGGAGTACGTGTCCATGATCCACGCCATCGTCTGCTCGTTCGTGTTCATGTCGGGAGCCGGAACGTCGCGCTCCGGTCCGATGAAGTCGATCAATTCCGCGGTGAAGCGCCGGGTCATCCGCTCCAGCTCGCCCGGCGACATCTGATATGGATCACAGATAATGCCACCCTTCGCACCGCCAAACGGAACGTTGACCACCGCGCACTTCCACGTCATCCAGGCCGCAAGCGCCCGAACCTCATCCAGCGATACATCCGGCGAATAACGAATGCCGCCCTTGCCCGGTCCGCGGGCGAAGCTGTGCTGCACGCGATATCCCTTGAACACCTCGACGTGGCCGTCGTCCATGTGCACGGGGATATAGACGGTGAGCTCGCGATTGGGCCACCGCATGATTGTGTAAAGGTTCGGATCGAGGTCGAGCAGTTTTGCGGCCTCGTCAAACCGCGACATCATGGACTCGAATGGATTGTCCTCTTTGAAGTCGCGCGCGTCGTCGACGTAAGCGTTCGGCGCCATCTATTCTCTTTCTCCTGAGAGGCGGTTTGCTGGGTCTGCCCCAGGGCGCGCCGATTATACAGAAGAAGGTACGACCCGGCCACGAGTCGGTGAACGCCGCAACTTCGGCTATTCGCGACTGCGATATCCGGCAGGATCGACGGTGACCCGCACGAAGCCGATCGGCCTCAATGCGCGCGTGATTTCGTGGACACGAGACGGCTCGAGCGCGGCGGCGAGCTCGTCTCCACCAATCTCGACGCGCGCGACGTAGTCATGGTTCCGGACCCTGAGCTGCCGATATCCAAGCGCCCTCAACGCCGATTCCGCACGCTCGACGCGATCGAGCCGTCCGATCGTCACCGGCGTCCCGTGCGGTATTCTCGACGCCAGGCACGCCGACGCAGGCGCATCCCAAACCGGGATCTCGGCACGTCGAGCCAATTCCCGAACCGACCTCTTGTCGATTCCGCATTCGACGAGCGGGCTCCTGACTCCGAGCTCGGCCGCCGCAACACGACCCGGTCGGTCGTCCGCAAGGTCGCTGGCATTCGTGCCGTCGACGACCGCAGCGATACCTCGCGCTCCAGCCATCGCGGCGAGCCTGCCATACAGCTCGCTCTTGCAGAAGTAGCAGCGATTCGGCGCATTTGCGACGTACCCGGCAACATCCATCTCGCGTGTCTCGATCCACTCGTGGCGGAGGCCGAACCGCGCGACCAGCTGCTCGACCATTTCGCGCTGCGCCAGCGAGTAGCTCGGACTGACGCCCGTTACAGCGAGCGCGTCGTCGCCAAGCGTCGAGTGGGCCGCCCATGCAAGATACGCACTGTCGACCCCGCCAGACAGCGCGACAACCACCGACCCCATGTCGGCAAGCGACGCAAGAAGTGATGCCTCACGATCGTTCATCATCATTGACACCGGCCATTGATCGGGCGCGTGGCCGAAAGGCCGATCATACCATCCCTGTGTTAGCATCGTTGTCGGCGTCTCCATTCCACGTCTCCGCCGTGATCATGCAAGGGGTCCAGAGAGCATACATCCTGTCGCTGCTGATGCTGGTGATCGCCGTCGGCACGGCGCCCGCAACACAGCGAACGAGGACTCCGGCGGCCGCCGACTCGCAGCTCGATTCGCGTGGTTTCGAGCTCTTCGAATCCGGACAGCGCGCTCATCAGCAGGGGAAGCTCGACGAAGCAGTCAAACTCTACGATCAGGCGATCGCTCTCGAGCCCGAGCTCTGGACCGCCTACTACCAGAGAGGCGTCGCACTTCTCCAGCTGGGGCGGCCCGCCGACGCCGAGCCGTCGCTGCGAAAGGCGGTCGAGCTCGAATCCGATTTCGCTGCGGCGAGCGCGGCTCTCGGACAGGCGCTGCTTGCGCTGGATCGCGCGGCTGACGCCGAGAAGCACCTTGCGCGCGCGCTCGAGATCGATCCTTCCGTCGCCGGCGCTCGCGCGAATTACGCGATTGCATTGTGGAAGCGCGCAGCCTACGCCGACGTCGACCGCGAGTTGACGCTGCTCGAAAAGGAGAAGCACGCGACCGCCGATTCGTTCGTGCTTCACGGACAGGCGCTCGAGCACCTGAACCGGCCGGCCGATGCCACCGCCGCATATTCGGCGGCTATAGCTGCCGACCCGACTGATGCGGCGGCGTTTGCCGCACGCGGTCGTTTGCGCGCGGCGAACGGCGACAAGGACGGCGCAATCTCGGATTTCAACGCGTCGCTCGCGATTCGTCGCGATCCGGACGTGGCAAGTGACCTTGCACGGCTGACCGGATCCCCGCTTGCAACGGACGACGCGATCGAGGCGCTGAAGGCCAAGATCACCGCCGACCCGAGGGACTTCGCTTCGCGCCGCGCGCTCGCGGACGCGCTGGCGCGCGCGAACCGGATGATCGAGGCGCGCAAGGAGATCGAGGCGCTCGAGACACTCGCTCCGAACGATCCGGAGACGTACGACGTGGCGGGCGACGTCGTGCTCGGAGAGTCGGCGATCGAGGCTGCCCGGAAGTACGTGCAGGCCGTTCGGCTCGCGCCCGACAACGTCGACTACCGGTTGAAGCTGGGGTCGGCGCTCATTCGCGCCGGCCAGTACGAGGCGGCGCTGCAGCATCTCGAATTTGCGGTCGCCAAGGCCCCCGATCGAAAGGAGGCGCATTCGGCGTTCGCCGCCGCGCTCTACGGCACGGCGCACTACGGCGAAGCCGCCGTCGAATTCGCGTGGCTCGCATCGAACGACCCCAAGTCTGCGCTTGCGCAGTTCTTTCTTGGCGCGTGTCTCGATCGCATCGGCGACTGCAAGGGAGCCCTCGAAGCATTCGAGCGGTTCCTCGCCCTTGCCAATCCCGTATCCGACAAGCTCAAAATCGACGAGGTGAACCTTCGGGCGCCGGCGATCCGCCGTCAGATGGACCGAGGCGATTGCAAGAAGCTCCCAAAGAAGGCATGACGTGAACGGCAGGGAGGTGAACGCATTATGACGTCTTCGATAGCGCGGCTCCTTCTCTTGCTCTTCCTCGTGCCCGTCGCGACGGCAGCGCAGGACCAGCACCCGGAAATCGCCCCGCCTCCTCGTCCATCCGAGAACTTCATCCACATGACCGAGGCCGAGGTTATCGCGCAGCTTCCCGCCCGCGAACGCCAGATGGTCCAGCAGCAGACGGCGCCGCGCGACCGTTTTGACGTACTGCTCGACGTCAGCGATCTGCGGCTCGCGGATGTCGGCGCCAAGCTCGATGCGGGGGCGCCGTCGGTCGCGCAGGAACTGCTCCTGTACGAGGCGGTCGTGCGCGTTGCAGACGAAATCCTTCGGAAACCTGCGACAGGCATCGTTCCCCGGGACAAACGCTTCAAGAAGTTCGAGCGGCGGCTCGGCCGTCAGCTCACCCTGTTGAAGGCGCTGACGCCTGAACTCAGACCCGACGACGCGACCACTGGCTCGGCGGTTATCGCCACCGTGACGCGTATCCGCAATACTGCCCTCGAGTCCGCGCTCGATTCGGACATGCTGACCGAGCCCTGAGGTACCACGCGTGTTTCTGTCACGATTCGTCACTGTCGCCCTCGTCTGCGTCGTCCTGGTCCCTGCCTCATCCGGAGCGCAGCGAAAGGGCGAGTACATCACGCCGGACGAGATGGAGCTCGTCCAGGGCATTCGGCGGATCGACAATCGTGCGAAGGTCTTTCTGAAGATCGCCGACCGGCGGCTCGTCGCGATCCAGGATCCAGCCTCCGAACCAAAGGACACGCGCGGCACGAGTTTCGGCCCGCTGCCCTCGGGCTCCCAGATCGAGCTGCTCGACGACTACCGGCGAGCCATCGAAGAGTTGATGGCAAAGCTCGACGACGAGTTCGAACGGACGGGCATGTCGCCGGAGCTGTACACCGCGCTGAAATATACGAAGCAGGAGATCGTGCGACAGCTCGGCGTTCTCGACGCACTCAAGCTCACGCAGCCGGATGCGGATCGTTATGCCAAGAAGGCCCGCGCCGCCGCCGAGGAGCTCGACGAGGGCACGACCGAGGCGCTTGCAAACAATCCCGCGCCGGCCAAGAAGCCCTGAACCGGTTGCCGCTCGACACTACGCGTCGCCGGCCCTGCCATAGAACATCCTCGTCTCGTACTCGAACCGCACCGTTCCGTCGTGCTGGTGCCGGTCGAAGATGCGATGCATGTCGCTGACGAGTCGCTCGTGGTCCGGGTGTCCGGCTGCCGGAGCGTAGGAGGCGGAGAGCGCGCGGCCTAGCAATCCGTCGCGGTCCAGCACCTGGGAATTCGGAAATGCCGCCACCGAGAAGCGGCCATCGCCACCGAACACGTCGCCAAGCTCGCCGTCCGATAGGCTGCCGTGCACCACCTGCGCATAGTCCGTACCGTACGACCTGAGCGCGGTTTCGTAATCCGTCATGAATGGCGTCGCCTCGGTGCATCGGACATTCCAGATGAGCGCGACCCATCCTGACGGCTTCAGGATGCGCTGGAACTCGTCGCGCGCCTTGTGACGATCGAACCAGTGGAAGGCCTGACCGGCCGTCACGATGTCGATGCTGTCGTCGGGCAATGTCGTGGCCTCGGCGGTACCGTCGACGCTCGTGAATCGATCACACCCGCCGAGAGCCGATTCGGCCGCCGTTCGCATTGCCTCGTTCGGCTCGACCGCGCAGACGCGACACCCCGACTCGAGCAGCAGCGCCGTCAGGATTCCCGTGCCAGAGCCGATATCGGCAACGACGCTGTCGCGCGTCAAGCCGCACTCGGACACGAGGGTCTCGACAACCCCAGGCGGATAGCCCGGCCGGAACTTCACGTAATTCTCGACACGATTCGAAAACCGCCCTGTCGGATTCAGATCCACGTGATGCGCACCTCCGATCGCCTAATCTTTCGCTTCCTCGGCTGGTACTCCGTTCACGACCTCGAGAGCGATCTTCCATTCACCCGACCCCGCCCGCTGCCAGACTCGCAGGAACGTGAAGTGCTCGACGACGCCAGTCTTCGCGGCCGGTCGCTCGCCGCGACCGTACGTGAACCCAAGGTCTCCGAACTTTGACGTAACAGCGCCGTCCGCCGACCAATGCACCGCGGCTCCATCGGCCTTCACAAGATCGAGTGCGCTCCGACGCCCGACAGCTGGCATTTTGTCGTCGCGATAGACGCGCGCCGCATCCCCGAGGAACTGCACATATGCGGCGTCCGGACCGCTCGCGCCGGCCAGTGCCGTGAACGCCGCTTCACTTCCAAGCAGGGAGTCACGCGCCGACGTTGACACTGCGGAAGCTTTTCCGGCCGAGAGCGTGTGTGTCGCCGATGGATCGAGCACAAGCGCCTCTGCGGACTCAGGCTTCGCATGAGACACACCGCAATCGATCGCGACCCGCCACACGCCGTCGTCGTTCAATTGCCAGACCGTCGAGAAATGGCCGAATGCGATGGGTGTCTCGTCCTGCGCTCTTCCCTTCCTGTATTCCCACGGCCCCGACGTCACTCCCATGTCGCCAGACAGCGAAACCATCGCGAACGTCGGTTCCCACGTGAGCAGTCCGTTGCCGCCCGGATGCGATTCGGTCCATTGCCTGCCCGGAACCGCGTAGGGTCGGAACAGGATTGAATCCTCTCCCAGGTTGGCGAGAAACGCGTCGCGCGTGCTGGTCGCAACCGACGCCGCCGCAAACTTTCGTTCGGCCGCGACAACCGCGGCGAGACTCCCCTCGCCAGCGCGTGCTTGCGCACATATCGCTGTGGATACCGCTGCCGTCACGAACAGTGAAACAACTCGTCGCATGTCAAAAGCCTCCTCGATCGTGCGTTGCATTCAAGCGACGAATTGTACGTGCGAATCCTCGGGGCCGGGCGCGCCGTGTGCCCCGTTTTACAAACGTTTTACTGCGCCTGGCGAGGCTCCGGCGCGCCTCCAATCAGGCGATTCAGGCCCGCGTGCCAGCGCCATTCCGGAGACGACCCGACGAGATGGACACCACCCAGCCATCGATCGATCGGTCGCAATGCAAGCCAGTCCAGCGCACCAGCCAGCACCGATCGCCCTTCGTCCGTCAGCACGATTCTCTGCTCGACAAACGACCTGTAATCGCCCTCGTCCTGCGGCGCCTCGATCGGCGAACCGTTCGCGCACAGCACGAGTGGGCTCGGCCCCTGGCTCAAATTGGCCAAGTAGTCGAAGAAGATCGCATCCCCGAGAAAGATCCGCTCCTCGACCTCGTGCGACGATGCAACGAAGGCATCGCCGATCGTGTCGCGTCCGGCGCCAATGGCCTCGAGCGCCTGGCGCTCCGACCGCGAGAGCCCATTGTCCGCCGCGGGGAACTGCTCGAGATGGCGGCGCAGCGCGCCCTGCAGAAACGGAAGCGCCGGCGTTCCCGCCTCGACGAGCCGCTCCACCGACGTCGGGTTGGGCGACCGGAACGCCGCCCACGCACTCCGCGCGAGGTACATCTGGTCGTCGGTAACCGCCACCCGTTCGTGAAATACCTCGCGAGCGCGCGACGTCGTGATCGTGCCAAGGTACTCCTCGTTGCATATGAGCGTCAGACGCGTCGGCTCCAGATGCCGCGACGAGAACCATTCAAGCAACTGGATCAACTGCAGCTGGTCGTAGAGGTCGTGCTCGAACCACAGCACCACCTCATCGTGCGCGCGGAACCCCGCAAGCTCGGCATCGCGCTCGCGAAACGACGCGAGCACGTCCGCTTCCAAGCCCCAGCCGCTCCCGGCGATGAACCGAGCGCGAACCTGCGAGAGCTCGTCGAGCCCGAGCCCCTGGGGAACCGGGCCTTCGTGAAGCACGTCGCGCCACGGAAGGACGTCCCCTCCGATCCCCGATTCAGCAATGCAGCCAGCGGCGCTGTCTCCATTCGTGATGTGCAGCATACCGAAACATCGCCCCCACAGATCGAGGTGTCAGTCGTCGAGTGAAAACAGCTGTTCGAGGTCCTCGCGCGTCAGCGTCTTCCCGAGCGACGATTCGGCGCCGAGCACTCCGGCCACGAGATCGCGCTTGCGCGACTGCAGTTCGAGCAGCTTGTCCTCCACCGTTCCCTTTGCGATCAGCTTGTACGCAAACACGTTGCGCGTCTGTCCGATACGGTACGCACGGTCGGTTGCCTGGTCCTCGACCGCGGGATTCCACCACGGGTCGTAAAGGATGACGTAGTCGGCGCCCGTCAGGTTCAGACCCGTGCCTCCCGCCTTCAGGCTGATCAGGAAGATCGGAATCGTCGGGTCCTCGTTGAACCGTTTCACCCGTTCGGCGCGGTCGCGCGTCGAACCGTCGAGGTACTCGTACTCGATCTGCTCCTCGTCGAGCCATTCACGGATGATGCCGAGCATCTCGGTGAACTGGCTGAAGATGAGCGCGCGATGGCCCTCCGACACAAGCTCGTGCACCATCTCCTGAAGCATGTCGAGCTTTGCCGAAACCAGCTTCTCCTCCTCGACGGGAAGCTTGAGGAGCTTGGGATGGCAGCACACCTGCCTGAGCTTGACGAGCGCGGCGAGGATCGAAATGTGGCTCCGCTCCATGCCCTGCGCGTCGATCTGCTCGAACAGCTTCTTGCGCGTCAGCGCGAGCACGTCGCGGTAGAGCGCTCGCTGCTCTGGAAGAAGTTCGCAGTGAAGCACCGCCTCGATCTTCTCCGGAAGGTCGTCCGCGACCTCCTGCTTCATGCGCCGCAGAATGAACGGGAAGACGCGCCGGCGAAGGCGCGCTTCCGCGTCACGGTCGCCCCGGACCGCGATCGGCATCTCGTAGGTCTGCCGGAAGCGCGGGAGCGATCCAAGCAGTCCGGGCGTCAGGAAATCAAAGATGGACCACAGCTCCGAGAGCCGGTTCTCGATCGGCGTGCCGGTCAGCGCAAGCCGGTGATCCGAACGCAAACGCTTGCTGGCGCGAGCGGTCTGCGACTCGGGATTCTTGATGTTCTGCGCCTCGTCGAGAATCACATACCTGAATTCGATCTCGGACAGACGCTCGACATCACGGCGCACCAATGCGTAGTTGGTGACGACGAGGTCGTGATCCTGGATCGTCTCGAACTTCTCGGACCGCCCCGAACCCGTGAGGTCGAGTACCGACAGGGACGGCGCAAAGCGCTCTGCCTCTTCCTGCCAGTTGACGACAACCGACGCCGGAACGACCACGAGCGATGGCTTGCGACCTTCCATCTTCTTGGACTTGAGCAGAACCGCAAGCGCCTGCACCGTCTTCCCGAGACCCATGTCGTCGGCGAGAACACCCCCAAGCGAGTAACGGTTCAGAAACCACAACCAGTCCAGTCCCCTCTGCTGGTACGGACGCAAAGTGGCTTTGAGTGACTTTGGCGGCTCGCCACGTCCGATCCCCTCAAATCCCTGCAACTTCTTGAGGAACTGCTTGAACCCGGGGCTCTGTCTGAGGCCGTCCTCTTCGCCGAGACGCTCGGCGAGCTCGCTCGCCTCAAACAGATTCACCCTGAACTTTCCGTCCGGGTCGGGCTGCGCCTGCACGGTGTTGAGCGCCTCGGACAACTTCACGAGTCGCTCGCGAGGAATCTCGACGTGGCTTCCGTCGGCGAGCTTCAGGTATCGCTCGCCCGACACGAGCGCGCGTTGCAGCGTCGCGATGTCGATGACCTCGTCGCCAGCCTTTGCCGTGATGTCGAGCGTGAGCCAGTCGATGCCGCTCCCCGCATCCGCGCTGATCGAGAGATCGAACTTCTTGCGGGCAACCTTGAAATCCGAAAGCACGTCGGCGCCGAACACCTTCCATTCCTTGCCGAGGTCCTTCAGCTTGTGAGAGACGAAGTCGAGCGCGGTGTCGCCCAATGCCACGTAGGAATCGCCCGTGATGGTCGGCGAGAACCCGAAATCGAGGAGCCGCTGCCG
>JBGAKX010000248.1:0-2319 GCA_044224215.1 Blastocatellia bacterium
CGCGGCGATCGAGCGGAACCGTATGCTCCACCGTCCCGCAAGCCGCGCCTCCAGAAGCACGATCAGGAACCCGCTGAACACCTCAACCGCACGGTCGAGCGCGAGGAGTGCCTGATAGTGCAAAGTCTGGGAGATGCGGCGGCTCATCGTCGCCCAGTTCGTTTCGTTGCCGATCTCCGAGAGCTGGTAGGCACGCGGGAAAAACGGAAGCCTGTCCGTGTAGATCGTCACGGCGAACAGCCAAAATTCGCCCTGGCTAAACAGCGTCCCATAGAAGTATAGGCTCGTCCACCTGATAGTCCATTGGAACATCTGCGGCGCCATATAGACCTGATACCGGGTGGACTGCCGCGAGCCGCTGGTGGCGTTCGGGAACCGGATCTCGTCGGCACTCGCACGCGCGTCCTCGGTGATGATGAAGTGCGTGTCATCCCACGAGAGCCACGGCTGATATGCGACGTAGGAATCTATCCCGAGTCCCCACGAACCCTCGGTTAGCCGCTTCCTCAGCGTGCCATCGCTGCCCGTTCGCGCGGAACTGTTTGGCGACTCCCACCGCTCCCACGTTTCTTTAACGGCTTTCAGCCGCGCCTCGCTATAGAGAACCTGCGAGCTGTCGCTAGCGGACGTGCTGGCAATGATCGCATCGAGGTCGGTGATCCGGGTAGCGGTCGGAACTCGCCGCGCCCATTCGGTTGTCTCGCCAATCGGGTTGCCGTTGATGACCGCGCCGTCGCCCTGCTTGAACTTGACGGTCGTCACCGTGCCGTCCGTTTCGTTGCTGCCAGCCTGGAGCCGGTATGCCGACGAGATCACCCGGTCGGAATGCGCCACGGTCGTCGTGCTGAGGTTCGCAAGCATATACTCGCGCACCAGCGCAAGGTCGCGGGCATTGAGGCTGTTGCTCGACTCGAGGCTTATCTCGGTGTACTTGCTCTTCGTCTCGTTCGCCGCCGTGTCCTCGTATTCTTGGTAGGTCACGCCAAGGTCGTACAACTCGACGGCGACAGGCTCGACGTACGGCGCGGGCTGCGGGCGCGTGTGAAGATCGGGCGGCGCGGGCTTCGGCTTGTCGCTCGCCGGACGCAGATGGTCAACGACGAGCTCGACCCGCGATCCGGCGGGAACTACCCTTGTCGCCCGAACGCCCATCTATCGCCCGAACATTGCCCGCGCTAAATGAGTCGCACACATAGGACGCCGTTCCTGGCCGGTCGGCTGAATCATCCCGCGCGCGGACTTGTCGCAGACGGCGCACCGTAGCGCGCCCTTCGGCTCGGTAGTGTTCATGATGCGCCGCTCGGTTTCGCGGATCAGCTTGCGGCGTTCGGCGCGCGTGGGCCTGACAGGCAGCGGGCCGACGAACTCTTCAATCGTTGTGTTCTTTACATCCATCACCATATCCTCGTAAGCAGGAGTTCCTGCGTGACCGATGGTTGGGTTGCGGTTTGCGCCATGACCGAAAAATTCACCTCCGTACAAAGGTATTTCCCGCTCAAGCCGTAGGGTGCGTCGCTATCCAATTCAACGAGATACCCAAAGCGATACTGCGAGTAGTCGGGCCGGGTCAGCGTCAACCGGATGTTCTTGACTGCCGTGCCGGATCTGGCGAGTTTCCTGTTGGCGATTTCGATTCCTAATGCCTTACCAATCGCACTCGCGTCAATCGTTTGAGCCCTGCGACCGGCGGTCCCTACATATTCGACCTGACCTTTCCCCGTGGGACCGAGGCTGGAATCGCCAATCTCAGTCCGCGTCTCGTCAATGATCACCTTGTCGCGAAGGTCATCCGTCACCGTTCGATGCACCACGATCTGCCGCCCGCCTTTCGTGCGGACGTAGCGCGTGATCTCGGTGCTGATCTGCCCGTCGCCCCATCGCTGGTTCGAGTCGTTGGAACTGTCAACGGTGCCGCTGTATGACGCGAGTTTGATCGGCGTTGCCGTCGCGATGGCCTCGCTGCCGTCAGGGTCGGCTGCGGTATACGTCCAGATATAGAGGCCGGATGTGACGGTCGTGATCTGCGAGAGTACCTTGCGATTCGGGACGGTCGGGTGATTGGCGTAGAACAGCGATTCCGTGACCGTCTCGATCAGGCGGTAGTCGGTGCCGACGAACGGCAGGTCAACGGTTGCATAGAGTTTCGTCACCTTCTGATGGAGGCGCGTGTAGTCGGCTTCCCATTGATAGGTCGTCTCGCTCTCGCTGATCCGCGTTGCGCCGAGCGTGCGGGTGATACCGTCGCCGACTGTGACCGTCCGCGTTACTTCGGTCGGGTTCTCGGGATCGTCGTTGAGGTCGATCTCTTTCGTCCAGGTC
>JBGAKX010000107.1:0-15174 GCA_044224215.1 Blastocatellia bacterium
GTGGCCGATTCGCGGCGCCCCGAGGGTAAACGCGCCGCGGGGTCCTCGTGGGGATTGTCCCCGCGAAGACCCCGCGTCGAATCTATACGGAACGGGTGTTCCTACCAGCGATTGCCGCCGTAGCCACCACGGCCGCCACCGCCGCCGCCACGGCCACCGCCGCCGCCGCGACCGCCACCAAAGCCGCCGCCACCGCGGGGCTCCTGGGGCTTGGCCTCGTTGACCGTCAGCGCGCGTCCGTCGAGCTCCATGCCCGCGAAACGCTGAATCGCTGCCTCGCCGTCAGCCTTGGCTGCGTACTCGACAAAGCCAAAGCCGCGCGAGCGGCCCGTGTCACGATCCGTGATGATGCGAACGCTGTCGACTGCGCCAGCCTGCGAAAAGAGATTGTTCAGCTCGTCCTCGGTCGTCTTGAACGAGAGATTCCCAACATAGAGTTTCATGTGCTTCTATACCTTGCTAAAAGGGATCGGCCTAAGCAACGCGAGACTGGCAGTCTAAGAGGGACTCTCAGGGCACGAGCGTAACCAAATCCACGATCTTCACCAGCGTCTAAAATCAAACCATCTGCCCCGAGTGTCGGAACGGGAGGTCTTCCACCGCAAGTGGTGGGTTCTGACGCACTTTTCTTGTACCACTAATATCGCGGCAAGTACAACAGTTCTTTTACCTGCATCAGTTTCACAACAAGTGGCAGTCTCGTCAGCCTCCATGAAATTGTGATATGAATGTTACGTATGGGCGGACGATTTCTGGCCGGCAACGCGGTCGTTCCTGGGCCTGCCGGAAGTCTCGAGGCGATCTACAAGCCCGGCGCTTCCGAGCGGTCCCGACCCGCGCATACGGCCGTTATCTGCCACGCGCATCCATTGCACGGAGGCACCATGCACTTCAAGCTGATCTACCGGATCGCTCGTGCATTTGACGAACTGGGCTATCCCACGCTCAGGTTCAACTTCCGCGGCGTCGGCGGAAGCGAGGGAACGTTTGACGAGGGACGTGGCGAACGCGACGACGTGAAGGCCGCGATCGACTGGATGGCGGAACGCCATCCCGATATTCCGCTTGTAGTTGCAGGGTTCTCGTTCGGATCGTGGACAGGCTTGCCCGTCGGATGCGCCGATCCGCGGGTCTCGCATGTCGTTGGCCTGGGCGTGCCGGTCCGGGTCTTCAGCCACACCGAACTGAATTCGTGCACCAAGCCGAAACTGCTCATACAGGGGACCGAAGACACGTTCGGGCCGCTCGCACAACTCAACTCGTGGTACGCCGACCTGCGTGAGCCGAAGCGCCTCGTGCGCATCGAGGGCGCGGACCACTTTTTCGAGACCAAGCGCGAGGAGATGGCCGAGGCAATAACGAACTATTTCCAGGAAGTTGGCTAGCCATGGGATCGATCCTGAAAAACGAACCGCTCACGCGAACAGATATCGCGTTCCAATCGCCGACCCAGCTCAAGTTTGGCGTCGGCAAGGTAGCAAACCTCGGCGAGGAGCTCCAGATCGAGGACGATCTGTGCGATCTCACTCGCGTGGTAATCATTACGGATGAAGCACTTGCGGGTCTCGGCGTCGTGGACCGGGTCCGGCGCGGGTTCCACGGATTCGACTACGAGATCGCGGGGGTGTTCGACAAGGTGCCACCCGACTCGGACGTGCACGCGGTCGAAGCCGCGGCACGGATGATCAACGACCTCGGCGCACAGCTGATCATCGCCGTTGGCGGCGGCTCGGTGATGGACACGGCAAAGGCGGCGTCGATCATCGCGACGCACGGCGGACGGATCCAGGACTACGAGGGCCTGTTCATGGTCCCGGGCCGCTGCAAGCCAATTGTTGCAATACCAACCACTTGCGGCACAGGCAGCGAGGTGTCGGGTGGAGCAGTCATCAAGGACCATGAGGCGCGGGTCAAGATCATTCTCGGCAGCCCGTACACCTACCCGCGGGTTGCGATTCTCGATCCGGAGATGCTGCGGTCGTTGCCGCCACGGCTCGTGGCATATACGGGAATGGACGCGATGACCCACGCGATCGAGGCGTTCGTCTCGTCGGATCGTGAGCCGTTCTCCGAAGCGCTCGCCCTGCGGGCCATCGAGATGCTCAACGACAACCTGCCGCTCGCCTACGAGGACCGCGGAAACACCGATGCGCTGTCCAAGGTTCAGCTTGCCGCGGCGATGGCCGGTGTCGCGTTCACAAATGCGGTTCTCGGTGCGACGCACGCGATCTCGCACTCGATCGGGAGCCTGCACGGACTGCACCACGGCCTGAGCAACGCCGTCGCGCTGCCGTTCGTGATGGAATACAACCTTGCATCGTGTCCGGCGAGATTTGCGGCCATCGCGAAGGCGCTCGGCGCCGAGGGGCACGGTTGGGACGACAACTCGCTTGCTCAGGCATCCGTTGGTCTCATCCGCGCGCTCAACAGCAAGCTGGGCATCCCGACGACGTACGAGAAGCTCGGCATCGCCGCCGACGATTCGACGATTGCCGAAATCTCGGAGGCAGCGATGAACGATCCGTGTCTTGCGTTCAACCCGAGGCCATCCGAATACGACGACATCGAGCACCTGGTGCGAAAGTGCGTGACTGCAACCGTATGATCAACTACTACACGAAGGAATGGGTCGACGAAGTCTGCCAGCGGCTTCACGAGGATCGGGAATTTCGCGCCGCGGCGCGCAAGTTGAACGGAACGTTCGTATTCCGGGTTCTCGACGGCCCTGGCAACGCCGACCGGATGACCAAGTGGGTCTTCCACAACGGCGAGATCATCGAGTGGAGCTATGACTCGGCGCCACGCCCCTGGGACGAGATGCGGAACGCGCCATTCGACAACACGTGGATCATGCGATCGACCTGTCCGTACGAGATGATGGCGGACTTGAATCGCGGGGACATTTCGCCGATTCGCGCGCTCGCGTCGCCGCACTACTCCGTTGAAGGGCGCAAGACGATGCTGTTGCAGATGATGCGCCCGTTGAACATGTGGAACGACATCGCGGCGGGTGTCGAGGTCGTGTACGACCACGATCAGCCGTAAGTCGCGTTTCAGCCCGGTCCCCTGAAGTCGACGATCAGTGCATCGCCGGTCATCCGCGCGGTGGTGCCCGGCGGTATTGGCAAACCCTTCTCGGGTAGCTGTGTTCCGAGTTTCTTCTCGGCGACTCGCTGGATGATCGGCAGCGCCCACTCCGCAGACAAAGGCAGCCACAACCGTCCCAGCTTGATGTCGGCGTCGGCGAACGCAAGCCGTTCGTTGACAGTCGTCAGGTGGCTCAGCTCGAGGCGGATCGAGACCCTGCGTCCTCGTATGAACGACGGGATGTCGCGCGTCAGGTCCCTGTAATCGGGATGTTCGGCGAGCCGCCCGAGATCGATCACGGCGTACACGGTCGCGCCGTCGGGCTGGAAATCGACACGCATGTCGCGAATCGCCGATGTGTCGGACGGCTCGCCGAGAAAACCGTTCACCGCGCCTTCCGTCAATTCGATCGTGTTCGGTCTCGCGCCGCTTCCGGCGTCGCCGAGCACCATCACGTACACGTCGCGAACAAAGCGCTTCACTTCGCCCGATCCGTCCTTTGTGACCGTCACCTGCGGCGGCGGGACGAACAGGAGCCAGTCCAGCGCCGAATCGATGATCCACGGAGCGAAGACCCGGATCCCAAGCAGCAGCACGAGCGCAATCGCCGTGACGCTGAAGCAGCCGATGCAGCCCTTGCGGACAGTCTTCAGACCCAGCATCGACTTACCTTGCGGCGCGCGAGCGAACGATGCGTTGCGACTGAGCGGACCCGAGGCGTCGGACGTTGTGGTCGCCTGCGCTATTCATCTAGGACACGACGCGTTCCACGATGGCGGCGCCGGCTTCGGACGTCGTCAGCGAACCGCCGATGTCGCGCGTGACCATGCCGTCCTCGATCGCCCGGACCACGGCCTGTTCCACGGCAGCGGCCGCCTCGGGCTGTCCGACGTGTTCGAGCAGCAGGCTTGCCGCGAGGATCGAGCCGATCGGATTTGCGACGTTCTTGCCCGCGAACTGCGGCGCGCTTCCGTGCACCGGTTCGAACAGCGACACCCGACCCGGATGGATGTTCCCCGAGCCGGCTACGCCAAGGCCGCCCTGCAGCGCCGCGCCAAGGTCGGTGATGATGTCGCCGAACAGGTTGTTCGTCACGATGACGTCGTACTGCCCCGGATCGAGCACCATGAACATGGCCATCGCGTCGATGTACTGCGCGTTGCTCTCGATCGACGAATGGCGGGCGGCAACTTCGGCGAACGCTCGACGCCACAGGTCGTGGCCGTACGTCATTGCGTTGGACTTGTCCGCGAGCGTCACCTTGCGGCGTCCCGTGCGAATCGCGAGGTCGAACGCAGCCTCGATGATCCGCTGTACGCCCTTTCGGGTGTTGACCTCTTCCTGAATGGCCACCTCGTCCGGCGTGCCCTTCTTGAAGATGCCACCCATGAACGTGTACATCCCCTCGGTATTTTCGCGCAGGACGACAAAGTCGATGTCGGCGCGCGTGCGTCCAGCAAGCGGCGTCAGCCGGTCGTGAAGCAGCTTCACCGGGCGGAGGTTGATGTACAGGTCGAGCCTGGTCCGCAGCCCGAGGAGGATGTCGGCTGCGTGCCGGTTGTCGGGAACACGCGGATCTCCGACCGCCCCCAGAAGGATCGCGTCATAGTCCGAGAGGAACATCTCAACCGCGCCTTCGGGCAGGGTCGTACCGTCGGCGAGGTATCGATCGGCGCCCCAGTCGAAGTGGACCTTCTCGGCCGAGAAACCAAACCGCGATTCGGCGCGTTCGACGACGGCCACGGCCTGGTCGGTCACCTCGCGCCCGATTCCGTCACCGGGGATGATTGCAATTTTCATTGGGGAATGCAGGCCGCAGATTTACGCGGATCAGCGCAAATCAAAGTCGATCAAACGACTAGCGTTTGACGAGAGCGATGAGCTTTGGCACCGAGACGATCACCGTGTCGCCGACGACCTTCAGGCTCTCGGCGCTGATCTTGTCGAGCGTGTCCTCTGCCGTATGCCAGTACGCATTCTGCGGACCGCCATCACCGTGCTTGTCGTTCGTGCCATAGTGGAAGTCGATGATGTCGACCGCCGGGATGCTGGCCTCGAGGAACGGGATGTGGTCGTCCTCGATGAACATACCGGCGTTGACGAACTGCCGCGCGTACCCGAGCGACGCCGCCGTGCTCCAGATGACGTCCGTCATCGGCCGTGTCGAGCCGGACTCGCGATAGATGTTCAGGTCCTTGTCGCCGATCATGTCGAGCAGCACCATGCCTCGGATCTTCGAAATCGAGCCGTTGTCCTCGCGACTCTCGACGAACTGTCGCGACCCGTACGTGTTGTCGTCGCCCTGCCACTCGATGACGGCTTCCTCGCCGTCAAAGAAGACGAATTCGAGTGTGAGGTCGAACTTCCTTGCCTTTGACTGCTCGGCGAGAACGCGCGCGATCTCGAGCAGCGCGCCGGTCGACGATCCGCCGTCGTTCGCTCCGACAAAGTCTTTCAACCGCTTTGTGTCGTAATGGCTCGAGATCACGAGCACGTCGCTCGACGTACCGGGAAGCTCGGCTACCACGTTGACCATGTCGATCTTGCCGACGGGCGTCTGGGCCGTGAACGGCTCTTCGGTCACCTTCAGACCGTACGACCCGAGCTCGGACTTAAGGTACTTTCGCGTCTCGGCGAGCGCCGGGCTTCCAGCGGGTCTCGGGCCGAACGCGACCTGCTTCCGGACATGCTCGAACGCGCGCGCACCGTCGAATGGCGTATGGTTCACCGCAGCCTCCGGCTTTGCGACGCCAGCCGGCGTTTCAGGTTTCTGGTTCGCGGAGGCGAGACCTGCGGCGGTCTGGTCCCGGCACCCCGAGAGCAGGGCAAGTGCCATCAAGCAGAACATCGCGGCTCGCAGATTTCGACCAGCGTGTGGCGACCCGTTCATCGCTCGCATCAGACGAACTCGAGCGACGCAAGCTCTTCCGGTCCGCCCGGCTCATCTCCCATCGAGCCGGCGATCCCGGCGACACGCTGCCGGATGTCCTTGTTTTCGAGCTGCGACGTGCGGATGTACGACACATCCGACATGGCTGCCATCAGTACCTGTCGGATCGAGCCGGTCGTCTCGACGTGCACGCGCACAATCGCGTATCGCGGATGCTCCGACAGCCGATGGGAATCGAGCGGGTCGCGGACGATGAACTTCTCGGTCTCGCCGTTCGTGAACCGGATCGTCAGCCGGTAGAAAGTCTCTTCGTTACTCATGTGGTTCCGATGTCTTGTCCGATGTCTCGCCGCCCTCGTCGCGCTTTGGCGGTTCTCCAAAGATGGAATTCAGGAACTGTTCGCCGGCCTTGAGCGGCTCCTTTGCGAGCGTGTCGAGGAATTCGCCGGCGACCTTTACCTGCAGATCGAGTGCCGTCGCAACCTGTTCAGAGGTCGGGAGCGACGCGAAGGCGTCGAGAATCCGGCTCCGTACGTCCTCAAAGCCCGCCGTGCCGCATGATTCCTCGGGCCGCGCCTGGTCGGTGGAGGGCTCTTCCGCGTGACCTACGACGCGGACGACACAATCACCCTCGCGAACCGAGGCCTGGCACCCAAGCCGTATGCTCGCGGCGATTCGCTCGGGTCCGAGCAGCGTCTGCTCGGCCGCCGTCACCTCCGACAGGCTGAATGGATTCGACAACACCTCGACGGCGCAGCTCGTGCATTCGCCCTTGCCGCCGCACGACAGCGCGATGGGAACGCCCAGCCGCTCGGCGGCCGCGGCGAGCGTCGTGCCCGCCGCGACCAGTCCGTCGACGTTTGGTGGATCAAACCGGATCTGCGACGCCATGTCTGCCTCCCGGCACGGAGTCGTGCGGGCGCGCCACGATGTTCCTAGTGGCTCTTGCCGTCCGACGAACCGTGCTTGTCGCCCTTGTCGTGATCGTCCTTCTCGCCCTTCTCTCCCTTGTCGGCCGCTCCGCCCTTGTCGTCTGAGGTCGCCGCGCCGGATGCCCCAACGGTCACCGCGAGCCAGCTGGCGAGCTGCTTGGCCTCGGGCTCGGTCAGCGGGATCGTCGGCATGTTGTTGTCCTTGTCGAAGATCTTCGGATTCTTGAGGTACGACACCCACTGCTCGGCAGTGTGCTTGTCCTTGACTTCAAACAGGTTCGGCGCGTTCTTGGAACCCTTTGCGTCCGCGCCGTGGCACATCTTGCACTTGGCGGCAAAAATTGGCTGCACGTCGTCGGGCATTCCCGCGACCTTCACCACCTCGGGCGCCGGTGCGTTGGTGTTTGCCGTCGCCGGCGCTGCAGTGTTGGTGGCCGGCTTGGCGTTCTTGTCGCCCTCCGCGGGCGAGCAGGCCAACGAGAGCCCGAACAGGGCCAGAAATGCCGCAACTGTGATCGCTTTCGATGTGTGCAAGAGAGAAGTTCCTCCTGGTGAGATGTTCCGTGCATCGATGAACCTACACGAAACCCCTGTCCGTGGCAAAGTGCGCCATCCCGGGCCCCGGTCGCCCCCGTGCACGCCCTTTTGTCGAACCGGCGCGTCACCGGTTAGAATGATCGGCCGCAGATCCGCGAAGGGAGCCCGAATGGACCACGACGTCTTCAAACCCGTCATCGAGTCGACGCCCGACGACGAGATGAACCTCTATCCGCTCGACACGTTCGCCTACGAATATCCGGGGCGCGAGATCGTCATCACCTTTGAATGCCCTGAATTCACGGCGATCTGTCCGTTCTCGGATTTTCCGGACTTTGCGACCATCCGCATCGAGTACGTGCCGAACGAGCGCTGCGTCGAGCTCAAGAGCCTGAAGCTGTACATCAACTCGTTTCGATCGGTGAAGATCTTCCACGAGCACGTCGTCAACAGGATCCTCGAGGACTTTGTCCGGGCGTGCGATCCGCTGCGTGCCGATCTCGTCGGCGATTTCAACATCCGCGGAAACATCAAGACGACCATACGCGCAAGCTATTACAGGAAAGAGGTTTGAGGTGATCGACTGCGGGGTCGCGCCGTCGCGGCCCCGCAATCAACCCTTGGGATGGCACCATCGCCAGGTGAGATGGACGAGGTGAAGTCCCTGCATCCGCGTCGTCGGCAGGGGGTGCCGCCGAGGCCGGTGCGCGCGGATCGCAACCTGAGGAAGGCATCGATCCATGCGGCCCGAGCGAGATCGCGGGCCGTTCAAAGAAACACTCAACGCAATAAGGACGGGATTTTGACCCAAATGGGTTCAAAAAAATTCACCGGCGGCGTGAAATCTTTGTTGCGATCGCCGGAACCGCAGCGGACGCCCTCCAGGCGAGCGGCTCCAGCGAACCGGATCCACCCCATGTCGGACGACGAACTCGCGCGCGCTGCGCGTGGTCTTGCGCGCCGGCATGCGCCGTTTCGGGCGATCCTGCGCGCGCATGGTGTGCCGCCCATGTGGGCGCGCGAAGCGGGCTTCCCGACGCTTCTGCACATCATCCTCGAACAGCAGGTGTCGCTTGCGTCGGCGCGCGCAGCGTTCGACCGGCTGCTCGAGGCCGCGTCGCCGTTGACGCCTCGGGCCTTCCTGGGTTTCGACGACGACCAGTTGAAGGAATTCGGATTCAGCCGGCAGAAGACGCGGTACGGTCGCGAGCTGGCGCACGCAGTGCTGTCGGGCTCGCTCGATCTCGAATCGCTGCACCACTTGCCGGACGACGTCGTCTCCGAGCGGTTGCGCGAGATCACGGGGATCGGTGTCTGGACGGCAGACATCTACCTCCTGATGGTGCTCCTTCGGCCCGACATCTGGCCTTCGGGTGACCTTGCGCTCGCGACGGCGGCGCACGCCGTGTTCGAACTGCCGCAGCGACCGTCGGACGTTGAGCTCCGTGAAATGAGCGAGGCGTGGCGTCCGTGGCGCGCGGTCGCCGCACGGCTGCTGTGGCACCAGTACCTGTGCGAGCGGGGTCGCTCGGGCTGATTCGCGCGTGGCCGCCGTGCCGTTCCAACCGAGCGTGCCGCGTCGAGCCTGAACTTCCTACCCGCGGGCGAGCATCTCGCGATAGATGGCGAGATAGCGCGTCGTGATCCGATCGAACGAGAACTCGCGCGCGAGCTCTCGGCCGTGCTCGCCCATGCGACGGGCGGCTGCGGGATCGGAAAGCAATCGCCCGAGCGCGCCCGCCACACTCTCGGTGTCGATTCGGTCGAGCACGATGCCCGCGGCGCCATCGATCTCGAGGCGCGCGCCGACCCCGGTCCGTCCAACGACGACCGGCAGCCCGCACGCCATGGCCTCGACGATCGCGTTTCCGAAGCTCTCGTTGCGGGACGGCAAAACCAGCACGTCCGAGGCGCGCAAGACTCCCGCGACGTCGTCGAGGACACCCAGGTATCTGACCCGCGAACCAGATTCGGCCGCGGCGGCCTCGACCTCGGGCGCGCGCGGGCCGGTGCCCGCGACGACGAGGCTTGCGCCCGGCGCCGCGACAGCGATGGATCGCCAGGCGTCGAGCGTTTCGACAATGCCTTTCCGATCGACGAGCTGCCCGAGAAACAGCACAAGCGGACCGTCGGGAAGACCGAGTTGCCCGCGCAGGTGGACCCGCTCGGAGGGTTCAGCGGGCCGGAAGGCGTCCACGTCGATCCCGTTGTCGATGCGCGCGATCGCGTCGTCCGCGACGCCGGCGTCGCGCACTTCGGCGGCGATCTCGGCGTCGAGGGCCGCAAAGCGGGTCACCCTCCGCAGAATTCCGCGCATGAGGCAGTGCGCATGCACGATGTCGAATCGCTCGGCGTTGCGCAGAACCCACCGCGCCGTCGCGACCATCTGCGACGGCTTGAGCGCGGGCCCTCGCACGACGTTGACGCGGTCGACCTGCACGCCGCGCACGACCTCATGGCGGGCGAGCCCGGGGACGTAGCGGGTCGACAGAAAGCGCACGTCCACTCCGCGGCTCGCGAGTCCCTTTGCGAGTCCGATGGCCTGGATCTCGGCGCCGGCAAAGTACGGCAGCAGCCGCTGCAGCACCATCAACACGCGGAGTGGGCGCTCCGGCGCGAGACCCGACGGCGTGTCGCCGATCGGCGTCATCGCGGGACGCCCGGTCGATGCGCATACGATCGCGCGAGCGGGCGGACGGACATGCAGCGTGAGTTTGAGGCCATCACTCGGGTGTATTGGTACGGTCGCCTTTGCCTGGGACGCCGCAGTTCACCACGGTGGCATGGGGGTGTCAAGAAGCGTGCCCGGCGACTGGCAGGGGTCGGCTGGGAGCCCAAACGAACAACGGGCGCACGCCGCGTGCGGCCTGCGCCCGTTGTCTCCGTTTGACGGATGGCTACTTACACTTGGAGTAGCCGCAGTCGCGGCAGACATCGCAGCCGGAGTCGCTGATCAGCTGATCCCCGCCGCATTCGGGACACGTCTTCCCCGTGGCGATGTAGTGTCCGCCGCGTGCCGAATCGGGCTTCCCGTCGAGCCGGCGCTTGGCGAGCATGAGGCATTCGGCGACGGCCTGTTCGGGCGACGTGCAGAGCCGCTCGTTGAACCAGATCGCGTGCGTGCCAATGACCTTGTTCAGGGACCGCGCCACTTCGGTCGTGTCAAAGCCCCCACGCAGCATCTTCGACGCAAGCAGTCCGACCGACACCGACAACGGACCCGCCGCGAAGACCTCGAGGACGCGGTTGCCGTCGTGATTGATCGTCACGTACAGGTTCTGACCGTCGAACGGGATGCGCCACGTCCAGCCGGCCAGCTCGCGCGGACGGTCGATCTCGCTCGTCTTTGCAACTGCCGGCGCGGCGATCGTCGTCGGCGACTGCAACGCCTCGGACGACACGATGACCGCCGGCGTCTCGGTCTTCTTCTCGACGCTCATCGACGTCAGCACCTGACCGTCACGGCTGCCGTCGCGGTAGTAGCTGACCGCCTTGACGCCGAGCTTCCACGCGAGCCGGTGAACGCGGTCGGTATCCTCGACGGTCGCGTCCGACGGCGCGTTGACCGTCTTGGAGATCGAGTTGTCCACGTGACGCTGGCACGCGGCCAGCACACGCAGGTGGTCGTCGGGCGTGAGCGTCATCGCCTCGACAAAGTGCGCCGGCAGTTCGTCGCGGTGGTTGACGATGTATTCGGCGGCTCGCTTGATCGACTCATCATCGGTCGGATCGAGGTCGATCCCGAGCGCGCGGGCCGCGAGCGGATGGGCGTACGTGCGCTCGCCCACCGTGTCGCGGCGGAAATAGGCGTACGAGAAGTTCGGCTCGATGCCGGAGCTGGTCTCGGCGGCGAGCGAGATCGTGCCCGTGGGCGCGACGGTCGTCACCTCGTAGTTGCGTGGCGTGAGCGGGACCGACCGGTCGATGCCGATCTCGTCGTAGATCATCTTCTCGTAGAGGTCGCGATTCGGCTCGAACTCGGGCATCGGGCCCTTCTCGCGACCGAGCGCGAGCGACTCGAGCCACGCCTCGCGGCGCACGAACGACATCAGCTGATCCGCAAAGACTGCCGATTCTTCCGAGCCATAGACGATGCCCTTGTGGAGGAGAAGGTCGGCAAAGCCCATCACGCCGAGCCCGACGGGGCGTGTACGATGAACGGTGTCGTGGATCTCGGGCAGCGGCCAGTGGCACGTGTCGACGACATTGTCGAGGAACCGAACGCAGCTGTGAACGTCCTCGCCGAGCCGCAGCCAGTCGACCTCGCCCGTCTCGGGCACGTAGTACTTGGCCACGTCGATCGAGCCGAGGTTGCACGCGTTGAAGTCGTGCAGCATCTGCTCGCCGCACGGGTTCGAAGCGCGCTTTGGCCCCATCGAGTTCCGCAACGGGTTATGCCGGTTGACGTTGTCGATGAAGATGATCCCGGGTTCGGCCCAGCGGTGCGTGCTCGAGATGATCCGGTTCCAGATGTCGGGCGCGTAGACCATTCCCGAACGTGGCGGCTCGGTGCCGTTGTAGGTGTAGACGCCGCCCGCGCCGTCGTTGGCCTTGGGATCCCACACGGGCTCGGTCCACGGCTCGCCGTCGAACTCGAGCTGGAACCACTGGTTACCTTCCACCGCCCGCAGGAAGTCGTCGGTCACCGTGACCGAGATGTTGAAATTCGTCAGCGATCCCTGGTTGTTCTTGGCGTGGATGAACCGCAGCAGATCCGGGTGCTTGCACGACATGATGCCCATGTTGGCGCCGCGCCGCACACCTCCCTGCTTGACGGTCTCGGTCATCGTGTTGACGATCTCCATGAAGGAGACCGGGCCCGACGCGATGCCGCGGCCGCCGCCGACGGACGCGCCCGCGGGCCTCAGGAGCTCGTAGGTCATTCCGGTGCCGCCACCGGACTGGTGGACGAGCGCGCACCAGCGCGCGTGGTCCATGATTTCGGACAGGTCGTCCCTCACGGGCAGCACAAAGCACGCAGCCAGCTGGCCCTTCGGCTTGCCGGCGTTCACGAGGCACGGCGTGTTCGGCAGAAAGCGCCGCTCGAGCATCAGTCCCATCATTGCCTGAGTGAACTCGCTGCGCTTCATCGGATCGGTCTCGGCCTGCGCAACGTGGCTCACAACACGTGCACAGATGTCGTCCCACTCCTCCGTCGAGCGGCCCAGCTCATCCTTGAGCGAATAACGCTTTGAAATAACGCGCCGCGCATTCAATCCCACGTAGGTCCCGGTGCGCGTCCGGCTGTCTCGCTGTTGTTCAGATGCGCTCATTTCCTGTCCACCTCGCACGTCCATGAATCTTATTTTAGGGACTCCGATGCCCTTTCCGTAACCCCTTACGGTGGATGGAGACAGAAAACCAGTTCGCGCAGCGCAGAGACAGATTCGCCCCGGGCCTTCTCGATTCTTTGTCGAGAGGCCCCAGCCATGCCGTACAACTCAGGGTCGGATTTGTCTGATGGAAGCCGCTGATCGGCTCTGTACCCTCACCAGCTGTGGGGCAGTCTAGCCCAACCTGTACGGTGTGTCAACGAGAAAAACACAATATCTAGTGGTTTAACCGCAAATCAGCCATTGACAATAGTTACGGGCGAAGCGCTGTGTGTTGTCGTTCTGAAGGGCTCGCGGGAGCTCGGCCGACGTGCCCTACCTAAATGCAACAGACTGGGGCGCTTACCGATCATTTGTGCTCCATGCATTGGGTAATTCAACCTGATGCGGCATCGGCGTACTTCGCCGGATCGGTTAAACCATTCTCGGAAAAGCCTTTACGTCGCAAGTAGCACGCATCGCACGATCCGCACGCCGCGCCGTCCGGTCGCGGGTCATAACAAGATGTTGTGATCGCGTAATCGACGCCCAGTTCGAGCCCGCGTTTGATGATCTCGGCCTTCGTCAGGTGCACGAGCGGCGCGTGGATCGTCAGGCGGCGGCCGGTCTCGACCGTCGAACGAATCGCGAGATTCGCCATCGCTTCGAACGCCTCGACGAACTCAGGCCGGCAATCCGGATAGCCGGAATAGTCGAGCGCGTTCACGCCGAGAAAGATATCGAACGCGCCGAGCACGTCGGCCCACGCGAGCGCATACGCCAGGAATACCGTATTCCTGGCCGGAACGTACGTGACTGGAATCCCTTCGCCGATCTCGTCGTGCGAGCGCCCCTTTGGCACCGGCGCGTCGGTGGTCAGCGCGGATCCGCCGAAAGCGGCGAGATCGATGTTCGCGATCCGATGCTCGGCGACGCCGAGCGAAGTGGCGACGCGCCGGGCCGCATCGAGTTCGTTCACGTGGCGTTGCCCGTAACTCATCGTCAACGCGTACGCCTCGAACCCCTTAGCGCGCGCGATCGCGAGCGTCGTCGTCGAATCGAGCCCTCCGCTCAACAGAACAACCGCCCGACGTTGCTCAGCCATTCAACCTCCGCGTCCCGCCGCCGGTTGACACGGCGCTGCGGCTCACGATAAAGACCAAAGTTTGGTTCCCGCCTGCACAGCGCTCCCCGTGCGGCGAGCCCCTTGTTTGCACCACAAACTACCCGAGAGGCATCCCGAATGAAAACGCGTCGACGTCCATTTTTCGCGCTGCTGCTGGCAGTCGCGGTATCGTTCGTTTCAAACGCCACGCTGCTGGCACGCGCCGCGCAGTCCGCGCAGGCCGACCTGCCGCCTGGCGTCGAACGCGTCGCCTCGGTCGAAGGCATCACCGAGTACCGGCTTTCGAACGGACTCAGGGTGCTGCTGTTCCCCGATCAGACCAAGCAGACCATCACGGTCAACATCACCTACATGGTCGGTTCGCGTCACGAAGACTACGGCGAAACGGGCATGGCGCACCTGCTCGAGCACATGGTGTTCAAGGGCACGCCGACGCACACGAACATCCCGCAGGAACTGACGGCGCACGGCGCGTCGCCGAACGGCTCGACGTGGTACGACCGGACGAACTACTTCGAGACATTTGGCGCGACGGACGAGAACCTGACCTGGGCGATCGATCTCGAAGCCGACCGGATGATCAACAGCTTTGTGGCGCGGAAGGATCTCGACTCGGAGATGACCGTCGTGCGCAACGAGTTCGAGAGCGGCGAGAACTCGCCGTTCGCGGTGCTCCAGGAGCGCGTCTCGTCGACCGCCTACCTGTGGCATAACTACGGAAAGTCCACGATCGGAGCCCGCAGCGACATCGAGAACGTGCCGATCGACCGCCTGCAGGCCTTCTATCACAAGTACTACCAGCCCGATAACGCGGTGCTGCTCGTCGCCGGGAAGTTCGACCCGGCGAAGACGCTCGGCCTGATCGTGCAGAAATTCGGCGCGATCCCCAAGCCGACGCGCCAGTTGCAGCAGATCTACACGTCGGAGCCGACGCAGGACGGCGAGCGATCGGTGACCGTGCGCCGCACTGGGGACACGCAGCTCGTCATGGCGGGCTACCACGTTCCGCCCGGGATGCACGCGGACTACGCCGCGGTCGACGTGCTCAGCCAGGTTCTCGGCGACACACCGTCCGGCAGGCTCTACAAGTCGCTCGTCGAGACCAAGAAGGCCACATCGGTCTTCGGCTTCTCGTACCAGCAGCACGATCCCGGCCTGATTCTGTTTGGCGCGGAAGTTCCCAAGGACGCGTCGCTCGACACGGCCCGCGACGAACTGGTGAAGACGATCGAGACGTTTGGCACGGCCGCGCCGACGGCCGAAGAGGTCGACCGCGCCAAAACCGCGATG
>JBGAKX010000108.1:0-15104 GCA_044224215.1 Blastocatellia bacterium
GCATTCGAGCGAGCTGCTGCACTCCAGCCCGACTTCGCGTGCGCGCTCGACTGGCTCGGACTGAGTCTTCAGAGCCTCGAACGCTACGATAAGGCGGTCGAGGCATTCGAGCGCTCGATCGCTGTGAAGCCGCTCAGACCTGAATCGCGACTGAACCTCGGCGGTCTCTATATCGGACTCGGCGAATGGGCGAGGGCGAGGATCTACCTCGAGCAGGCACGCGACCTCGATCCCAGTGACGCGGGTATCTACGTCGATCTAGGAATCGTCTACATGCAGCTCGACCGGCCGGATGACTCGCTCCAGGCGCTGCAGAAGGCCGTGCAGCTCGATTCTTCGAGCGCCGAAGCGTATGTGAATCTCAGCACGGCATACCTGACGCTCGACCGTTACGACGACGCATCCGCCGCGGCCAGAGAGGCTGTACGACTGGCGCCCGGCGATGCCATTGCTCAGTTCAACCTTGGACTGAGCTATGTCGAGCTCAAGCATTTCGAAGCCGGGATCGGCGCGCTCGAGCGTTCCGTCGACATCAATCCACGATCGGCATATCACGTTGGGTATCTCGGCCACGTCTACTTCGAGGCCGGAAGGGTCGTCGACGCTAAGGGCACCCTCGAGAAGGCCGTTGCCATCAAACCCGCGCGGTTTGAGAGCTTCTTTGACCTGAGCCGCGTGTTCGCAGCGCTGGGCGATGAAGATGAGGCGGACGCCACGCTCGCCCGAGGGCTCGGTGCCGATCCGAGTGGCGCGGATGAGTTCTATCGCGAGCACTCGAAAGAGGACGCGGTCAGGGACAGAGACGATGAATCGTCAGCACCCGGGTTGAACCGACTCGGAGTGCTTTGCCTCGACACGAATCGAGTGGACGAGGCGATTGGGCACTTTCGCCGCGCGCTCGCAATCGATGCGAACTACGCGCCCGCATTTGCAAATCTCGGACGGGCGATGTCGACACGAAAGAATTTCGAGGCAGCCGCCGCGTATTACCGCCAGGCATCGGAACTTGCGCCACAGGCGCCCGCGCCGAAATGCAATCTGGCGACGGCCCTCCTACAGCTTGGTCGATACCGCGAAGCGGTCGACGCGAGCACCGCGGCACTGACGATCAAGCCCGACTATGCCGAGGCGCTTTACGCGCTCGGAATGGCCTCGCTCGGACTCGGTGACAAGGCCGCGGCGCGCGACGCCCACCGACGGCTCGTACGAGTCGATCTCTCACTCGCGGCGGCGCTCGACAAGTCCATCGATGCGAAGTGAGCGGGAACGAAGGACCATGGCCGTGACAATATTCTCATTGCAGGCGCGGCGAGCACTGCGGTTCCATCACCTGTCCGAAAGTTCGTACACGCCATCCCGCGAAGTAACGGTGAATCGATGGTACTGCCCCAATGCCCGATCGGGGTCATGGTGCGTGACTCTGAAGTCAATGTGATCGTTCGCGCGATTAATTCGACCGCCGGAACGGTTGACGAAGCACATGTTGAGTCCCGGCCGGAAGAGCTGCGCGAATGTCCGCTTCACGCCGTTCGAACGACGGGTGGCTCGACGGTGACACCTGATAGCTGCGGAGCCCCATCTGCCGAATGGAGTCTCTTCTGCCGCTGTGTCTCCTTTTTCGACAACTCCCCGGCGCGGTCGGCCTTCACGAACCCCTTGGGAACCGCGAACAGTTCGGCTGCCGCGCCCAACTTCACGTTGCGCAACATGGTGACGCCTTCGGCCGGGAAGAGCTCGATGAGACTCCCGTCGCCCGGAATCACCCACTCGATCCGAATGACGAGGTTCTTCAGGTCCCTTGCCGCGAAATACGTCGTGCGCTCGGACCCGGATGTCGAGGCCGTTCCGAACTTCACGCACGGATGCCCGTCGACTGTCTCCTCGCCGAGATACTTGAGCTCGGGCTTCTTCGGGTCCGCGACTTCCGAGACCAGCATCATCACGTGCGGATGCATCACCATCAGGGCGTAGACCTCCATGAAGTCATCGTCGTCGGACGAGATCTCGTAATACCGACGCCGCTTCGGCTGGACGATGACGGCTGTCGACTTCTCGAGGTCCGGCGTGAACCGCACGACACCGTACGATCCGGGTTTGACGAGCTCGAAGCCCGTGCTCTCGTCAGGCGGGAAGATCGCCTCTCCCGGGTCGAAGCGATAGAGGCTTCCCCTTCGAGCGACGCGTCCCGTGGTTACCTCACGCGTTCCCTTCAGGTCCGATGCAATCCCATCCGCCGTGAAATCGGGCTGGTTCTCGAGAATCGAGCGTAACTCGTCTGATGAATACGCACGACTCGCGGTCGGCTGCTGCGCTCCGGTAGACGCCGTCGACATTGCGACTGCGAGCACCCATCCAACAACTCGGAGCGTCCGGCTCAGACTCGGTATTTTCATAGGCCCCCCTACGGTTTGACTTCGATTTCGAATCAGACATCAACAACGCGTAGAGAGGCTCACCGAGAATAGCACTCTTGAAACTTGCATTCGAGTGGATTGACGCCGGGGAAACAAATGCAATGCACTCGCGTTGATACCAACGAGCGCAGCCGCTGTCGTGCAAGAATGACGGAAAAACTGCGGATACCGTTCGCCTCGGTTCGGTCAACCGGGGAAGTTGACGGCCGGTAGGTCACCCAGACCATTATGAGTTCGCAAGTATGTGACCTCGAGGGAGGTTGCTATCGACAGGGCGCAATTGCCCTACCCGCGTAATGGAGGGACAAGCATTGAAGGCTCCACGGATCGTCCTGCTTGCCGCACTCGTCGCGACCTTGCCGCTTTCCGCGCCAGGACCCGCGTCGGCATCGTGCCCGATGATCATGCAGACCTTGGGCGCGTGGTTTGAGCAGGCGGACGCCGTCTTCGTCGGACGCGTGCTCGAGGTCTCCGACGTGCCCGTAAGCCCGCCACCCGGCGAATCGCCGGACACGCGGTTCGCGGAGTACTCGACTCGGTTCCACGTGGACGAGCTCTTCAAAGGTGCCCTAGGCGAACAGGTTACGGTGCTCGCCGAGAACACCTGGCACGACTGCATCGTCGAGTTCGACGTGGGCGAGCAGTACATCGTGTTCGCATTCCGCCGCAGTTCGCGCCTCGCCTCGGCTTCAGACGACCCGAAGGTATCCGGCGACGCGCTGCGATCGGTCCTTAGCAGCCCGACCGCACGTGTTGCGGCACGAGCCGACGTTCTCGCCTACCTGCGCCTGCGTGCGGAGACGGGGCGAGCTCCACGGCTTGTGGGCGTTGTCTATGACCGCACGCCTCCGTCGCTTGAGGCCACGTACTCCCGGACGCAGATTGGCTGGTACGGCGTCACGACCCGGAGCGGAATTACGGTCAACCTCGTTGGCGGCGGTGAGAATCTCACCACAACGTCGGATGCGAATGGAGCGTTTGTCTTCGCCGACGTGCCCGAAGGGGATTATTCGATTCGGCTCGCGTTGCCAGAGGGGTGTCGTCTTCTCGAGCAGTACGAAGGCGCCCCGTATGCGCCCGTACGGGACAGATCGGCTCCGGATCGCATTGAGATCAAGGAGGGTGAGACGGTCGCACGATATTTCACGGTTTCCAGTTCGACAGAGGTCTCGGGGCGTGCCGTGTCACCGTCAGGCAAACCGCTCAGCTGGTGCTATGCCCATATGGTTCTCGCGTCGGAGTTGAGCGCGTTCAAGCCCGAATTGGGGACTGGCAACGAACGTGCGTTCGTTGACGAGGGAGGCAAGTACGACTTTGACGTCGTACCACCTGGCGAGTATGTCCTGGTTTTCAATACCGGCCGTGAGGACATCTTCGATGAGCGAGGTCCGACCTACTTCCACCCGGGAGTGACTGATCCTTCAAAGGCCACTCGCTTCCACATCTCGGACGGGAAGACGATCGATCTTGGCGACGTCAAGGCGCCAGCCGTGGCAGGGGTCCGGAAGTTCGATGTGTCGGTCGTGAACGAGACGGGCGAAGGCCAGCATGCAGACCTTCGCTGCCTGGTCGGGACCGCGAACACCGAGACGTCGTTTGCGACGGATGACAATGGCCGGTTGCGCCTCTATCTTCGGCCCGGACTGCGTTGTCGGATTGAGGTTGTGTCGCCCGTGGACGGCCAGCAGACCCTGGCGAGGGCGGAGATCGGCGAAGACGGCCAGATAGCACCCGTGAAAATGGTTGTCACGCTTCCGTCGACAGACCAGAACGATGACGACGAGCCGTAATGATCGCTCAGCGTTTTCAACCCGAAACGTACCTGCTCCAACACGCAGGAGGCGGCGCATCCACATCAAATCTCGGCTTATCCTCGTGAACCCAGGACGCGTCGTGCAGCACGCTGCTGTTAAGCGAAATACCGCGCGAACGCGCTCGAAGCCCTCACAGATCAGGGCTTCCCGGATCGAACGGCCTGGAGGTTCTTCTCTGCCTGCACCGTCGCCTCGGAGTTTGGATATCGAGCCTTCATCTCGGCAAGGATCTTTGCGGCATCCTCGGTCTTCCCCTGCCGAAGCTCGGCCGTCATCACGCCCAGCATCGCGAGATCGCATTGATTCCCGGCCGGGCACTCCTTGAGGCATCGCTCAAATGTCTTGCGCGCCGCATTCAGGTCACCAGCCTTCAAGTACGTCCGGCCCATCGTGAGCAGAATCTGCTCGCGCTTCGCCATATCGCCTTGAATCGCTGGCGACTTGAGCGCGCGATCGTAGTATTTCCGGCTCATGTCGGCGACACCCATGCGGGCATAGAAATCGCCAACGTTTACGGCCGCCTGCACTTCGTTTGGATCCTTGTCCGAAACGGCGAGGGCCTCGACGACCTCCGAGAAGTCCGCGGGGAACCCCTCGAGCCAGTCCGACAGTTCGGCCACGCTCATGTACCCGACGTGGCGCGACAGTTGATTGCCAAACGGATCTGCCAGCACGATGAGCGGAATACTGTCCGCCCGATAGCGCTGAGCGAGTCCCTCGTTGTTGTCGATGTCGACCGAAACGCAAACGAACCGCTCAGCCCGCTCGGCGACGGCGCGCGCCGGCCAGACCTCCTCGTCCATTGCACGACAAGGGCCGCACCACCGGGCATTGAAGTCCAGCAGCACGGGCTTGCCGGATTGCTGCGCGGCTTTCAGCCCTTCGGAATAGCCTCTCGTCCACGAGACCGAGGGCGCCTTTGACTGGGCCCCGACAGGAGACGCGACCGCCGTGATCGCCGTCAGAACGAACAGCGCGACACGATACGAGATCATGAGATCCTCCCGAGTGAATCCGCCCCACAGCCAGCGCTCGATTGAACGCCCCGGACACCGGTAGGTATTTCACGTGCAGCAATGTGAGTCCCGGCGAATGGAGCTCGCCACACACTCTGCATGAATACCACGCCGACGCGTGTGCGCGACAGTCGATAGACCGCCGTTCGCGTCAACGTCGCGTACGTTGATCGCTCGCGGCCACGACGGATTCCGGACACATCGAAATTGACGGGCTCCAACGCCATGTATAAACTACCGTCTATACAGTTGCGAAGGGAGGAGGGTCGTGGTCGAAGCCGTACTGGACATCAAACGATGGGGCAACAATCTGGGTGTTCGCTTGCCGGCCGCAGTGGCGCGGGAAGCGCATCTGCACGTCGATCAGCGTGTGCGTGTATCGGTCGAAGGCGACCATGTAGTCATCACGCCGATTGAGGATGCGCGACCTTCCCTCGAGCAACGCCTGGCTGCCTACGACCCAGAGCGACACGGCGGCGAGCAGATGACCACGACTGAGACGCTCGGAGCTGAGCGTTGGTAGGCAGCAGACCGGCAGCTTCAAAACGCAAGCCATGGGTGCCTGACCGGCAAGACATCATCTGGATCGATTGCAATCCGCAGGTCGGCCGCGAAATGCGTGATGTCCATCCGTTCCTGGTGCTCTCGCCGCGCAACTTCAACGAGAAGACTTCGCTGGTCATCGGCTTGCCCATGACGACGGCCGAGTACAACTCGGACAATCCCTTTGCCGTCGCGGTGGGTAAGGCGTCAGGCAGAAGGCTCCCGAAAACCAGCTACGTCCTGTGCCACCAGCCCAAGTCGTTCGACTGGCGCTTGCGCAAAGCCAGGTCACATCCACTCGGCACTCTGTCCAGCACCTTGTTTCTGCAGGTCTGCGAGCGGCTCAACCAGATTATTCAGATTGGCTGAAGCACTCGACCGAGTTCCATTGCGCCGTCACACGCCCTTGAGGTCAACGGCTCGTGCGAAGTATTCGGGCTGGTCAGGTCATCGCCGCTGGTCAATATTACGTAATATCTGTTATCGGACGCAATGGCGCGCCTGTTCGATCGAATGGCTTCAATCGCCCTATGCAGCATCTCGACCTCAGCGCGCGAGGCAACCATTTCGCGCCGATGCCGGCTTCCGGCGATCGCGCACGCAACGGCCGCGTGGGAGAGCTCACTGAGCGCCTCGAGTCGCTTCTGCACATTCTTGCGTGACATTTCGGTGCTCACATCTGATATCCCCCATCCCCGCGGTCTCCTCTCGATGGACTTGGTGCCTGCTCGGATGCCGTCGCTGTAGTCGGAAGGCCCGGTTCCCGTCTGAGCCCTTCCGCCACTTCGAGCAACGCCTCGACGTCCGCGAGGTCCTGCGCGCGGCCGCTGATCTGCTTCAACTTCACGAAACCCTCAAGCGATACAAGGGGTCACCGCATAAGTCCGTTTTATGCGATGACCCCTAATGCAGCCTTCGGACGGGCTGTTTGCGATCACCCGAGTCTCCGAATTCTCGACAAGCCTGCTGTGGCGGCTTCCCGAGCAGCTTCCCAGGCCGATCGCGCACAAACGGCCGTATCGGACTCAGGAACTCGATCGCTCCTTCGTATTTTCGATCGTATCTCGGCTAGACCCCAATGTGTTACACAAACAGCCCTTGTCACGGAAGGGTGCATCGAGGAACCTAGTCGTCGACATGACGCGCGAAACGACACAATTCGATGAGCTTGGTCTTGTTCGCACTGCCTCCCGCATCGCAGCCCGATCGTTGATGCTGGTTGCAATTCTCGTAGCGGCATATTCGACGGCATATGCGACGACCTACAGCGTTTCACCGCCCCCCGTTGGAAACGACGCCAACGACGGCTCGGAGGCCGCTCCCTTTGCCACGATACAGAAGGCGGCTGACGTCGCGATTGCAGGCGATACGATCGTGGTCACTCGCGGGAACTATGCCGGCGTGTTGTTCGAACGATCAGGACAGACCAACGCGCCGATCGTCCTCCAAGGGCAGGATGGCGCGGTCATTAACTCGCCTGGGCCGCTGAACACGAACCACGCCGGTGTCTATGTCTCGCGAGCGAGCAACATCGTCGTCGAGCAGCTCGAGGTATCCGGACTGGCGGGTGCCGGGATCGTTGCCGTGGGCCCGTTGCCTGACAACATGTCGCCGCTCGAAGGCATCGTGATCCGCGACAACTACGTCCACGACACCATGTACGGCGGCATTGCGCTCAGCAACGCGAGCGGCGGTCAGGTTCTCGACAACTTGTGCACGACTATCCTCGGACGACCCGGCATATTCGTCGCAGGGCTCAACACTACTGTGATCATCGCGCGCAACGTGGTAGGAGACTGTGAGTTTACGGGCATCTGCATAGAAGGGTTCCCCACGTACGTCACGCCGACCACGTATCGCGTTACGGTGGAAGCAAACACCGTTTCCGGCTGCGGCCCACTCTCGGCCGCCGGTATTGAGCTTGTGGGCGCAGATGCCTGCCTCGTCGCCAACAATCTTCTCGTTGACAACAGGGGGCAAGGGTTCGAGCTGAGGATGACGGATGGCGGGCTCCTGTCGCACTCGAATCAGTTACTCAACAACACGGTCTACCAGTCGGGTGACGGCGGGCATCCAATTGCCGTTCGCGACGGATCGACCGCGACGACCGTTGTCAACAACGTGCTCCTGCATCCGGGCGGGCTTGGATCGATTGCGATCGATTCTGCGAGCCTTGTCGGGCTTGTTTCGGACTTCAATGACGTGGACGCGCCCATGCTCGTCGATGCGACGCCGATGTCGCTCGCGGAGTGGCAGGGCCTCGGGTTTGATACCAACTCGATCACCGCACTCGCCTCCGTCGTCTTTGTCGACGCTTCCGTCGGGAATTTCGAGATCGGCCCTTCGAGCCCCGCGAGGGACTCGGGTCGCAATGTTTCGGGCGTCGGACACGACATCCGTGGTGTTGCGAGACCGCAGGGGCCGGCATTTGACATGGGGGCCTACGAGTATGCGACCGATGCGCCTCCGCCTATGAATCACGACCCGGTTGCCGAGGCGGGACCGGACCTGACCGCCCGTGCCGGCGAACGTGTCGATCTCGACGGACGCGCCAGCTCCGACCCTGACGGCGATCAACTCGCGTTCCTGTGGGAGCAGGTTTCGGGTCCCCCTGTGACGCTCGATGCATCCACGAACGTGACGGCGTCATTCGTCGCACCGTCGCTCGGATCGGACGACGACCTGGTCTTCCGTGTGACGGTGGCGGACGGACGTGGCGGCTCGTCGGCCGACTCGGTGACCGTGCGCCTCATGGCCCGGGAACCCACGATTGCGATTTTGAAACCACTGGCCGGCCAGGTTTGGCGTATTGGACGAATGAAACAGATCAAGTTCGTCGCCCCAACGGGAACGGCGGGCGATGTTCGCATCGAGTTGTCGCGTGATGGCGGCGCGTCGTATGCAACCATCGTCGCGTCGGTTCCTGTTTCGCGAGGCAAGACGAAGTGGAGGATCTCGGGTCCGGCGACTTCGTCTGCGATCCTTCGTGTCGTCGCCAACCAATCGCCTGACGTCTACGGCGTGATGGTGCAGCCGTTCACGATCAGGGACTAATCACCGGCGAGTGCAGCCTATCGCGCCCGCAGAGGCCATGGCCACGGCGGTCTCTGCGCGTTTCTGTACAGTTTTGTCCACATCCTGAGGGGATTCCAGATAGGGCTCAAGCCCCGAGCGGCGTGTGCTGGCAGGTGAATTGCACGTCCCTACTCTCGGTTGCGGCTAGGCACGATTACGCTTCGGTGTAGTTCGTTCAAGCGACGCCGTCAAACCTCAGCGTGACGTACAATGAAGACTCCGCCGGTGTCTTCCAAACAACAGAGAATCCTCGCCCTCGCAGCAACAACCATCGCTGCTGGAGCGATCATTGTTGGCTCGCCCGCGACTGCCTCATGTCAGTTCGCCTCCCGGAGTACTCGCCGCGGATCCCAATCTGACGTGCCGACCTGGGTGTCAATGCCAGTCGCTCCTCGCCACGGGCGATCGCCACTTCGAGCTTTTCGGGACGGACCAGGGCGCGGCCAAAGCCCCACGACAACGGTTGAGGACGTGAGCCCCCACTGCACGGAAAAGACCTTGGAGCATTGCAACGAACAGCTTCGTTAAACAGCCATTTGGGCTGGTAGCCCTATCAAGGGAAGTGTCGAACACCACGCCCGAACGATAAGCCCGACGATGTCAGATGCGTTGTCGTCATGTTGAGTTGGTGGGGGCCATAATTGCCATTATCCGCTGTAATAAAACCATCGAGTTCGTTACCCTTTGGGAGCCTCGAAGCCAGGGTACCTCGCGGTGGGTGTGGTAGCATTCCGAGCGAGGAATGTCTCGTCTGGTCCGCGCTAACCCTCCGCACGACGCACCCCTGTGTTGACTGACTGCGCCAAGGAGCTCCGCACTGCGCTTTGCACTTCATACGCTCCTCGCGGTCACGGTAGTGGCCGCTGCGATGTTTTTCCGGCGAGACATCGTCGATGCCGCGAGCGGCGCTGACGACCCGGTCCCGTTCGCGGCCGAGCAGTCCTGGGCCTACACTGTACTCGGCTCACCGATCGGCGCGACCAACATCGTTGTCGCCCAAAACGGTGCTCGAACCGAGATTTTGCTGGATACAGGGTCCTACGTCCGGACTTGGATCGCTCTGGCGACCGGCGCATCGCACGGCGACTACGAGCAGGTATTCGTCAGCGCTTACATGGAGTCGCCTATTCGACAGATCGCTGTTGGCGACATAGTTGGCGACCAGGCGAACGAGGTCATCGTTCTACTTGAGAATAGTCGAATTCTTATCTACGACCTCGCCACAAAACGTGTGCTGTCGACGTTCGTCGCGCCGCTTTCGTATTCGGAAGGACTCGCGATCGCTGACGTTGACGGTGACGGTGCAAACGAGATGGTCGTATGCGGGTATCCGTCAGTTCTTGTTCTTGCGGCGGACGGCACCACCGAATGGACCGTGGCGGGTATCACCGCGATGGACCTCACGATCGCACAGATGGACACCGATCCGGCGCTCGAGATTGCACTTACCGGAGGGCCGGTCATCGACACGGCGACGCACGAAGTCCAGTGGACGGCTCCGACAGCCAGCGGGCTGTTTGTGCGCTCGGCAGATATCGACAACGATGGAATCAGTGAGCTACTCGTCGGTCAGGATACGGCTGTTCGTGCATTCGACGTGGACGAGCAACATGAGAAATGGAACATTCAGTTTTCCTTGTCGAGCATCTCGGCACTGTACGTCGCGAATGTTGACTCGGACCCGACGCCCGAGATTCTCGTTGGTCATAGCCAGTCAAATGCGGTCACCGCATACGATCCCGTTACGCTTGCAGTCGATGGATCCATTGAAGGATCGCAAGGCGGTGTGTCGTCAATCGGTGTGGGAGATCCAGACGGTCAGGGCCGCATCGACGTGATCTGGAGCAATGGAGGATTCGATTCGGGACCCGACCACTTCTTCGTGGCCGACTGGGATACGAAGGCGATCGAATGGACAAGTCTCGACCTGACGGGACCGATGGTGGGTCCCGACCTTGGAGATCTTGACGGCGACGGACGACAGGAGCTCGTGGTTGTCACGAGGGACTCGGATTCGAACTACGGAAGCGGACGAATTCTCGTGTTCGACGCAAGATCACACCGGTTGCGCGGCGTGTCCGACGAGCTATTTGGCGGCGACTCGTACGAAGGGATTCACGCGTTGCGGCTGCGTGACGTTGACGCAGACGGCCGCCAGGAGATCCTCGTCGCCGGCTCGCACTTCTACGACGGCGGTATCGCAGTCTTCAAGTTCAACGCGGACGACACATTCACAGTTGTCTGGGCCCTCAGCCCCGAGCCGACATTAGAGACGTTCTGCTCAATTGACGCAGCCGACGTCGACGGTGATGGCGCAATCGAGATAATCGCGGGAACGGAACCGTCGTGCAGCTGCGCCGGTACCGAGCTGTATGTCTATGGATACGCGTCGGGCCACCAGGAATGGAGATCCGGGCAACTCGGGAACGGTGCGATATCGGGGCTCGCACTGGCGGACGTCGACCTGGACGGTGTGCTCGAGATTGTGGCGATGCGTCGTTGGAACGAGACGGACATTATTGACGGTGCCTCAAAGGCAGTCGAGATGACGTTGCTCGAACCGTTCACGGCGCTTCGCATTCGACCGAGTGACGCTGGGCCCGTCATGGTTTTTGGGACCGAGTCAGGCCAGCTCGTCACGTATGCACGGTCGAGTGTGCCCGGGCCACGGTACGCGGAGACATCGCGTCGGACGGTGGTCCCCGGACAGGTGGACGGTGTGACGTACGACGCACAAGGCCGAACGTGGATTGGGAGTGCTGGGAGGCTTTACCTCATCGACTCATCCGGAGCAACCCTCTGGACAAGCCCGCAGTACCCACTGGCGAACGCCTATGACGACATTGGTACCAACACGGTATTTCTTCCCGGATCTCGCACGCTGTTCACCGCAGGGGCAACGAGCGTTGTCGAGTTTTCATCCGGGACCGGATTCGGAACGAGCGGTCCGGGTGTCTACGCTTCGGCACAGGGTGCATGGTTCCTGAAGAACACTGCGTCTCCCGGCCCGGGTGACGTGGTCTTCACATACGGTCCTGGCGGCACCGGCGTCGTTCCGTTGGTCGGCGACTGGAACGGCGATGGCACCGAGACTGCGGGAATCTACGATGTGGCTTCCGGGTTCTTTTTTCTCAAAAACTCGAACACGCCTGGAGCGGCCGATCTCGTATACGGATTCGGCCCGCCGGGTGTGGGTTGGATCCCCATCGCGGGCGACTGGAACGGGGATGGCACTGACACGGTGGGTCTCTACAATCCCGTCACGAGCGTGTTCTTTCTGAGAAACAGTCATGCGCCGGGACCGGCCGACACGGTCTACAGTTTCGGTCCTCCGGGGTCCGAATGGAGCCCGGTTACCGGCGACTTTGACGGCGACGGTGTCGACACGGTCGGTCTCTTCGATCCGGTCGCGAGTTTCTTCTTCCTCAAGAACTCGCATGTGCCTGGCGCTGCGGACGGGCTCGTCGGCTTTGGAGCCGCCGGCTCTGGATGGACGCCCCTCATCGGTGACTGGGACGGCGACGGAATCGATACGATCGGACTCCGCGATCCGGCGACGGGTGCATTCTTCCTCAGGAATTCGAACACGCCCGGGGCAGCAGACGTCGTATTCGGCTACGGACCGGCGAGTGCACGGCCGCTCACCGGCGACTGGGACGGGTTGTAATACCCTGCGACCGCGACTGATCATTTCTGCGAGTGCCGCGAGGCTCGCGATCGAGGTCGTTACGGCAAACGCGTGCGCTTTCAGCTGAATCTCCGAGATTCTGCCAAACCTGCGGTGGTGGCTCCCCGAGTGATCTCCCAGCCCGATCGTGCATACTTTGTCGTATCAGACGCAGTGTGTCAGATCACATTGAGGCCAAATCCAACGCGACCAAGAGTCCCCGTCCCACGTCGTCAAGCACGTCTGGTGGCAACGCGCCCACTCGCTCCACGAGCTTTGCCCGGTCAAGTGTGGTCACCTGATGGCAGAGTGCGACACTTGCCTTCTTGAGCCCTCCCGCCCCGGACCGAATTGCCACAGCCGTGGGTCCCCTGCCCGCCTGAGCCGCCGAAGTCGACATCGGGACAACGATAGCCGACCGCCACGTCGTAGTCTGATTGAACCCGTCGTGCGAGATGACGATGACCGGTCTGCGACCCTTCGGTTCCGAACCGGACCGCGGCGCGAGATCGGCCCAGTACACATCGCCACGCTTCATCTCGAGCGACCCCTTCCGCGAAGAACCTCAACGGCAGCCCGCTCCAGGTCGACATCCAGATCCGCCGGAGTTCCGGCGTGCTTCGTCGCGTACGCAGTGAGTTCTTCGTGAATCTCGTTCCGTCGCTTTTGCCGCAACCAGTCTTCGAGCGCCTGACGAGCCACCGTCGTCGCCGGGACTTGTTCCCGCGCAGCGACACTTCGCAGCTCATCGTACAAATAATCGGGCAATGGCAGATGGAAGTTACGTGTCGTGCTGTGTCGCATATGGCAATTCTCTTGCCATAAAGCTATGCCAGAAGACGGTAACAAATCAAGATGGCAACGCTATGAGCGACCCATGCGCGGCTTTCTCGGATTCACAATGCGGTGCTCCATGGCAAACGAGCCCGAGGCAACGTTTGCCGAGGGCGAGCCACTGTCCGAGCACCTGTTTGCTCAGACGGCCTTTCGGCGAGCGATGACGGAGCAGCAGTTCTTATTTTGCATCGATCGTTTCGGTCACGCTGCCGTCCGGACCAAGGAGTTCGATGCGCATGATCGCGCCGACGAACGATTCACGTCCCGGGATCGGTACCCTCGTCACCGTGAAGGTTATCAGGGCGTCATTCTTTCCCTTGGCTCGGATCCGATCTGCGACCGGATTCTGAACGATGAAATAGAATCCGGCGTTGGGGTTGGGGAGAATCCGGGCTCCAGTCTCACTGTCAGTGGCGGCGACTGTGGACACGCTACCGACGGGCTTGACGGCGCCAAGCATTACATGTCGCCTGAGCGTCTTGCCATCGTAATTCCCAGGATGGCCGGCCACCGCGTCGAGGCTCACCTGGTCGCTTTCAGCCGACGGCAGCGCCCCATTGCCGATCGGATGGAACGCCCCGGCAGGATCGGTCGTGGGCGTCCCGTTCGCTGGTGCACCGGTCTCAAACTGTCCGGCGAGCGTTACGCAGGGCGCAAGCCACACAGCCGTACACATAACCAAGATCCTAACTCCTGACATGATTCAACTCCCTACTGCTGCCGACCCCCTGAGCCGCCCTTCGCGTGGATGAGCAGCTCATCGACGGACCACTGATCATAGGCATCGGCGCCGTACTTCACCGCGTTGATCCGTCCGGACGGCGCGATCAGGAAGTCCGCAGGGAGTCCCAGAGGGCCTCCGGAAAGCCGCAGGCCGAAATGACCGTGCGCCATCCCGCGCACTCCGGCCCCGAGGGCCTTGAGGCTCATGAAGCCGAGCGAGGTTTCGACCCCGAACTCCTTATAATGCACCTTCTTCGGATCGCCGACCATCAAGAAAGGAACATCCTGCTGGTACGAGCGGATCGATTTCGGCGAGGAATGAAACACGATCACCTCCTTGATGCCGGCTGCATCGATCTCCCTCGCGCGCTTTCTGAATTCGGCGATGTGCGTGTTGCAGATCGGGCAATCAACGAAGCGCCGGAATTGTAGATGGATGAGGAGCTTCGGATCGGGGAGCTCTATGGCCTCCCCTCCCACGCCTTCCATCACCCTCGTCGGCAGCATGTCACCTAACTTGAACTTCATAGGATCTCCGTATCTGTAGCATTTACTACAGATAATTCTACTTCGGGATCGGAGTCAAGTGAAATCTTTATCGACTGCTACAAAATCGGTATGCTTGGATCACAAGTGGGATTGAGACATGGCGAGAGCCTTAGAATTCGACAACGGTAAGGCGATCGACAAGGCCACCCGGATCTTCTGGAGGAAGGGGTACTCGGGAGCCTCCCTGCGCGACCTGCTCAAGGGCATGGGGATCGGAGAAGGGTCATTCCATCACACCCTGAAAAGCAGGAAACAGCTCTATCTTGAATGCCTCAAGCACTACGACGACATTGTTGGCCGGCGCCGATCCACGGCATTGTTCTCTCCGGCTTCCGCTAAGGAAGGTGTTCGTGGTCTCTTCAGGACCATACTCGACGGTCTCGACGATCCACGGAACCCGCGCGTTTGCCTCGTTTCCCGCTGCGTGTCTTCGGAGCTTCTCGCTGCGAGTGACCTGAGAAAGCTC
>JBGAKX010000109.1:0-14880 GCA_044224215.1 Blastocatellia bacterium
CGCGCCCCAGTACTCCGGATGCGCTTCCTGGTCGATCCGGCGACCAGGCTGGAATCGCACAACGCGAAACGGTCCGGTGCCCGAACACGACTCCTGCCAGGTGCCTTCGATCCGCGACGTTCCCTCGGGGACGATCGCCAGCGCCGAGTGCGTCAGGATCGCCGGCAGGATCGCGAGCGGTCGATCGAGCTCGATCGTCAGTTCGTCGTCCGCGATCACTCGAATTCCTTCGACGCTCGCCGCTGAGCCGTCGACGAACGCATCCGCGCCGCGCACCGCCGCGAGCAGCCATCGGCGATCCGGACATCCGAGCACGCGCTCGAACGTGTGCCGCACGTCGCGCGCCGTCAGTTCGTGACCGTCGTGAAACTTTACGCCGGTGCGGAGCAGAATCCGGAACCTTGCGCCGCCGTTCTCGGACTGCACCGCGGACGCGAGCCACGGCACGATGCGCGCGCCCTCGCCTTCGCGGGTCAGCGTCTCAAAGACCGTCATCACGAGCCCGGCGTGCATGTCGCTCGGATCCGAACATGGATCGAGATCGTGCACGACCGAGTGGTACGGGATGCGCAGCGTTCCAGCCGATCCGCGCTGACCTCCGAGCGTGCGCTCGGCGGTAAAGGCGCCGGTGTCGGGGCCGTCGCTTCCACCAAGCCCCGGGTTCGTCGTCGTCAAGCCGACGAGCGTGTCCACGCCCGCGGGCCGCAAGCGCTCGACTTCGCCGAGCAGTTCGCGCGCGCGGTCGTGCTCGCCGCGCAGATTCGCGAGCGTCGCGCCAAGGCTGAGGAGTGTCGCGAGCCGCTCGTCGTCGCCGCGGGCGCGTGCAAGGTCGATGCCGCGGCGCACCCACTTCCGCGTCGCGTCGACTCGCCGTCCCTCCCACGCCATCTCGGCCGCCGCGACCATCGCCGCGAGCGCGTCGGCGGGCTCTGCCGCGCGCGTGAATGCGTCGACCGCGCCGCCAAGCTCCGCGATCGCTTCGTCATAATCCCCGGACATGCGGTGCGCCGATGCGAGCAACTGCCGAGCCCTGCCCTCGAGCGCCGGATCGCCTCCCTCGCGATCGAGGAATGTGAGCGCGGTTCTCACTGCGCGCGTTGCAGTCTCGGCGCTCCACGCGGAGAGCCCGCGGCGCGCGAGCCGTAACGCGTGCGCGACCGCCTTGTCGCCGACGTCGCCCTGCGCGTAGTGATGCACGAGCTGGGGCAGCACGCGATCGATCCGTCCCGCGGCGCGCGCTTCGAGCCGTTCCGCGAATTCGCGGTGCAGACCGCGCCGGCGTCCTCGCGAAAGCGTCCGGTAAAGCGATTCGCGGAGCGCGCCGCTCGTAAACGAGAGCTGATCGCCCGCGGCCGAGCGGTCTTCGTCGAGAAAACCGGCGTCGAGGAGGCGCTCGACGATGGCGTCGAGATCGGGCGTCCCGGCGGCGAGCAGCTCGAGATCGCGAAACACGAATCGGCGACCGAGCACCGACGCGATTGCGAGCACGTCGCGCGCCTCGGCCGGCAGTGACTCGACACGGCGAATGACGGCCTGGCGCACGGTCGGCGGCAGCTCGCTCCCGAGTTCGCCCGTCGCTCCCGTGGCGGTCCATGCGCCGTCGGATCCGACTGCAATCTGGCCGGTGTCCAGCAGCGATTGCACCAACTCCTTTGCAAAGAACGGGTTGCCGTCCGTCGCATCGTACAGGCTCGCGGCGAGCTCGGCCGATACGGCCGATCCGCCAAGCAGCAGCTCGACATAGCGCTTCTGTTCTGCAAACGTGAACGGCTCGAGCGGGATGGCCAGAAACCTGCGCTCGTGGCGGAGCGCTTCGACGAGACGCGCGACCGCGTGGCGGTTGTCGATGTCCGTGGAACGGTAGGTTCCGACGATCAGCAGCGGCATCGGCATCAATCGCGACAGCAGGTATTGCAGCGCCCGGACCGATCCGGCCGCGGCGTGGAGGTCCTCGAAGACCACGACCACCGGGCCGTCGCGCGCGATGCGCGCGAACGTGCGCGCGAGCACTTCGAACACCGACGTCTGATCGGCGGCCGATTCGCGCAGGGCGTCGACGGTGAGGCTTGCCGTGTCGGGCCGGGCGAGCCCGACCTCCGTCATCTCGGCGAGCATCGGGAACAGCCCGAGCAGATCCGGGAGGAGTTCGGAGAACGCCGCGATGCCGGCCTTGTTCGTACGGACGAATTCCTGGACCGCTTCGCAGTACGCGGCGTAGGGAATGCCGAGATCCGACTCGGCGACGCGACCGTGCAGCACGCGCACCCCGCGCTCGGTGGCGATGCGCTCGAATTCGTCGACGATGCGGCTCTTGCCGGCGCCTGCCGGTCCCGAGACGAGCACCAGCTGACACTCGCCGGCCACCGCAAGGTCGAGCCGCCGCGCGAGGCTCGCCATCTCGTTCTCGCGGCCGACAAGCTCGGTCACGGTTCGATCGGCGGTCTCGCGCGGGCGCGGCGCGCTCGCGGCGACGTGACGCGGTTCTGCCGACGGCTGCTGCTCGAGCGCGGCGAGCGCGCGGCCGAACTCGCCGGCGCTCTGGAACCGGTCGGCCGGCGCCTTTGCGAGCGCGCGCAGAACGACGCGGTCGATGTCGACGGTCAGCTCGGGCGCGCGCGAGCTTGGCAGCGCCGGCGTCTTTGTCATGTGCTGCGTGACGAGGCCGACGAGTTTTGCGGCGAGAAACGGTGGCCGTCCCGTCAGCATTTCGTAGAGCACGCAGCCGAGCGAGTACACGTCGCTGCGGCCGTCCACGGCGAGGTCCTCGATCTGTTCGGGCGACATGTACCGCGGCGTCCCGATCATCGAGTTCGTGTTCGTCAGCGACCCGTCGACGGGATCGAGATCGGGCCGCAGCTTGGCGATGCCAAAGTCGAGGATCTTGACGAGCGGACCCGCGGCCGTCGTTTCGAGAAAGATGTTCTCGGGTTTGAGGTCGCGGTGCACGACGCCGGCGTTGTGCGCGGCTTCGAGCGCCGAGGTGATCTGCCGGGCCAGCCGGATGGCCTGGTCCGGGCGGAGTCGCTTCAGCTCGGCGAGCTCGCGGCCGAGCGAGCGTCCCGCCAGGTACTCCATGACGATGTACATGCCGATGTCGGGCGACATCCCGAAGTCGTAGATGGTGATGATGTTGGGGTGCTTGAGGCTGGCAATGGCGTGGGCTTCGCGCTCGAACCGGCCGACGGCGGTCTCGTTGCCGAGGTACTGGGCCCGGATCACCTTGAGCGCGACGGTTCGTTTCAGGTTGAGCTGTGTCGCGCGGTAGACGGTGCCCATGCCGCCCTCGCCGATGCGCGCGTCGACGCGGTAGCGGTCGGCGATGATCCTGCCGACGAGCGAATCGGGGACGGGGTCTCTGGGTGGCAGGTCTCGTTCGCGTTCGGCGATGAGCGCGTCGATTTCGGCGCGGAGCGCGTCGTCGCCGCGGGTCTCGCCCGCGAGGAACGCGTCCCGGTCGTCGGGATCGTGCTCGAGTGCCCGCGCGAGGAGCTCGTGGATCTTGTGGCGCCGGTCTGAGGTCATGGGGTGCGTGTGGCCGGTTCCCATTATGCGGTAAACAGAGACGCAGAGCCGATCCCGTCAGGGATCGGGGGAACGCCACGGTGCGCGTGGCGTGAGACTCGCCCGATCGCTCACGCGATTGGCTCTGCGTCGGGCATGCCGAAATTCACCCGCACGGGTATACTCACTCTCTTCTGCTGAAGGGTCCCAAACACGCTGACGCTGTCCGTGGGGCGGGACGAGAGGAGGGAGCACTCATGACGTTCCAGGAAGACGAACTCGGCCGCCTGCTCATGGCCGTCAAGTTCTCGGCCGTGAAGCACCGAAAACAGCGCCGCAAGGGCATCGAAGAGCACGCGTACGTGACACATCCGATACAGGTTGCCGAGATCATGTGGAACGTCGGCGGTGTCCGCGACCTCGACGTGATCATCGCAGGGCTGCTCCACGACACGATCGAGGACACCGATACCACCGCCGACGAAATCAGCGAGAAGTTCGGCGCCTCGGTCGCCGACATGGTCCTCGAGGTCTCCGACGACAAGTCCCTCGAGAAGAGCGTTCGCAAACAGCTGCAGATCGAGCACGCGGCGCACGCATCCCACGGCGCCAAGCAGATCAAGCTTGCCGACAAGATCACCAACATCTACGACATTCAAAATAATCCGCCGGCAAAGTGGGACGTTGCGCGCAAATCCACGTATATCACGTGGGCCTGCGACGTCGTCGCCGGCCTGCGGGGCGCCAATCCGGCGCTCGAGGCGCTCTTCGACCGGGTCGTGCGCGACGCGCGCGAGCATCTTTCAAAGGACGCCGGTTCATCACATAGCCTGGAAACCGATACTGTAGGGGCGTAAATATCCGCAATTATTGGAGTTGCGCCAAGCGCGGCCCGTGCCGCACCACCATGCCTGCCGCCGATGCGGCGGCACCAGACCTCGAAGGACTCGTATGAAGAAACCCTTGCTGATTGCGTCCGTAGCATTAGCCATGATGAACGTCTGCGTCACGCCCGCTGTCACGACCGCGGCCGCCGAGCCGTCGGACACCTCGACCACCGAGCCAGCCACGGCGGCGGAAGGCGAAACCAATCCGTTCTTCCAACCGAGCACGCTGCCGTTCCAGGCGCCGCCGTTCGACAAGATCAAGGACTCGGACTACAAACCGGCGCTCGAGCTCGGCATGAAGCAGCAGCTCGAAGAGGTTGCCGTCATCACCGGCAATCCTGATGCACCGACCTTCGCGAACACGATCGATGCGATGGAGCGCTCCGGCGCCCTTCTGACGCGGGTCGCCAAGGTGTTCTTTGCGCTCGCCCAGGCGAACACCAATCCCGACATCCAGAAGACCCAGTCCGAAGTCGCTCCGCTGCTGGCGTCGCACAACGACACGATCAACCTCGATCCGAAGCTGTTCGCGCGCGTGAAGGCGATCTACGACAAGCGCGACGCGCTCGGGCTCGACCCAGAGGCGAAGTACCTCGTCGAGCGCTACTACAAGACGATGGTCCGCGGCGGCGCGCTTCTCTCGGAAGCCGACAAGGCCAAGCTTCGCGAGTTCAACCAGGAAGAGGCCAAGCTGAACACCTCGTTCCGCGACAAGATCCTCGCCGACACGAACGCGTCGGCCGTCGTCGTCGACACGAAGGAGGAACTCGACGGTCTGTCGGATGCCGACATTGCGGCCGCCGAGCAGGCAGCCAAGGACCGCGGCCTCACCGGCAAGTGGGTCATCGTGCTGACGAACACGTCGCGCCAGCCGATCGTGACGACAATGAAGAACCGGGCGCTGCGCGAGAAGGTGCTGGCGGCCTCGATCCAGCGCGGCAACCACGGCGGCGACAACGACACGACGGCGCTGATCACGCGGCTCGCACTTCTGCGCGCGCAGCGCGCCAAGCTGTTCGGCTATCCGAACTATGCCGCGTTCGCGCTCGACGACCAGATGGCCAAGACGCCCGCGAACGCCGAGAAGCTGCTGACCGGGCTCGTGCCGGCCGCGACGGCCAAGGCCGCCGGCGAGGCCGCCGCTATGCAGAAGATCGTCGACGCCGAGAAGGCCGCGTTCAAGGTGGACATGGCCGACTGGGCGTACTACGCCGAGAAGGTCCGGAAGGCCGAATACGACCTCGACGAGACGCAGGTCAAGCCGTACCTCGAGATGGACCGCGTGCTGCACGACGGCGTCTTCTTTGCCGCGAACAAGCTCTACGGCCTGACGTTCAAGGAGCGCACGGACATTCCGGTCTACAACCCGGACGTGCGCGTCTTCGAGGTGTTCGACGCCGACGGCAGCTCGCTCGCGCTGTTCTACGCGGACTACTACGCCCGGCCGAACAAGAGCGGCGGCGCGTGGATGGACTCGTTCGTCGACCAGAACGGGCTGACGGGAACGAAGCCGGTCGTCTTCAACGTCTGCAACTTCCAGAAGCCGGCGGCGGGCGAACCGGCGCTGCTCAGCTGGGACAACGCGACGACGATGTTCCACGAGTTCGGCCACGCGCTCCACGGTATGCTGTCGAACGTGAAGTATCCGACGATCGCCGGCACGAACGTGCCGCGCGACTTCGTCGAATTCCCGTCGCAGTTCAACGAGCACTGGGCGCTCGATCCGGTGGTGTTTGCGAACTTTGCCAAGCACTACAAGACGGGCGAGCCGATGCCGCAGGCGCTCGTCGAGAAGATCCGCAAGTCGAGCACGTTCAACCAGGGGTACGACACGACGGAGTACCTGGCGGCGGCGCTGCTCGACCTGGCGTGGCACTCACAGTCGGCCGAGTCGGCGACGACCGACGTCGCGGCGTTCGAGCCGGCGGCGCTCAAGAAGTTCAAGCTTCAGATTGCCGAAGTTCCGCCGCGCTATCGCAGCACCTACTTCTCGCACATCTGGGGCGGCGGCTACGCGGCGGGCTACTACGCGTACCTGTGGAGCGAGCTGCTCGACGACGACGCGTTCTACTGGTTCAAGGAGCACGGCGGCATGACGCGAGAGAACGGCCAGCGGTTCCGCGAGATGATCCTGTCGCGCGGCAACACGATGGACGTCGCGGCGATGTATCGCGCGTTCCGCGGTCGTGACCCGATCGTCGAACCGCTGCTGATCGAGCGGGGCCTGAAGCCCGCAGGCAAGCCGGCGCCGGCTCCGAAGCCGACACAGAAGAAGTAGCTCGCGGCCGGCCTCAATCGGTCAAGGGTCGGGCGTGGCCGCGGACACCAATTCCGGTGTCCGCGGCCACGCTTGTTTGTGGTACCGTTCCCCGCCATGGCCGAACCACTGCACCATCTCTTCGAAAACAACCGCGAGTGGGTCAGGGAAACGCGAGTGCAGGATCCGCGGTTCTTTCTGAAGCTCGCCGCGCTCCAGACACCCGAGTACCTGTGGATCGGCTGCGCCGACAGCCGCGTGCCGCCGAACGAGATCGTCAAGCTCAATCCGGGCGAGCTCTTCGTGCACCGCAACGTGGCGAACGTCGTCGTGCACACCGATCTGAACTGTCTGTCGGTGCTGCAGTACGCGGTCGAGGTGCTGAAGGTGAAGCACGTGATCGTGTGCGGCCACTACGGGTGCGGTGGTGTACGGACGGCAATGCAGCCGGACCGGCACGGATTGATCGACAACTGGCTGAGGCACGTGAAGGACGTGATCTCAAAGTACAGGGAGCAGTTGGACGCGATCGAGGATCCGGACGCAAAGTTCGCGCGGCTCTGCGAGCTGCACGTGATCGAGCAGGTGATGAACGTCGCCGAGACGACGATCATGCAGGATGCGTGGGAACGGGAGCAGGATGTGACGCTGCACGGATGGATCTACGGGCTGAACGACGGGTTGATGCGCGATCTGGGGATCAGCGCCGCGTCGAACGCCGAGGTCGAGGAACGGTGCGTGGCGGCTGCTGCTGCCAACCCACACTCGTGACATCACCCGCCACCTACCGGTGGCGGTACTGTGCCCGAGCCTGATTCGCGCTTATTTGCGTGTATCTGCGGCACGTCCCTTCTCCGCTTCGATGCGAATCCTTGAAATCCTCGGCTGCTGCTGTCACTATGCATCCCACCGGGCATGTCCCGGCCCGCGCGGCAAGCCGTTTGCAATTCGTTCGGCACAGCAAACCTACAATTCGATAGTGCCCAATCGTCGTGATGGCGCGGCCCCCCCCCGTGCGCGTCACGATGAAGGACAAGGATAAGTGAGGTCCCCCAAGATGCCCCTTCGTAGACGTTTCGCTGCACGTCGACTCCTGTCGACAGGTTTGGTAGTAGCGTCCATCGTACTTATCGTCGCGCCGCCAGCCTTCACCAGCACGAGGCTCGTTCCGCGCACGGCTGCACCTTCGGCGACTCCTGTGGCAGCACCCGCGCCAGCGGCCGTCTCCGACCGCCGTCAGGTCTCGGAATCGGCTGTCGCGGTCGACACCAAGGCCGCGCTCGACGCAGCTCGTAAGGCACTCGGCGAGGCGCTCGGACACATCGGTACCAGTCCGAGTGCATCCGACAAGGCACAGTTCGGGGACGCCGTTCAGAAATACGTCGAGGCGGTCACCGCGCGGCAAGCCTACATTGTCGAGCGTCTCGCTGCGCTTGGCGCGTATCTCAAGGCAAACGGCATCACGCCAGGATCGTCACACCCTGACCCGTTGGCCGTGCAGTATGCAGGGTTCGAGCAGGAGTTCGCGGCACTCGACACGGAGGTTCAGGCCTACCGTCCCGCCGCCTTCAACAATCTCCACGCCGACCAGGTCACCGGCCCGGACAGTGCGCTCGTCACGAACTGCGACCAGAACTTTGACTCGGTCACGCCTCCTGCACTTCCGTCAGGATGGACGGCCACGCTTGTCTCGGGCGCAATGGGCGATGTGCCGTGGCAGACGTCGGCAAGCGCATCGGATACGGCGCCGAATTCCGTCAACTCTGCCGGCCCGAACCACACGTTCGACAACAGGCTCGACTCGCCGGTGCTCTCGGTCACATCGCCTGCGGCGACGGTCACGTTCCGGCGAAACAACAACCTCGAGCCGTCGTTTGACGGCCTCGTGCTCGAGATCTCGATCAACGGCGGGCCGTTCAGCGACATAGTTGCTGCCGGCGGCGCCATCACCGTTGGTCCGTACAACAGCACATCCAGTGGGGGGCCTCTCAATGGCCGCCAGATGTGGTCGGGCAACTCGGGCGGATTCGTGACCTCATCCGCGACGCTTCCGGCCGCGGCGAACGGCCAGGACGTCGTGCTGCGGTGGCGTGTCGGGTGCGACGGGAGCGTCGGGTTTACCGGCGCGTTTGTCGACTCGATCGTGTTTACCGGGCTCGTTTGTGTCCCGCAGGTGGCCTGTGGCGAGAGGTTTGATCTCGTCACGGCTCCAGCGCTTCCACCAATGTGGACTGCCGCTTCGCCATCAGGGCCTGTCTGGGCCACCGTCGCCGGTTCGGCCGACACGGCGCCCAACCGGGCATTTGTCGGTGCGGCGAACAACCAGGATTCGCGGCTCGATTCAAGACCCTTCAAGGTGGTGTCGCCCTCCGCGACGGTGACGTTCCGTCGCAACGTCGCGCTCGAGGCGTCGTTCGATGGTCTGGTCCTCGAGATCTCGATCGGCGGAGGACCGTTCGCCGACATTCTCGCGGCTGGCGGGTCCATTCCCATCGGCCCGTACAACTCCACGTCCGCAGGCGGCACACTGAGTGGCAGGATGATGTGGTCGGGCAATGATCCAGGATTTGTCACATCCGTCGTGAACCTTCCGGCGGCAGCAAACGGCCAGAATGTCGTGCTGCGTTGGCGCGTCGGCGCGGACAGCTCGGTCACGGTTACCGGGGCAAGCATCGACACCATCTCGTCCACGGGAACGCTGTGTACCGGATGCGCCATTTTGCCTGCTCCGAACATTACAACCTCGAACACTTCGAACCAGTGCGGATCGGTCGTTACATTCTCGACACCGACCACTGCGGGGAACTGTGGTCCGGTGACATGTTCGCCGGCTTCAGGCTCGTTCTTCCCGACTGGGACGACGACCGTGACGTGCACGGCACCCGATAATGCCGGCACGCTGACGTCGACCAGCTTCACGGTGACGGTGAACGACACGCAGCCACCGACGATCACCTGCCCGGCGAATGTCGTACAGGGGAACGATGCGAACCAGTGCGGCGCAGTCGTCTCGTTTGTGACGACCGCGAGCGACAACTGTCCCGGCGTCACCGTGGCGTGCGTTCCGGCGAGCGGCTCGTTCTTCCCCATGGGAACAACGACGGTTGCGTGCACCGCGACGGATGTGGCGTCAAATACGGCAACGTGCTCGTTCACGGTGACCGTTAATGACACGCAGCCTCCGTCGATCACGTGCCCGGCGAATGTCATCGCGACTGCAAACACGATGCAGGGGATGACGATCGGCGCGATAGTCAACTATCCGTCGCCGACCGCGTCGGACAACTGTCCTGGCGTCACACAGGCGTGCGTTCCCGCATCGGGGTCGTTCTTCCCGGTCGGCACAAACACCGTAACCTGCACGGCGACGGACGCAGTCGGCAACACCGCGACCTGCACGTTCACCGTCACGGTCACGAACGCCTTCACGAACTGCTATGTCGATGACGGGACGGGCGACACGTTGTCGCTCGTTGCGGACCCGGCTTCGCCGCTCTATCGACTGTGGCAGTACCACGTGCAGGCTACGAACACGACGTTCCAGGGGTATGCCGAGTACATCAGCAACGTGCCTGGACGGGCGTTGTCGGCGTACGACCACGACAGCCCGACGGTCCGGATGGACATGAATGTACTGTTCAGTGCGCACACGGCGACGGCAACGATCACCAACCTCGTGACGGGGACCCGATACGTGTTGCGTGACCGGAACATCCTCAACGACCCGCCCTGTTAGCCAGTCAGGGATGCCGACAGCAGGCCTTGCGCGGAGGAGTCGCAAGACACGATTGACGACACAACGGCTGGCGAGGAGCGAACCTCGCCAGCCGTTGTCGTGCCTGGCCCGCCACACCGGGTATGCTCTGTCGCTCGGATGACGAAAACGACGTACACGACAGTTCGACGAATGGCTCTCCTGGCCCTCTGCCTTGCATCGATGCAGTGCGGAGGCGCGCGAACGCCACCGGAGGTGCCGGTCCGCGAAGTCTTCACCGAAACGGCCGATGCCGCCGGCCTTCGCTTTGCGCACGCGAACGGTGCGTCCGGACGGTGGTACATGCCCGAGATCGTCGGCTCGGGCGGCGGATTCCTCGACTACGACAACGACGGCTGGCTCGACGCGTACCTCGTTCAGTGCGGACCGCTTCCCGGCGCCGCCGACCAGACGCCGAATCCCAACCGGCTGTTCCACAACAACGGTGACGGGACGTTCACGGACGTCACCGAGGCGTCCGGCGCAGGCGACACCGGATACGGCCAGGGATGCGCGTTCGGGGACGTCGACAACGACGGCGATGTGGACATCTATTGCGCAAACGTCGGCCCGAATCGCCTGTACCTCAACAACGGTAATGGAACGTTCACGGATGTGACCGCCAGGGCAGGTGTCGGTGACCCGGGCTGGTCCACGAGTTGCGCGTTCGCCGATTACGACGGCGACGGTTACCTCGATCTCTACGTGGTCAACTACCTCGAGTACTCGTTCGACAAGAACGTGCTGTGCGGTGCGCGCAACAACCCGGAATACTGCGGGCCCGACGCATATCCGGGCGCGCCGGATGTCCTCTACCACAACAACGGAGACGGGACGTTTACGGACGTGACCAGAAAGGCCGGCGTCTCCATCGATGATCCCGCACAGGGGAAGGGCCTCGGGATCGTGTGGTTCGACTATGACGACGATGGCGATCCGGACGCCTTCATCGCGAACGACTCGACGGCGAGCTTTCTGTTCCGGAACAACGGCGACGGCACGTTCAGGAATGTTGCGGTTGAAGCCGGCTGCGCATTCAACGAGCGGGGAATGACCGAGGCCGGGATGGGCGTTGATGCCGGCGACGTCGATCGCGACGGCCGGCTGGACATCTTTGTCACGCACCTGAACAACGAGACGAACACGCTCTACCGGAATCTCGGAAGCGGTGCGTTTGAAGACTATACGGCCGCTTCCGGCGCCGGCCCGCCGAGCCTTCCGATGGTCGGGTTCGGTACGGGCCTGCTCGATTTTGACAACGACGGCGACCTCGACGTATTTGTCACAAATGGCCGCATCTCGCGCGACCCGACACCGCGCGACCCGTCGTCGCCATATTCGCAGCCTGCACAACTGCTCGAGAACAACGGCGCGGGCCGGTTCGCGGACGTTTCGTCAAAGTCCGGAGCGTTCTTTCAGACAGTCTGGGTGGGCCGGGGCACCGCCTTTGGCGACATCGACAACGACGGCGACGTCGACGTGCTCGTGATGAACAACAACCAACGGGCAGTGCTGCTGAAGAACGAGGTCGGTAGTCAGAAGCACTGGATCACGCTCAAGGTGCTCGACCGTCGCAACCGTGACGCCATAGGCGCACGGGTCACTGTCACGGCCGGGGACCTCGTTCAGGTCGCCGAGGTGCGCGCCGGGGCGAGCTACGAATCGCAGAACGACACGCGGCTTCACTTTGGGCTTGGTGACCGCGCCACGGTCGATCGCATCCAGGTGCGGTGGCGAGACGGGCACGTGTCCGATGTGCCCGTCGAGCTGCGAACCGCGAACCGGATCGTGACGATCCGCGAGTGACGGGTTTGGCGAAACGACATCGCAACGACGCAAGGGTGCAGGCACAGGCTGCAGTGGCTCCGGCTCGCCATCGGCTTTTGTGGCTCGGCATCGCAACCGTCGTCATAGCGTTGGCGCTCGCGGGCTACTGGCTGGTTGGACGCGATACCAGGCCCGTGCCTCGCACAGCCGATGCGAATGTCCTTGCCGTCGTTCAGCAGGCGCAGACACTGTACGACGCGGGCAAGGTCGACGACGGCATCGCAATGGTTCGCGCCCAGATCGAGGCGCATCCCGACGCGCCGCTGCTGCATTACACGCTTGGCGTCTTCATGCTGGCCAGGAACGATCTCGAATCGGCCCGAAAGGAATTCGAAGCCGAGATCGCCACGAATCCCGGGTATGCCGGCAGCTACACGCAGATCGGTCTCGCGTACTCGCGACTGGGTGACGTCGACAACTCGATTGTATCGTTTGAAACGGCACTCCGGCTCAAGCCCGACGACCTCGATGCGGCGTTCTATCTTGGGCGGAGCCTGTCGACGGCAGGCCGCTACGAAGAGGCCGAGAAGCAACTGCGGGCAGCCGCCCGGAGTGGGCGGGCGCCGGCGCTGTCGGAACTCGGACTCGTTTTGCGAAAACTGGGACGGAACGACGAAGCGATCGAGACGTTTCAGCAGGCGCTTGCCGCCGACCCGTGGGACCTCGTCGCGCGACTCAATTTTGGACAGCTGCTGGTTGCCTCCGGGCGCGCCGCGGACGGTGAGCTCGTGCTCAGGCGCCACGCGGCGATGTCGGCCGAGTTCGACCAGTTCGACCGGTTTCGGCGCAGCTCGTTGCTCGCGGGGGCATCATCCGGGAATCTTGTGAATCTCGGAAACGCGTATCTGCAGCGCGAGGAGTACCCAGAAGCGCTCCGGTCGTTCCAGCGCGCGATCGAGATCGAACCGGGGGATCCGGATGGATCCACGGGCGTCGCCGAGGTGCTTCTGCTCACGGGCCGCGCGAACGAGGTGGATCCGTGGATCGGGCGCAGCCTTCAGGCCGATCCGGCGAACTCGAAGGCGCGTTTCGTGCTCGGGCTGTCGCAACTGCAGCGCGGGAATGTGGAGGCGGGCGTTCGAGCCCTCGAGGCATCGCAAGGCGCCGGAGCGTGGGATGCCACGATGTACGCTCGTGCCGCTGACGCGTTTCGGGTTGCCGGCCGCACGTCCGATGCCACGACCGCCGGGCGCGAGGCCGTCCGGCGGGACGGGCGTGATCCGGCGTCGTACCGGGCGCTTGGACTCGCGCTTCTTGCGAACGGGGATGCCGCCGGAGCGCTCGCTGTGCTTCAGAAGGGAGTGTCCGTCGCGCCGGACGATCCGGACCTGTATATGTCGATGGGGGTTGTTGACGTGAAGCTCGGAGACCGCACGGGGGCTGAGCAGGCGTTTCGCGAAGCTCTGCGGATCCAGCGCGTGACGGTCTTTGGCGAGGAGAATCTCAGACGTGCGGTCGGGATCTACCTCGCGCTGCCCGAGTCAGGTCCCGCCATGGACCTGTACCGTCAGTTGAAGGGGACGTGACATCACCCGCCACCTACCGGTGGCGGTACTGTGCCCGATCCTGATTCGCGCTCATTCGCGTTTGTCTGCGGCCGCTTTCGAACTCCGGTACAGGAATGTCCCGATGCCCGTGTCCGCATTCAGCACGCTCACCAGCATTCAGCACGCTCACCAGCGTGTCCGCCCTGCTGAGCGAGGTACTGCTGGACCGTCCCGATGCCCGTGTCCGCATTCAGCACGCTCACCAGCACCACGCCGCCCTGCTGAGCGAGGTACTGCTGGACCGTCTGGCCCGTCAGCAGCTTGCCCTTCTGCACGATCCGCACGTTGCCCGGCTTCACCCTTGCGCCCTTCTTGAACGGTATGCCGTCGACGAACACCTGCACGGTGTCCGAGAACCCCGTCCCGCCGACGATCACCTTTGCCGTCCGGATGTCGAACGCCATGATGTCGGGCTCCGGGATGCCGCCGCTGGCGGCATTCGTGTCGCTGCTCTCGCCGTTCGGATACATCGCCGTGACGGTAAAGAATGACCCCGTCGTCGCGGTCGGCGCGATGATCCCCGTCGTGCTTGGCGGCACCGACGTGAAGAAGTTCTGTGGCGTTGCCGTCACGTTCGGCGAATTCGAGCGGTAGATGTTGTAGCCGACGAGCGAGTTCCTCGGATCGCGAGCGACCGGCAGCACACCGGCGACGAGCTGGGCCACGCGTGGCACCTTCGACGCGCTGCCCGGAGGAGGCGCCGAGGTCTGCAGGTGGAGCGGCGGATTCAGACAGTCGTCCGAACACTCGAGCGGAGGGTCCCATGTGAGCAGCGTGTCGTTGCCGGCGCGGACGCCCGTGATCGTCGCCGCCGAGTTGTTGAACGGCAGCGAGTCGGTGGCGCTGCCGCTTGCGACGAAGCGCGCGTTGACCGTCGCACCTCCTTCGGCGATCACGTTGACCGTCAGCGTGATGTGCACGGACTGGCCGTCCTCGAGCGTGCCGATGTCGCACGCGAACGATCCCGTGCTTCCGGCGGCGGGCGCCGTGACCGTTCCCTGGTCGGACGTGAGCGACACGAACCGCGTCCCGCCTGGTGTCGAGCCGGTCAACCTGAGCAGCTCGGACGGATCCGGGCCATTGTTCGTCACCGTGATGTCGTATTCG